>JAWUWJ010000107.1:0-19616 GCA_034111925.1 Crocinitomicaceae bacterium
AAAGTAGCAATCCAATTGCAAAAGTTAGTGATTTGATCATCAGTATATATAAAGAGTTCGGTGCGACAAATATAGCAGAAACATTTGTCTTAAAAAACTGAGAGAGAATTGATATTGAGTAGTTAACACCAATATTGCTAATAACTTTTCTGACAGGGCATTCCGAATTAAGCGAAGATCATCTACTTTAGTCTAAAAAGTAAGCAATTTTAAGATGAAAAACGTCGGTATTATTTGTGGAGGATTTTCTTCCGAATTTGAGATTTCTGTATTGAGCGCAACGAATATTCAACAGAATTTTCCAGATGAATTTAATGCCTTTTTGGTTTATCTTCAAAAGGACGGTTGGTTTGTTGATTTAGATGGAACCAAGGTTGAATTGAATCCTGTTGATTTTACATACAACAATGGAGTTGACAAGATTGATGTTGCCATTGTCTATATTCATGGTGATCCAGGAGAGAATGGGAAGATTCAGGCCTATCTTGAAATGATCAACGTTCCATACGTGAATTCAGGGCCACTAGCATCGCAGCTTTCGTTTGACAAATGGTACTGTAATAAATTCTTGGAAGGATTTGGATACAAAGTGGCAAAGTCGGAGTATTTAACAACCGCCAATCAAAAACTCAATTCAGATGCGATAATCGCTGAATTGGGCTTGCCTATTTTTGTGAAACCGTGTGATTCAGGTTCGAGTTATGGAATTGCCAAAGTGAAGGAGAAAGATCAATTGCAGAAAGCGGTTGATGAAGCTTTCGTTGAGGGAAAAACGGTGATTCTGGAAGCTTTTTTAGACGGAACGGAAGTTACTTGTGGATTGTACCGCGACGAGGACGGAGTTTGCGCCTTGCCTTTGACTGAAATCGTTTCGGAGAATGACTTTTTTGATTTTGAAGCGAAGTATTCAGGATTGTCTCAAGAAATTACACCTGCGAGAATTGACAACAACATGACTGTAGAGATTCAGAAGATTTCAAAAGATATTTACGAATTGCTGAACCTAAGATCTGTTGCTCGAATTGACTTTATGATTGTTGGAAATGAACCTTTCGTCATTGAAGTAAACACAACTCCTGGTTTCTCGAACGAAAGCATTGTTCCAAAAATGATCGACGCGGCAGGGATTTCAACAAAGGATTTCTGGACTCGGATTATGAAAGCCGAACTCGTTTAGTAATTCGCCATCGCATTCAATACCGCTTCAATTCTAACTTTTAATGTTCCAGATGAACACGTATTGTTGTTCACGATAATCGCGAAAGCCAATTTCTTATCGGATTTTGTTGTCACATATCCAGCGTAACTTTTAATTCGCGTCATAGAACCACTTTTCGCAACAACTCTATTTTGTCCCGCTTGGCCTTTACATACATTTCTTAACGTTCCGCTTACTCCTGCAATTGGCAATGAAGCTTTAAAATCAGCTGCGTATTTACTTTTGTGCATGTAAGACAAAAACTGCGTGAAATGATGTGATGAAATGGCGTTGTTCCGCGATAAACCACTTCCATCGTTGATCTGTAATCCAGAAGTGTTCATTTTTCCCGCCCAATATTTCGCCAAGACATTTAATCCTGAAGTCGTGCTTCCGTTGCCCGTTTTTTCATACCCAATCATGTTAATCATGTGTTCTGCAAAAAGGTTCACACTCCGATAATTCGTTTCTTTAATCATTACTGAAAGTGACTTTCCTTTCGTTGAGTGCAACAATGTTCTCTTTTCGTAATCAGATGTTGTGCTCTTTATTTCTTTGTCGCGGGCTGTACTAGGCAATTCATAAATCTTGATTCCACTGTCCGCAATGGCCTTGTTGAATTCATACGCGAATTGCATTTCAGGGTCGGGTAAACTGCCTTTGACTAAGAAACTAGAGCGATTAATAGGCAATGTTCCTGTTCCAAAAAAGTCATTTGAATAAGGCGCACCAAATAAATAGGCGTTGTCTCCACTCTTTTTTGAAGAAAGCACATAATTGTGAAATGTCATTCCGGGAACGTACGGTTCGATTGATTTGATTGTTGTCGGATTCCCCGCAACAGAAGATGTTGAAAAGGTATAGCGCAATAAGTTGTCATAAATCGTCAGGCCAGAAGGTGCAGCACCGTAATAGTTTCCCATATCCGACCAACTCCAACCTCCAGGAGCGCCTTCGTAGCCAAATTCAGAAGCATCCGCGATTACGCCTCCGCTAATTTCTTTGATTCCAGCTTCTTGAATGGCACTGATCCATTTCGTGAAAAAGTCAAGTTGATGTCCTTCTTTATTAAAGTATTTACTTCCAATCGAAGCGTCGCCGCCACCTCTAATCCAAATGTTTCCATTTAACACGCCATTCGAGTCAACATCGCCATCAATATAAATACGTGTTTCCGATTTGTGTTTCGGCCCCAGAATGTCCAAAGCGGTTCCAGTAGAAAACAGTTTCGCCGTCGATGCTGTTGGTAAAGTACGTTCAGGATTGTACTTCGCAACAACGCTTCCATCGGAAAGGTCAATCACATGGATGCTTATCGAAGCGTGTTCCATTCCAGTCTTTCCAGCAAAGGATTTGACAGCCGATTCAACATTGTTCTGTGAAAAAGAAAAATTTGTAAGAAATAGAAAACTTAGAAGGATAGAACTTAGTATCTTCATCGCGCGTTTTTTTATTAAATGTCTTAAGAATGTTCAATGAATGTGCCAAAAGGTTAAAAACTTTTAAACAAATGTTCTAGGAAACAGAACCCTTGGCGTAAGTTTGCGTTATATATATCGAGTGAAAAAAATTAAAATTTTAAGGATTATCAACCGTTTTAATATCGGTGGTCCAACGTACAACGCTACTTTTCTGACTAAATTTTTAGGAGATGAGTATGAAACCAAGTTAGTTGGTGGCTTGCCTGATGTCGGGGAGTCTGACTCGCTGTACATTTTAGAAAAATACGGTGTAGAACCTATTCTGATGGAAGAAATGGTTCGATTACCAAGTATTTCTAGCGATAGAAAAGCGTACAAAAAGCTAAAAGAAATAATTAAAGAATACCAACCTGACATTGTTCATACGCATGCTTCAAAGGCAGGTGCATTAGGAAGAAAAGCGGCTAGAGCGTGCAATGTTCCTATTGTTATTCATACATTTCACGGCCATGTTTTTCATTCCTATTTTGGAAAAGTAAAGACCAACCTTTTTAAAGCAATTGAAAGAAACCTCGCAAGGAAATCCGATGCAATTGTAGCCATTTCTAATATTCAAAAACAAGAATTGGTGAACACACATAAAATTTGCAAAGCAGATAAAATGCACGTTGTTCCCTTGGGATTTGATCTTGAACCATTTCACGAAAAACGCCTAAATTCTAGGACGACTGAACGAGAAAAGTGGAAATTGAAGGAAGAGGACGTTGCTATCGCAATTGTTGGACGCCTGGCCCCCGTAAAGAATCACGATTTCTTTTTTGATGTTATTTCTGAAGTGTTGAGGAAAACGACGAAATCAGTTAAAGTATTCGTTGTTGGTGATGGCGCTGAACGTGAAAAGATAGAATTAAGAGCAAAAGAAATCAATGAGTTGAACGATAATCGCATAGAGTTGACCTCTTGGATTTCGGATATTGGTGAGTTTAATTCAGCAATGGATATTGTGTGTTTGACTTCTAATAATGAAGGAACTCCGGTGAGTTTGATTGAAGCCCAAGCAGGAGGTATCCCAGTCGTTTCGACAGATGTAGGCGGCGTTAGAGATATAGTCCTGAACGGAGATACAGGGTTTGTTGTAGCCGTTAATGATCAGAAAACGTATGTCAATCGAGTTTTGGAATTGATTGAGGATGAAAATAAACGCGAAAAAATGTCACAAAATGGATGGACCTTCGTACAAGATAAATTCCATTACAAGACTTTAGCGCGAAATATGGATATTTTGTACAAAGACTTGTTAGAAAAGAAGAAATGATGATCAAGCGAAGATTATGGTTTATTGTTGCGCTAATAATGCTGATTGTTCAGGGTTGCGGGGTGAATAGTAACTTAATGTGGAAGTCGGAAAAAGGCGTAGTAGTGAACTCAGAAGAGATTCCTTTGAATCCTGAAGAAGAATACAAGCTTTCAGTAGATGATAAGATTACATTTAGAATGACGACGAATGATGGAGCGATCCTCATCGAAACTATGAGTGGATTGACGAATGAACGATTAATTGAAACTTCTCCTGTTCAGTATTTAATTCGTAAAGACAGTACTGTTGAACTTCCGAAACTAGGGAAAGTTAAAGCAGCTGGATTGACAATAGAAGATTTCGAAGATACCTTAGTTTCTAAATACTCGAAGGAGTATCAAAAGCCATTTATTCAAGTAAACATTACAAATCAAAGAGTTATTGTTTTCCCAGGAAACGGTTCCGATGCGAAGGTGATACCACTGTTGAACGTTAATACAACGCTAATGGAGGTTATTGCTCAAGCCGGTGGGATTACGGATAGAGGGAAATCAAATACAGTTAAACTAATGCGAAGAGTGGACGGTGAACGTAAAGTTTATGTAATGGATTTATCCGTCATGTCAGGGTTGAAATTTGCAGACATGGTTGTTCAAGCAAACGACTACATATATGTTGAGCCAACTCCAGATATTTCCAAAGAACTTGCTGAAGATATTGTTCCAATAACATCAATTATATCAACGGCACTTTTAATATTATCAGTAATTCAATTATTTCAATAGGTGAGTTCGAAGAAAAGTTTCATAATAAATAGAGCCTACGATCCTCTTATCTTAAGAACGATTGTAAGACGCTTTTGGTGGTGGCCATTAACGTTCATTTTTATTTTCGGAATGTTCGCGTTTTTGTATTTGAGATACACGAAACCTGTGTATGAATCAACTATGGTCATTCAATTGTCCGATCAGGATAATGCAAAAGATGTTCTGGAATTTGAGAATTTAAACTCTCAGGAAAATGAAATATCAGAAGTTGTAGAACTCTTGCGCTCTGAACTCTTGTTCGAAAGGGCCGTAAGCGAGGTCAATTTAAATGTAAGTTTATTTTCAAGAGGTCAGGTTCTGACTGAGGAAAAATACCTTTCGAGTAACTTTAATGTTCAGCCCTATCATTTGTATGATTCATCGCTAATTAGCGTCGAAATTGAAGTCGACTATTCAGGTGACATTCTTACGTTGACTTATCCTTTGGGTGGCCGAACTAAAAAGCTACGCGGGAAATTGGGGACGCACCTCAAAAATGACGACATGGACATTGTTGTTAAGTCCAGTAACTCAAGTGTCCTTCGAAAATCATCCAAACAAAACGAATTGTTTTTCACTTTTAATAGTGTTAAGTCCGTTTCAAGTCGACTGATATCTGGTCTTGAAATAACAGCGTTGGATGTGAATGCAAAAACCATAGGGATTACGTTCCGAGGTCATAATCCACAACTCTGTCATGATATGACTCTGGCTTTGGCCAATTCATTTAGTACCTACGATGAGGAGATTAAACGCCAAGGTTCGGAGAATGTATTGAACTTCATAGATCAACAATTGGATTCACTTGAGAACGAATTGGAAACGTCAAAAGATAATTTGACCGATTACCAGAGATTGTCTCAGATGCCAGATCCTGATATGATTGGGTCGTCCATTAATGATCAAGTTTCGAAGCTTCAAGATCAATTATTTCTTATAAAGGAAGAAATCAATGCTCTTCTCATAGCAGGTAAGATGTTGCAGAAAAGCTCCGATAATCCAAACAATCCAAACGGGCCAAAGAGATTAGAGGTTTACAGAATGCTTCCTGAAATGTTGGGTCGATCTTATGAGCAGTCATTGGTGAAACATTTGAACGAACTGCACGATTTATTAGAACGTCGGGAAGACCTACTCTATAAGGTCACGGAAAGCAATGTTGAGGTCACAAAATTAAAGGAAAAGATCAATCAGAAGGTTCTGACGATTCAACGAAGTATTGATGCGATTGACTCTCGATTGCATTCCAATGCGACACTTATTCGGAAAGAGATTGCTTCACTTAAGTCTGATCAGGTTAGCCTCCCAGAGAAAAAAATGGAGTTCAATAGGTTGAAGAATATTCAGGATTTGAATGAAAAATATTTTAGCCTTCTAACTGAGAAAAAAATTCTTTATGCAATTTCTGATGCGGGATATGCATCAGCAAATAGAATTCTGAAACAACCTTATGTTAATTTTACTCCCGTTGCTCCAAATAAGAATTTCATTTATGCCTCCTTCATTTTCTTTGGATTGGTTGTAGGGTTTGGAATCATGTTCTTGAAATACCTGACTTTCAACGAGATTAATCTTCTTGAAGATTTGGCAAACGTACTTCCAGATAAAGCTTCAATATTAGGTGGTGTTCCTTTGTTTAAGTACTCAATGGAATATTCTCAATTGGTAGTTGCTGAAGCGCCGAAATCGATGATGGCAGAAGCCATGAGAAAGATTCGGACGAATTTGAGTTACGTTCATCCTGACTATAAAACGATTGCGATTTCATCATCTATTTCTGGTGAAGGAAAAACATTTGTTGCCTTGAACTTAGGCGGTATAATCGCTATGTCTGGAAAGAAAACGATTCTACTGGATTTGGATTTAAGAAAACCGAAAGTACACCTCGGGTTTGACGTTGATAATGTTCACGGCATGAGTTCACTTATCGTAGGACATTCAACAATTGATGAGTGTATTAAAAAATCTGCAATTCCAGAATTGGATTTCATTACTGCAGGTCCAATTCCACCAAACCCTTCGGAATTAATATTGAGCCAAGGATATCAAGATGTTATCGAGGAATTGAAAAAACGGTACGACGTTGTTATTATAGATAATCCACCGGTTGGATTGGTGTCTGATGGAGTTAGAAACCTGACAGAAGCCGATATTCCAATCTATGTGTTTAAATCGCAATATTCGAAACGTAATTTCGCTAGTCGAATTGAAGAGCTTTTTGAAGTTCAACAGTTGAAATCATTGAATGTGATTTTGAATGGTGTTAAATCGAGTAAAGGATCTGCTTATGGTTATGGCTACGGTTACGGCTATGGATACGGCAACGGTTATTTGGACGATGAACCAGATAAATTCAAGAAAGCGGCTCGAGCTAAAAAGTGGTACCGCAAAATGTTTAAGTCCAATAAAAAAGATTAGCTCAATTGAGAAGATTTACACTTAAATAGATTTTTCCTGTCCAATGAATTTGCCTACCTTTGTAGCTTACTTTAATTTTTAAAGATTGCTAATCAAATTGTTACAAATTCTTGGGTTCGGATTGGGTGGAATGCTCGTCGCAATTATCAGTAATGTTGTACTTCTCAGGTTTTCAAGATCTTTAGGGATTCGGAATAAAAATGATGTTGTCATTCGTTGGAGCAATGAATCAAAACCTTCTTTGGGTGGCGTAAGTTTTTTCGTTGTTTTCGTCTTCGCAGCAGTTGCGTACTCCATTATTTTCATTGATGAACCGGACGTCTTTCGTAACAAACAATTCGTAGGGCTGTTCGCAGCGGGTACCGTTGCTTTTCTCATGGGATTGGCTGATGACGCTTACAACACACGACCATTAATTAAATTGTTTGCGCAGATTTTGTGTGGCTTTTTGTTCGTTTGGACAGGATCGTACATTGATCTTTTTCATTCTTTTTACCTTGATTCAACGGTAACCGTAATTTGGGTTGTCATCGTAATGAATTCCTTGAATATGCTGGACAACATGGACGGTATAACAGGAACAACGGTATTCTTTATTTTGTCTTCATGTCTGCTGTCTTGGTGGCTAATTGGAGGTTTTAACACGAACCTTTTCAGCCTATTGAACATAGCTGTTATTGGAGCCGTTCTAGGGTTTTTAACAATGAATGTCAATCCGTCCAAGCTCTTTATGGGAGACGCTGGTTCGCAATTTATTGGACTCTTCGTTGCGTATTACGGGATGGAATACCTTTGGAACGTTCCTGTCGATTGGAATGTCAAAATGGGGTCAGAAATTCCGTCTTGGGTTGGATTATGTATTGCACTTGTCGCTTTTACTCCAACCGCTGTAGATACTTTAACGGTTGTCATTAATCGATTGAAAAAGAGACAATCCCCGATGGTGGGTGGAAAAGACCACACAACGCATCATCTTGTTTATTCTGGATTAACAGACATAAAAGTTTGGTACGTATTCGTCGTCATTGGCGCGATCTCAAGTCTTCTTGCAGTCGCAATGGTAAATCTTGTTAAATTGGAAACGGTTGTTCCAATCGTATTTTTCGTAGCATACTTCATTTTCGTGTTCATAATCCTCTATCGTAACACGATTAAATATAAGGCACCTAAGAAATAAATAGTTCTTATTTCTTATTTTCGTGTATGCCTAAATTTAGTACTCCAATTTTCTTTATTTCTTCTCTGTTTTTTGCTGTTTCTTGCAGTTCCCCGAAAGAAGAAAAACCAGAACCAAAAGTTGTTAAGGTCGAACCAAACGAATTGTTTTCAATGCCAGATCTTCCTGCTGAAATGGAATTTGGTGGACAGAAAATCAAGATCGATAATTTCGATATACAAGAGCGATTGGATAAAGAATTAATTGTAAATACATTTTACCACAGTTCAACAATTCAGTCTTTCAAAAGAGCCAATCGCTTTTTCCCAACAATAGAAGCAATCTTAAAAGAAGAAGGCGTTCCAGATGATTTCAAATATTTGTGTTTGATAGAAAGTGGATTGACACAAGCCGTTAGTCCTTCAGGGGCAAAAGGGTTTTGGCAATTTATGCCAGCGACGGGAAAAGAATATGATCTAAGAATAGATTCTGAAGTGGATGAAAGATTGGATGTTGAAAAAAGTACCAGAGCAGCCTGTCAATACTTGAAAGATGCCAATGCAAAATTTGATGATTGGCTCTTGACATCAGCAGCTTATAATAGAGGTGTTGGAGGAATTACTGGTGACTTGGAAAGACAAGAAGTAGATAATTATTTTGATCTTCATTTGAACAATGAAACGAGTCGATACATGTTTCGGATTTTAGCGCTCAAGTTGATTTTCGAAAACGCGAAGGATTATGGGTTTGATCAAGAAAAAATGTCGCTTTATGAGCCTGTTCAAACACGTTCGGTTATTGTCGAAGAATCGATTGACAACTTAATGCCTTGGGCAGTGGAAAACGGTTCTAATTATCACATGCTAAAGGTTTTGAATCCTTGGATTAAATCCGATAAGTTGACGTTTAGAAGTACGCCTTACACCATTTTATTACCTCTATAGTGAGCAAAAAAGATTACATCGAAATTTACGGTGCGCGCGAGCACAACCTGAAGAATATTGATTTGAAAATTCCTCGAAATGAACTTGTGGTTTTCACAGGTTTGAGTGGAAGTGGAAAATCATCATTGGCTTTTGATACAATTTTCGCGGAAGGGCAAAGAAGATATATTGAAACGTTTTCGGCTTATGCACGCCAATTTTTAGGTGGATTGGAACGGCCGGATGTCGATAAAATTGAAGGCTTAAGTCCTGTGATTTCTATTGAGCAAAAAACTGTTTCAAGATCACCGCGTTCTACAGTTGGAACAATCACGGAGATTTATGATTTCATGCGTTTGCTTTTCGCTCGTGTGAGTACTGCGTATTCTTATGTGACCGATGAGGAAATGGTGAAATACTCCGACGATCAAATCGTTGATCTAATCCTTGATAATTACAATGGGAAAAAAGTAATCGTTCTTGCTCCAAAGATCAAAGGTCGGAAAGGACATTACCGTGAATTGTTCGAGCAAATCACTAAAATGGGTTTCACGAAAGTGAGAGTCGATGGCGAACTTAAAGACATCACCAAAGGAATGAAATTGGACCGTTACAAAATTCACGATGTGGATATTGTAATTGATCGCTTGGAAATTGGAAAGAAGGACAAACAACGCATTTATGATGATGTTGTCACTGCAATGAAACACGGCACGAAGTCGATGATGATCATGGATTACGAAACAGGAGCCGTTCGTCATTTCAGTAGATCATTGATGTGTCCGACCAGTGGAATTAGTTACCCAGAACCTGAACCAAATTTGTTTTCGTTCAACTCGCCTTACGGTGCGTGTAAAACGTGCAGCGGACTTGGAGAGGTAACAGAAGTGGACATTGATAAGATTATTCCAAATCGTGAGAAAACGATAAAGGCTGGAGGAATTATTCCGCTAGGAGAATACAAGCGCACGTGGGTTTTTGACAAATTAGATTCTTTCTTAACACAGGAAGACTACTCATTGACAACGAAGATTTCGGAACTTAGTGATGAAGCATTGAACGTCGTTCTTTATGGAAATGAAGGCATCGTTCGGTCTGGAAAAGACAAGTCTGTGGTTTTTGAAGGCGTAATTAATTTCATTACCCGACATTCAGAAGAAAGTTCGGCTCCAATTCAACGTTGGGCGCAGACTTTTATGAATAAGAAAATCTGTGGAACGTGTAAAGGGACTAGGATTAAGAAAGAAGCACATTATTTTAAAATAGGAGGGAAGAACATTGGTGAATTGGCGCAAATGGACATTTCGGATGTCTCTGTGTGGTTCAAATCAATTGAAAGTCAATTATCAGCGAAGGAAAAAGTAATCGGAGTAGAGATCTTGAAAGAGATCAATAACAGATTGGATTTCATTGTTGAAGTTGGCTTAACATATTTATCGTTGCATCGATCGGCCAAAACATTATCTGGGGGAGAAGCGCAACGAATTCGCTTGGCGACTCAAATCGGAAGCGAATTGATGAACGTTTTATATGTTTTGGATGAGCCGTCTATTGGTTTGCATCAGCGCGATAATTCAAGATTGATCACGTCATTAAAACGATTGCGTGATACTGGAAATTCAGTCATTGTTGTTGAACACGACAAAGAAATGATTGAGGCAGCAGATTTTGTTGTGGACATCGGCCCTGGTGCTGGAGTCTATGGCGGAGATATAGTAAATGCGGGCCCGATTAAAGAGTTTCTAGCCAAAGATTCTTTAACGAATCAATACCTGACGGGTAAGAAGAAAATTGAAATCCCTTCGAAACGTCGAAAAGGAAATGGAAAGAAATTACAGCTAAAAGGCGCGACTGGTAGAAATCTTCAGAACGTAAATCTGTCGATTCCATTGGGAACCTTCACGTGCGTAACAGGAGTTTCTGGGAGTGGAAAATCTACATTGATCAACCAAACCTTGTATCCAATTTTATTGGCTGAAATTTACAACGGCGTTAAGAAACCGTTGCCTTACAAGTCGATCTCGGGAATGGAGCATTTGGATAAAGTCATCGAAATTGATCAAAGTCCAATTGGAAGAACACCGCGTTCAAATCCTGCGACGTACACGAAGATGTTCGATGAAATTCGTTCTCTTTTTGCGAGTTTACCCGAAGCTCAAATTCGTGGCTACAAGCCAGGAAGATTCTCATTCAACGTTGTTGGAGGAAGATGCGAAACGTGCAAAGGCGGCGGAATGAAAATCATCGAAATGAATTTCTTGCCAGATGTGTACGTTGAATGTGAAACGTGCAATGGAAAGCGCTACAATAGAGAAACGTTAGAAGTTCGCTTCAAAGGGAAATCAATTAGTGATGTTCTCAATTTAACAATTGACGACGCTTCCATTTTCTTTGAAAGTATTCCTAAAATTCACAGAATATTGGCAACGTTGGTTTCTGTTGGAATGGGATATGTTAAGCTTGGGCAACCTTCTACAACTGTATCCGGAGGCGAGGCGCAACGAATTAAATTGTCTACAGAGCTATCGAAAAAGAGCACTGGAAACACAATGTTTATCCTGGATGAACCTTCAACAGGTTTGCATTTTGAGGACATTAAAATGTTGCTTCAAGTATTGCAGCGTTTGGTGGATGAGGGAAACACGGTTTTGGTGATCGAACACAATTTGGACATTGTTAAAGTAGCGGATTACGTCGTTGATATCGGCCCTGAAGGCGGTAAAGGTGGAGGTGCAATTATTTGTTCGGACACTCCAGAAAAGATCGTTAAAAATTTCGCAGATAAATCACATACAGCGCGTTATTTGAAAGAGGAACTTAACTAAACTTAACAATAAGGTAGTATATTTTTCGTTTCTTACGTCTATGAAACGACTACAACTACTATTCCTACTTTGTTTCCCGTTGCTGGGGTATTCCCAAGAAACAAAAACTTCAATCGGCTTTAATTTTAATCCAGGTTATTCAGATGTGCATTACAAGACTTGGTCATCCGTGAGCGACGGTTATGCTGATTCAATCAATTCGATGGAACGCGGGATTTTTACATTCTCAGGACACATCTTCTTTCGACATGAATTGAATGAACGCCTTGAACTTTCTTGGGGAATCGGATACCGAGATTTAGGGTATAAATCAAAAGCAGAAATGGTTGTTCTGCCAACTGGATCGCAAGAGTTTTCTAACACCACTTTCCGACAAGGATTCCTGCAATTTCCAGTCAGCTTAAACGTCAATATTGTTGGTGGATTGTATGTTTCAGGAGGAATCATTGCTTCAACTTTAATTGACGCAAAGTACCGTCAAGAAATGACAGATTTGACGATCATCGATCCAAATTTGACAGGAGGAGATCAACGAAATCTGAAAACCTTTCAATTGAGTTCTACATTTGGAATCGGATATAAAATGAAATTAACGGAACAGTGGAGTATGTATGTTGAGCCTTCGTTTTCGTATTGCTTTACACCGCAGCAAGTAAACGAACCGTTTGATAGATCACCTTGGAGAGTTGGGGCGAATATTGGATTTGTACATCGGTTTTAGAAACCTATAACTGAAGTCTAATAATCAGGAACCTGAACTGCACTGCCAACAGGCTTATGAATCACCATCGGAGGGACTAAAGGCACAGGTTCAGTTACAGGTCCAAAGCAATTAAAAGATCCTGCGGGTCCAATCAAATAATTATCAATCCGTAGAATTCTCTTTTCAATCCAGTCTTTCATTAACTGAATTTCTTTTTCAAAATCACTTCCCTTAAAATAACCCACTTCATCCAATGGCCAACGCGCCTCATTGGCTTTGATTTCTGGTCGCAATTTCTCTGCGTTTTCATCAATCATTTGGTGAATATTTTCCGCAGAAAGGATTCCATTTTCCACTAGTTTCTTGAATTTCTCAGGAAGCTTTTCCACATAACCATCAGGGTTCAATTCAACCAAACGTTCAAAGAGCTTGTGACTCTCAATATCACAAATATCTTCCGTAATCGGTTCACCATCGCCTTCACGACCAAAGCTATGATCAAAATCCCATGGGCAATACAAGTATGGGCTTGAAGCATCTCTTTTAAAGAAGTAATTGTTTTTCTTGATGCCATCGCCGTTGTTGGTTACAAGAATCAGTAAGTGCCAATCGATTATGTTTTCGATAGAAAAATACTCTGTAAACACCTTGCTTTTGAAATCCTCATCCGACGAATTGTGAATGAACTCCGTCAATTTATGAATGTCGTTTTTCTTGTTCGCATCTGAAATTTCAGGATACCGCTGATTGTAATACGATCGCTTGATTAATTTCTTCTTTGCCTTTTGAGAAAAGTTCGCATAGCGCACATCGACCTCACTGTAATGAGCGAAATTCTTGTAGCGTTTAGCATGTTCACTCGGAGGGTTATGAAGCGGCGGCTCTTTAAATAAAACGGCTTTCGGATCTTTTAAATCCAAGCCCAATCGGAATTCATCAACGCCTTCAACGATGGAGTAAATTCCTTTGTAATACTCGTTTTCATAAAGAACAACATAATCTACTTTCGGCGCGTAATTTCCTTCTGAGAAGGATCGAAATAAATCATAACTGATTTTATTTCGCATGAATGTTTTGTCGATGTAGTCCGCGTTGAGTTTCCAGTAAATACTTTTGTCCATTCCCGCAAATGACTTTGCACCATCGAGTTTTAACGTAAAACTTTTCTTGGCGTATTGAAAGCTTGAATTCCCTCTATATTTTAGTCTAGGAGTTAAATCATAAATGACTTTTCCGTTTTCATCCGAGAATTTCATTTCGCAATCATTGTAATCGCCCAAGCCGAGGTGGTCTGCGTAATAATCGATTTCGATGACCGGCAAAGAGTGTTCCTTCTTTTCTGAACAAGAGTTGAGTTCAAGTGCCAAAAGACAAATTACAAAAAGCGGTATTTTATGAAATTTCTTGATCACCGAAGTAGGGTTCCTCTTTTAAAGATAGAATTTTCTAAATCGGAAATGAGAAGCACGTATTAATTCTCGATTAATATTTCTTAAACAAGATGGAAGCGATATGGCCACCAAACCCGAAAGTGTTGCTCATCGCATACGTCATTTCTTTTTTCACACCTGTTCCTAAAGGAAAGTCAAAATGATCAGCAAACTCAGGTTCGATTTCAGTCGTGTTAATCGTTGGAGGTACAATTCCTTCTCTCAATGCCATGATACTTGCGATTCCTTCAATTGCTCCGGCAGCACCCAATAAGTGTCCTGTCATCGATTTCGTTCCAGACACGGCAAGTGATTTACGTTTACCGAAAACGCGTTCTGCTGCTTTCAATTCTGAATTGTCACCTTGAGGAGTAGAAGTCGCGTGCATGTTAACATAATCCACCTCATCTGCAGAAATACCTGCTTCGCGAAGTGCTTCGTTCATTCCAAGAACAGCTCCGTCACCGTCAGGATGTGTTCCTGTCAAGTGGTAAGCATCTGCTGCCATTCCACCACCAACAATTTCTCCATAGATCGTTGCCCCACGTTTCTTAGCGTGTTCGTATTCTTCAAAGATAAGTGCTCCAGCTCCTTCTCCCATTACAAATCCATCTCTGGATACATCAAATGGTCTAGATGCTGTTTCTGGGGAATCATTTCTCAAAGACAATGCTCTTGCCGATGCAAATCCTCCCATTGCTGCTTCGTTAATTGCCGCTTCCGATCCTCCTGTAACAATCATATCTGCTTTGTCCCACTTGATGTAGTTGAAAGCTTCAATCATTGCAGTGTTCGAAGTTGCACAAGCAGATACGGGACAGAAGTTTACACCTCTTAATCCATACTTGATTGAGATCAGTCCAGACGCAATGTCAACCAATATTCTTGGAATAAAGAACGGTGAAAAACGAGGGGTTCCATCTCCTTCGACATATTCTTTCATTTGATCTTGGAACGTTTGGATTCCTCCATTTCCAGATCCCCAGATTACACCGATTCTATCTTTATTTAAAGGCTCCAAATCAATGTTTCCATGATTCAACGCTTGATCAACCGCGTACAACGCATATTGCGAAAACGGATCGTATTTTCTTAATTCTTTAACGTGGAAATGTTCTTTAGGATCAAAGTCTTTCAACTCACAAGCAATCTTCGATCTGAATTTTTCAGTGTCGAAATAAGTGATTTCTGATGCTCCACTTTTTCCTGCTTTTAGATTCGTCCAAAAGTCTTCTAAATTATTTCCGATTGGTGTTAATGCTCCAATTCCAGTTACAACAACTCGTCTCATATGTTTCAATCGTTAGATAGTTCGATTTTCCGATCATCCGCAAGATACGATGATCGAGAAATCGAATAATCAATTATAAAAATCCCAATTCTAATTGTGCCTCTTCGCTCATCATGTCTTTGTCCCAAGGTGGATCAAAAACGATGTTGACTTTCGCTGATTCGAAAAATTCGTGGCTAGCTACTTTATCTTCAACCTCTTTCGGCATTGATTCTGCAACTGGACAGTTTGGAGACGTTAATGTCATTTGTATTACGACATTGTTCTCTTTGTCAATTATAACCTCGTAAATCAATCCCAATTCGAAAATATCAACGGGGATTTCAGGGTCATATATTGTTTTCAATATCTCAATAACCTTATTTTCTAGCTTAACCATTTCAACACTCATTATACAGACTTTAAGGCATTAATTTTCATTCTCTTTATCATACTCGCCAACCCATTTGATCGTGTTGGTGAAAGGTGCTCGTGCAAACCAATTTCAGTTATAAATCTTAAATCGGCCGTTGCTACAGCTTTCGGAGTTTCATTGTCAAAAACCCGAACCAACAAACCGATAATCCCTTTCGTGATAATCGCATCTGAATCCGCAGTAAAACGCATTTTGTCACCTTCAATCTCAGTATCCAACCACACCCGTGATTGACATCCCTCAATTAGACGGTCTTCTGTCTTCTTACTGTCTGCAATTTTAGGCAAATCTTTTCCAAGTTCAATTATGTATTCGTATTTGTCCATCCAGTCATCGAAGATGGCGAATTCGTCTATTATATCCTGCTGTTTTTCTTCTAACGTCATCTTTTATCTTCAATTATTTTTACCCTATCGCAATTCTAAAATTTCGAATGATCAAACAATCGAATTTTCGAATCATCGGCCTTCAATTACAATAACATATTCACGCTTCGTTTCAAAGCGGTTATAAAAGTATCTATTTCCTCCTTAGTATTGTAAAAAGCGAAAGAAGCTCTCACCGTTCCAGGGATTTCGAAAAAGTCCATCAAAGGTTGTGTACAGTGATGTCCAGTTCGAACCGCGATTCCTTGTTTGTCGAGGAGTGTTCCAATATCAAAAGGATGCGTTCCTTCGACAACAAATGAAA
This sequence comes from Crocinitomicaceae bacterium, assembly GCA_034111925.1. Lineage (GTDB taxonomy): Bacteria > Bacteroidota > Bacteroidia > Flavobacteriales_D > Crocinitomicaceae > UBA4466. The sequence continues at coordinate 16,574 of JAWUWJ010000107.1, forward strand.
CAACACTCGTCTTTTTCTTCGCCGTTCCGATAATTCGAACCGCTTCTATTTTTTTAATTTCTGTCTCGGCGTATTCCACCAAATCCTGCTCGTATGCTTCGAGTTCGTTTATATCGAATGAAGACAAATATTCAATCGCCGTTCCTAAGCAAATCCCTCCCGAAATATTGGGCGTTCCTGCTTCGAATTTATGCGGCAATTCGTTGTATGTCGTTTTTTCAAATGTCACTTTTGCAATCATGTCGCCACCACCTTGATACGGAGGCATTGCATTTAAAATGTCCTTCTTTCCATAAAGAATTCCAACTCCAGTTGGGCCGAAAACCTTGTGTCCTGAAAAGGTATAGAAATCGCAATCCAAAGCTTGCATATCGACTTTCATGTGCTGAATACTTTGTGCTCCGTCCAAGAGAACTTTTGCACCAACCGCATGAGCAGCTGTTATAATTTCTTCAACAGGATTGATTGTTCCAAGTGTATTTGAAATATGCGTTACTGAAACCAGTTTCGTTTTTTCAGAAAGAAAAGAATGGAATTCATCCATTTTCAATTCACCTTCTTGCGTTATTGGAATCACTCGTAAAACACATCCTTTTCGCTCACATAGCATTTGCCATGGAACGATATTGGAATGGTGCTCCATTGCCGAAATGATCACCTCATCTCCAGCATTTAGCATTTCTCCGAATGAAAAAGCGACAAGGTTAATCCCGTCCGTAGTTCCCTTTGTAAAAAGAACTTCTTCTTCAAATTCTGCGTTGATGTATTTTTGAATCGTCTTTCTAGCTTCCTCATATTGAGTCGTTGCCAGTTGACTTAAATAATGTACACCGCGATGAATGTTGGAATTGTCTTTTGAATAATAAGTGCTAATCGCGTCAATAACCGATTGCGGCTTTTGCGAAGTCGCTCCATTGTCGAAATAAATTAAATCTTTCCCGTAAACCTGTTGGGTCAATGCTGGAAAGTCCTTTCTTATTTTGTACACATCGAATTCAGCCATATTCTAATACCATTAAATGATGGTGCAAAGATATCAAATCTTCTTATTTGGAACGGTTCTAAACTGGAAAAAGCAAAGCTTTTGATAAAGGGAACCCAAAAGTGACCAAGAATGAGCGTTTTTCAGTCCTTATTTATGATTCCTTCTTTAAGTACATTAAAAATTCGCGGTTTCCGTCTCCACCTAAAATTGGTGAGCTAATGTGTTCTTGATAAACAAGGTTGTTCAACTTTCCCCATTTTTTTACATTCTCGATGACGTCTTTGAACAGTTTTGTATCCTTTACAATTCCTCCTTTGCCAACATTGTTCTTTCCAACTTCAAATTGAGGTTTTACCAAAGCTACAACCCATCCGTTCTCTTTTATGAAAGAATGAATGAAGGGTAGAATTTTTTCCAATGATATAAACGAAACGTCAATAACACATCCGTCAATTGGGTCTTGAATCAATTTGGGCGTCAATTCGCGAACGTGTGTTTTCTCTAAATTGATGGTCTTATCATCCGTTTTTATTTTTTCGTGCAGTTGCGCTGTTCCAACATCGACACAATAAACTTTAGCTGCTTTGCGATCTAGAAGAACTTGAGTGAACCCACCCGTTGAAGCGCCGATGTCCATAAAGGTTCCGTTTTCAATTTCTGGTTTCCATTCGTCGAGCGCTTCAATTAACTTCAATGCGCCACGAGATACCCAAGGAATTTCTTCCTCAACCATTTCAATAATGCAATCCACAGAAACTTTCTTTCCTGATTTTGTAATTAATTTACCGTCTACTTTTACACCAACTTCTCTTATGATCTTTTCAGCGCGTGTTCGCGTAGTGACCAGTTTTCGTTGAATGAGAATTTTATCTAGGCGTTCTTCCATAGGTGCAAAGATCGTAAAAACGAATTATCGGACAATCGAAATATCGGTAATTCGAATACACGTAGTATATTTGCACAAAACATTGAAGTTGAAAACAATTTACATCACACGTAGGGAAACCTTCAATGCCGCGCATAAGTTACATAATGAACACTGGTCAGATGAAAAAAACTGGGAAGTATTCGGCAAATGCAGCAATGCGAATTGGCATGGACATAATTTTTCCATTTGGGTTACCGTAAAAGGGGAACCATTAAAGGATACTGGATTTGTAATGAATCTTAAAGATCTGAGTCATATCATCAAAGATTTAGTTATTGAACCTTTGGATCACAAAAATTTGAATTTAGATGTTCCGTTTTTAAAAGGCATTTTGCCTTCCACGGAGAATTTAGCTATTGAAATTTGGAAGCTTATCGAAGAACCGATAAAGGAAAAAGGAGGAGCATTGGCAAAAATCAAATTGGTAGAAACGGAAAATAATTTCGTAGAATATTACGGAGGACATCAACCGTTTTAATTTAGATTTTTTAACACGGTAAGTTCAATTCAAGTACTTATCTTTAATATTGAATTAGAAGATGGAAGACAAGAAATACGACGAGAAAAAAACCGAGGTTCTTTCGGTGCACTATGAGGAAGTGTTAAAAACATTAGGCGAAGACGTGAACCGTGAAGGATTGCTTAAAACGCCAGAACGTGTAGCGAAAGCAATGCAGTTTTTGACGAGCGGAAATGATGTGAATCCAGATGATATAATGTCTCAAGCAATTTTTCATGAGGAGTATTCCGAAATGGTTATTGTGAAGGATATTGAAGTCTATTCACTTTGTGAGCACCACATGTTGCCTTTCTTTGGAAAAGCACATATTGCTTACATTCCGGACGGGAAGATTGTTGGATTGAGCAAAATACCAAGAGTTGTTGATGCGTATTCAAGAAGACTCCAAGTTCAAGAAAGATTGACTTTGGAAATTCGTGACTGTATCGAAAGAACATTAGGTCCTGTTGGCGTTGCTGTTGTTATCGAAGCATCTCACATGTGCATGCAAATGCGCGGAGTTCAAAAACAAAATTCAGTTACGACAACAAGTGCGTTTACTGGACTTTTCCTTACAAATGATTCAACAAGAAAAGAGTTTATAAATTTAGTACAAGCAAAATTACATTAA
>JAWUWJ010000108.1:0-12692 GCA_034111925.1 Crocinitomicaceae bacterium
GGGGATTTATATAATTATGATTTTGCACAATTATGCGCAGTACTCACGAAGGTTTACCAAGGAATGATTCTTTACCAATGCGCTGTAAGAATCGCTCATCTGTTGTAGAAGGCATTCTAGAAATCATCTCTATCAGAATAATTATCCCAACCCTATTCCTTTACAATTTTATATACGGAATACTTTGTTTTTACCCAAAACACCCCAGAGGAAAGTTCAGACAAGTTGAAGGTAGCTGATGCCCCAGTATACGAATCTCTATGAATTAAGTGGCTCACCTCGATGCCCAGCGAATTGAAAAATTTCAAGTCAGATAGAACTTCAGGTACAGCTTCAATTTTAAGTGAGTTGTGTGTTGGGTTAGGGGAGATGTAAATTTCTTTAATCCCATCAACTTCAATGCTCACCGCCTTTACGTGTGAATAGGAGAAGTCGCCATTGAAATCCGATTGTTTGATCCGATAATAAGAGGTTCCAGTGAATGGAGCAGTATCAACTGCAATATAATTTAGCACCACCGAAGAGTTTCCTGCTCCATCCAATGTCACAATTTCACTCCATTGATTCGCATCCATTGATTTTTGAACTGTGAATTTTTCATTGTTCAATTCAGAAATCGTTTGCCATGATAACTGCACAGTATTGTTTGTTTTTACCACGGCATTAAAATTGACGAGTTCAACGGGCAATGGTGTTTGTGCAGCATCGATTGTTCCAATTGTAAAGCGTATGTTGTCCGAAATAGCACTGACACCTGTGAATGCGTAAACATTACTTCCCAAAGAAGAGGCCCCTGAAATTGCAGTCTCATCGGAAAAAACGCCATCGTTATCCGTATCAATTAGCAACCTCAAATCGGTGGTAACTATAGATCCCAATCCCGTTAAGTCAAATTGAAGATCAATACTCCCCACATCGACACTTCCGCCGGATGAGTTTACTTCACTTACTCTCCAGGTTCGGCCAAGTCGCGCATCCATTCCAGATGGAATGTCAGTTGTTTCTGTCGCTGCCAAAGCCCCATTGTCATTTCCCCAAAGAAGGTATTCATTATCGCCCAGTCCCGAAGCATTCAATATTCTTACAATTCCCGATCCTTGACCATCCGCACTAATGTTTGAAGCGTTCGTTCTACCAATTCCAGCAACGTCGTAATCATAATTTCCATTTCCGACATCGTCTTGATCGTAGATGTCATTCACCGCAACAGGCAAATTGTATTTGGCCGAGATGTAGTTCTGAATGATTATAAACTCTGCACTGTTCAGTACTTTGTCATAAACAATTATTTCACAGATATCACCTCCGAAAAAACTGGCTACCGTAATATCTGATCCGATATAGGCATAATCAGGATATGTATTTACCGAGTAGAACCCACCAGCGATATAGGATTCAACGAGCGGTCCTGCATTTGTAAATAGGCTAAAACTGTTCGAGCCTCCACCATCGGGAAATGTAATTGTATTAGTTCGCAATCCTGTTGAGGTAGTAAATTGATCTCCCCAATTGGTACCTCCAACTGCCACAGAAGATTCTGTAGCACTGTGCGTAATTGAAATCCTTCTCCGAATTGTATTTTGGCCGTATGACATTACATTTTGTCCACCAGTTTCAATCGCTTGAGCAACTACAATATAGGTTCGCCCGACGTTACCTAAAGGTAGAAGCGATCCATCCAAGGACAAAACGTCATTTACTCCATCAAAATTAACTGCTGGAAAACCATTGTATTGATTTGTTTGAAAGGTAGGAGAGTTCGAAGCGATAGCATCATTTCCAACGCCACTTTGGTCTTTCCATGTGGTGATCAAGTCGTTGTTTTCTGCTGCATCGAGACTTGCTTCCTCAACACCAAGATCTGCTTTTAACCAAAGAACGAGGTCCGTTAGGCCGTTGACTGCTCCAATTCCTCCTGGTCCGGTTTGGGAATGACAAATGCAGCTTGTGCCGATCATTGCTAAAATGACAATTGTTTTCATAGTAGTTTATTTAATACGTAAACTCAATTACTGTTGGTGCCCCAATGTTATCCATTATATCGCCTGAACTGTGTTGGTTTTCTCCGTGAAGGTGCTTCGGGTTTCCCAACGGAGATTATAGGTGTTTTATCGTAACAAACTCCAATATGATTTGCGGTCAATCAGAGAATTTAACCCTACTACGTGCATCAGATAAATTTCAGCATTCAGCTCAGCATAAATAACTCCTAACACCTAATTCATAGTTCTTTTTTCAGTTGCAACATATACCTGATCTTTAACCAAACACACTGATTCACCCAGATTATTCTTATCTATGTGTAATCGAACTAATTTTACTGAAGAGCATGAAAAAGCCTGCAAAGAAAGTATCAGAAATCACCACTAGAGAAGAGTTGATTTACGCACTATGCGAAGCCGCGGAACTAGAGCATGGCCTTACATGTATCTATCTATTTACCGCGTTTTCAATGAAAAGCATTTTGGACGAAGGTATTGACGATATCCAACAAGATAAAATTCGAAATTGGAAGTCAGTAATTTTAAGAGTTGCGCATCAAGAAATGGAGCACTTGGGTCTCGTTTGCAACATGTTAAATGCAATTGGAGGACCACAGCATTTTGAGAGGCCGAACCTTCCTCAAGACAAGGAATACTATCAAACTGCGGTTCCAATGGAGTTGTTCAAATTCTCTCTAAAGAGTATGGCGGCTTTTATGGCGTTTGAAAAACCAGAGATTTCAAGAAGAGATCACTTTGGGATTGATGAAAATCAAATTGTACCAACGCCAATCACCATTCACAATGGACATACCGTGCAAGAGCTTTACGAAGCTATTTTAAGTGGATTTAACTACCTAGACAAAGACAAGTCGACACAATTGTTTATTGGCAATCCAGATTCTCAAGTTACAGATGACGATTTGGGAATTGGATTCTCAGATAAGGAATACGACATCACTTTGAATGCCGTGAATAATATTAAAGACGCACACGAAGCGATAGATCGTATCATCGAACAAGGAGAAGGAATTATTCTTGAAGGCGATCGTGTTATTGAAAAGCACCAAGGACTCACGCATCGTTATGAAAAATTTGACCGTGAATTGGGACAATTCAACCGACGCGTAATTGATAAAGAGAACTGGGCAAAAGACATGAAGTCGATTGTACACAATGGATTAGAGACCATCGAAGCGCTTGAAAAATGTGGAGATAAGATTGTCACGAAAGCACACCTTCCAATTATTGTGGAAGCCGTTGCTGAAATGAATAAAGTCTTAGACAAAATCAAGAAATTGAGCAAGGAAGCCTATTCTGCTGCCAATCATAAAAAGGCCGAAGGATACAGAGAGGCGTTTACCAATCCTGCTGTGAACGATGCAGAAGGGGCGGTGATTTACGACATCTCTGACATTCCTGAAGGATCCGACGTTCCCAATACGCATTACATTGCCTTTTGGAAATTGTATCAGGAATTGAAAACAGAACTTTCTAACGATAAGACATTCGAACCTGCGCGAAACGTTGCAGACAATCCAATGTTGAACCGACACCCTGAAACAATGGATGCGGCAAACATTCACATTGTTGATCACCCATATACGCGTGAAGTATTGGAGCTTTTCAACGCCGGATATGAAACGATGGTCGACATGTTGATCATTTACTACTCGAACGATGGAATCACAGAGGCTGAACGTAAATTGTTCATGAATACCGCCTTTTTCCCATTCATGACAATGTTTATTCGACCCGTAGGAGAAGTGTTGACGCTTCTTCCGATCACAGAAAGTGAGAAAAATCCATTGGACGTTCCTAGAGCTGGTGGATCGTTTGAATATTACCTCAATACAGGTTGGATGCCTAAAACGACGCCCGAATGGACGTATTTGGCCGAGCGACTGCAGCAGTTGGAAGATCTTTCAGGGAAATTAGCGAGGTCTAAGAAATCAGTAAAAACGTATATGCCAGAAGGGAACTATAAGAACCTTAAGCAGCAAATGAGCGTTTTGGAGCAGAGTTTAAAGAGAATCAATGAGAATTTCAGAAGTGGAATGGATATTAAGTAATTGACTATGAAAGCGAAAAAAATCACAAAGAACTATTTGTTGCACTTCAAAGGATGGGCACAAGGACGTATGCCTACTGATCCAGACCCAAGCTACGAACCTCGAGGTGTGAGCGGTTATAGTTTTGCATTGCCTGGCGAACCCGATATGGATCGGATCATCTATTTCCAAAATAAAAAAGGAGTTATTCAGCGTTCGCATACGCCTGATATTGGAGTATACGTTACGGGTGGAACAGAATTCACGACCACCGGAACTAATGGAGATGTAGAATTTATTGATAAAAAGGAAATTACGGAAGGGCACGATTTGTTCAACGCGAAAATTGACTTGAAGAAAAAATGTGTTTTCGTTTCTGAAAATAGTACCGTGATTTATAATGGCTTTGGTGTTATGAATCCGTTCATTTTCAGTGTTGAAGGAAAGGATAAGAGCTTTAAACGCCGCTTCTATGCCGATCCTAAAGATCCCAAAGATAAAGTGGAAGACTACTCGATTAAGACCTTAACTCCGTTCATGTTGAATACTGTTTTCATGGATTCGGTTGAACTCATGTCTGATGCGAATGTTCTAAATCGAACGGCTTTTAGAAACGAGCGAAAGAAATTGTTGGAGGAGGATCTTGCAATTGCGGAATTGGAAAGTATAATATTACCAAAAGACAAAACGCTTCTTACTACTATTGCTGCACTCAAAAAACGAATCTCAGAATTGAAGATGAACGATCCTGAGAACAGACGTACCCGTCAAATTGGAACGCAAGTTTTAATTAACTACCCCTTGAATGCGAAACACGCAGAAGTTGACGATCAAAAAGTGAAACCTTCGGCGGATTGGCCAATTACGATGTGGCTGGGTGCTTGGGACGCTGATTCCTTAGGGTTCTTCGTAAATGGGTTCATTGAAATTAGTGTTGAGGAATAAGGCGGGATAGGAATTTGAATCGCGATTCGTATTGTTCTCTTCTTAAGTATTAATATTAAAAACACTAACCACTAAACTATGTCAAAGTATACTTATTTATTAGATCCCGGGCATGGCGGCCTCGTTGACGGAAATTACCCTACTCCTGGAAAGCGATCGCCAAAATGGGACGATAGAACATTTGCGGATGGAACCCCATTTGTTTTGTACGAAGGCGTAAATAACCGAGACAACGTTAAACGAATAATTCAGCAATTGGATTCCCTTGGGATCGACGCTATTGATATTGTGAACAGCGAAGAGGACATTGGTTTGGGAAGTCGAACTACCGAAGCGAACCGAATTGCGAAAACGAAACCGTGTATTCTCATTTCCATTCATAGCAATGCGCATGCCTATGCATACGTTGATCCAGCATGCACAATTAAGTGGGTGAAAGCGACGGATGAAGGCAAAAAAAAGTATTATACCTCAGAATGGACACCACCGCATGGTGTAGACGTTTTTCATTATACTGAAGGCATAAGTGAAACAACGAAAAAGGTGGCTTTATTGATGTCACAGCATTTAAAGAAAAACCTATGTTCTGAACCCAATCCTTTAACGACATGGCGGGGAACAAAAGCTGCAAACTTTTATATTTTAAGAAAGACCAACTGTCCTGCGGTTCTTATTGAAGGAGGCTTTCATACCAACAAAGAAGAAGCGAAATTGATGCTTACAGATGAATGGAAAAATCCATTTGTTCAATCTATTGTCAGCGCAATTTTGGAACTTGAAGGAAGAGAATCAATCGAAATTAAGAGCAATGTAGAGGAAACAAATCCTATTCAAACCACTCCCGATCCGGTGGCGGAAATAGTGACTTCGACGATAAAAAACCACCCAAGAGGGTATTATAAAAATGGAGATTCGGGCCCAGAAATTCAAGAAATCCAGCACGCTTTGGATGCGGCAAATTTCTGGACGTACAACGGATTCACGAATAATTTCAGAGGCGTTACAGAGAAAGCCATCATTAACTTTCAAAGAGCAAATGGATTGAAAGCTGATGGATTCGTTGGTGTTGATACTTTAAATGCACTCGCCTCAAAGAAGGTGACAACGCCTATTGTGAACTATGAGCCAAACGAAGGTCCGACAAAAGAGCTTGAACCTGAAAGACTAAGTGCCCATGAGGCGAATGTAGAAAACACACCTGTAGAAGGAAGAGCGCCTTGGATGAAAATCGTTTTAGATGAAGCTAAGAATTACGGAGGCCATTATGAAAACAGTGACCCTTTGAAATCTAGAATTAAGAATGCTTATTTTACTATAGCGAATGAATATGTAAACCCTACTAAGAGCCCAGCGAATACTTCTTGGTGCGCGGCCTTTGCAAGCTGGGTACTTCAGCAAACGAATTTTTCAAACCCAAGTACTTGTCGTGCACGCGAGTTCGATCCTGCCTATGATTGGAATGGAGCAAAAGCAGGTGATCGGGATTCTGGAATGCGTAAAATTCAGGAACCCGTTTACGGTTGCATTGTTGTCTGGAGAAGTAACAGTGGGGGAGGCCATGTCGGATTTTACTATGGAAAAACGGCGGAGAATAAGATTGTTGTTATCGGTGGGAATCAAGGAAATAGCTTGAAGTTTTCGCAGAGACATCCGAATGGGGATTACGGTCAAAAAGTAGTGGGGTATTTTTTACCTGAGAATTATACAGACAATCCCAAAGATGCATTTACTGCAGCGGATCTTAATCTGAATGTTGTAGAAATGAATAAAAGTGCACTCTTGAATAAATTTGCAGAGACAGATAGTTCGAAAACGTAGTTGAAGAGTGGATTGAAAGCCGATCCTTCGCGTTTCCAAACCTCCTCTATCTGAATAGAAATTTGATTAAAAGCAAAAAGCCCCACTGGAGTTCCAGCGGGGCTTTCTTTATTGAATAATTAACTGTTGATGAACAACATGCTCGTCTTCTTTAACAATCTTAACGAAGTACGTTCCAGGATCTAAATGCTGAACGTTAATTGTGGTTTCTTTGCCGCTGCTCGTTTGTTCAGCTGCAATTTTTCCTGCCATATCAAGTATGAAAATATGCACATTTTTACTTCCAGTTGTTTCGTCGAATTGAATGGTCACAAGATCATCTGCTGGATTTGGATATAGATTCATTTCAATTGCATCCAAGGGGTTTAAAGAGGCTGTTCCAAACGTCAATGAAAGATCGTCAAGGCTCAAGAAGTCACACGCGAATTCATTTCCTAAGCAATCTTCTGTTGAGTTCACAAAGGATATGAAAATACTATCCGCAGGATCTGCTGGAACAAACTCTTGCGTTAGTGCTACCGAAAAAGAAGTCCATTCATTCATTGGGCCGAAATAACCGATATCGTTAATAACGGTATCCCCCATAGTGCTAATGACAACGATATTAACCGTTCCAGCGGAAAAAGGTTGACTTATATAGTTGTACATTCCGTTGAATTGTGTCGGGTATTGGGAAACGCCTCCGCGGTATTCTAAGGTAGTATTCAGGTAGCTGTACCAATTGTGAATGCTCATTGCATAGTTTCCTGAATTGGGATCAGTAGATTGTGTGATTCCAAATTCGGAAGTCACGGTCCAATTGTCGGCGTTGGCATTTGTCCAGTTTTCAAATCCGGAGTTTGTTATTTGTGCTTGGGTAGAAAGGCACAGAAGCATTGTCATTATTGTTGCTGTTCTTTTCATAGTTCTGATCTTTTGGTTTGATGCGTGTTGGTGCATCGCTCTGGAACAAAGTTATGGAATGGGGTTTGATTTTGACATGTACAATTGGGCGGAAAGGATGTAGAATTGGGTTGGGGGTAATAGATTCTCTATTACCCCCATTTAATTTTTCCTCGAAACCAATCTACAATTTCTTTCTTGATCTATTGTAAAGGTTTAACAACGGCATGTCCACCGCTAAAAAAGCATTAAGATGCCAGTTCGGCTTGTTGGAAATTGAAAGCCCCTCAGTAGAAATTCCTGTTAAGCCAGGGCCAAATTTTCCACCAAACCCAATCGCAATTGGAATATTAAACGGCAGGCCATATACCAAATGAATTCCTGGTGAAACAATATTTCCTAAAGTAATTTGGCTAACTATTTCTGAACTATCATTTGAAAGTCTGTAATCGACAATAGCGCCAAGATCTATAATTGAAGCATTAATGGAAACCGATCCGCCTCTATTAAATCCCCAGCCCATGTCAACACCAATTGGAGCTGTTAAGGACGGTTTCCATACTCCTTGTTGTCTAACTCCTGCTCCTAAATAACTCGTAACATTCATGCTAAACGTTGAGTTTTTTCGAAGTGCAGAACTTCCAACAGGTAATACCACCGATTCAATAATTGCCATTACATCCTCAGTCGATTTTGCCTCAATCATATTTGCCATAAAAACACCGTAAGTCATGATTTTATCGACCCAAGGGTTGTTTTTTTCAAATTGAGTTTTCTCCTTTTTTAAAGCCGCTTTCAAAAGCTTAGTAGCGTCGGATAAACTGAGATTATGGCCTTTAATTAATTCGTTAAACTCTGCCAGTTTACGAGTAATAATTTTTTCACTTGTCAATGGAGAAGCGGAAGAACCAGATTTGATTTCTAATTTACCACTAACCATTCGAAGATTGGCCTCTGAATCTTTAGTTGCAGTTAACAACCCATTGATTTTCGATATTTGATTGGGTTTAATTTTCGCGTATACGTCTTTCAATAAATTGACAGACTCCATAATTGCTGAACCGTATTGCTTCTCATAGGTGTATCGATAAATATCGTTGGCTTGTTCTACCATTGATAGATATTGCTCAAACTCATCCGTCCCATTTCCGAATTTATCGAAAATTCCATTTCCAAATTCAGCTATTTCCAGTGTGGTTGTAATGTAGGCGTGCACTTGGGATTGGGAAGCAGCGGTACTGTTTTTATGAAGTGCACTTATTTGAAAAACTGTACTCTGAACTTTCTCAGTTAAATTAATGAGCTCGGTAAATTGGGAGCTAAACCATTTGATATCACTAGTGTCTATACTTGTCGCCAACAAGGTTCCATTAAAACCAATAGCTTTATTTTTGATGTTCTGATAAAGGAGGCCAATAAAGATTTCCTTAGTGATCGGATCGCTTAAAATATTTCTGTAGAAATCTTTGCTGCTTACCCAGTTTTTGTTCTCTGTTGTGTCTTGAATTGAATTTGAGAAAAGAGCTGTCAATTGAAAGGAAGCGTTGAGATTCTTATACCAAGTTGGACTTGACGCTACGATATCAGAGGTTATTTCGGGCATCTGATTGATGAACTCTGAAGGAGATAAATAGTCAAGTTTTTTAACTTGCTTCAAAGTGCGAATTGATAAAGACAATTCTAGAATATTATGGTCTTCGGCATATCCTTCAACAACTTCAAATAAATGCTCTGGTAGGGCATTTAAATCTTCTTGAAATGCCTCCCGTAAAACAGTCAACATTTGACGGTAATTAACAGAGAATAAATTGTCAATCCTGTCACACGTTTTCGGGAATAGAATTTTTATTTCTTTATGCTCTTCCGTGAATTTTTTAAAGCGTTCAAAGAAGGCCACCGTCAATTCGGCTTGAGCTCTCTTGATCATGAATTGAGCCATGGCATCAGCGTACATCGTAATGTCTGTACTACCAATACTAGCAAAGCCAGAAAAACCGCCTGCCCTTGAAGAAAGGTTCGTCGGAGACATTCCTACTGTTGGATTAATGTATCCACTAAGAAAAGTATTCGTGTTCTTGTAATACGATTTCAAAGAATCTTCTGTTTCGTTTTTGTGTTGGGGACTATACTTCAATAATATGTCGTAATATTTGTCATCGACACTGTTACTGGCAAAATCACCTCTTGAATTAATATATGATTTTAGTCGAATTGCATCATAGTATTCGTTTGATTCTGCTGTCTGTTCAAATGAATTAAAACAGATCATAATGCCTATGGCAAGGGTAAGTAAATATTTCATCTTATATTAAATATTTTTTTAGGATTTATAACTCGATAGGTAAAGCCATTTACCTCCATAGAGTCTGAATTTTCAATTAGCTGTTTTTTTATGTCGGTGGGGGAATGTTTTTTAGAACAAAGCATTAAGGCTATAACTCCTGCTACAAATGGAGTAGCGATGCTAGTACCTTCTACTATACTATAGAATGTGTTCTCTTCTATTGAATTGGTATACTCTTTAAGCTTATACTTTATTGAGGCCGCATAAATATTTTCTCCTGGAGCGCATATATCTAATTCGGCATCCTTTATAGTGAACGCTGATAATTCTCTAGATTCATTAATAGAGCCAACGGAAATACAATTTTTATAAGTCCCAGGAAAAAGTCCTGCTGAAGAATTTACCTTGTTCCCTATTGCTGCGACGACAACTACTTGATTGTCAAATGCAAAGTCGATTGCGTCACCGATTAGTTTTTTATCCTTGGGGTCTGTAGTTCCTCCCAATGATAAGGATATAACATTTGCACCTAGTTTTACCGCATTTCGAATTGCTTCACTTAATTCATCAGCATAATATCCGTCACCAGGAGAATTGTAAACTTTTCCTACAATAAGTTCAACATCCGGTGCAACTCCAATTCCTTTTGCTCCTGCAACACTTGCGCAATTAGTACCGTGACCATATTTATCAATTGGGTCTTTATCCGACGGTTTTTTAGAGTAGATGACTTTGTCCTTCCGAAATTCGACATGATTTATGTTAATGCCGCTATCGAGTATTGCGATTTTAATGCCTTGCCCCCGGATTCCTTTTGCCCACCAAATTTCAGGTAGACCAAAATTGTTGTGCCACCATTGCAAAGAGTCTTTATTGATTCGTTCGTTACCCATATTACTTTCTGTTATATTTCTCTATTTCCAGCAATGCCATAGTTCAAAACAAAAAAAACTGTTATCCAATGGGTAATAGGTTTTGTTTCCGTCATTATTATCTCCTATTGAGGATTTCAACTAGAATTCCTATTTTAAAGGGAATAAGCCGATTAGTATTCTTGAATTCCGATTCCATTTATCATTAATTGAATCTTACTTTGGTGTATTTGATGAAGAAGTATTTTTATCCTTTGGAGCCGGGCTGCTAGGTTGAACAGAACTCCTCAATTTCACGAATTTATTTAATAGATCGAACCAGAATGGCGCTCCTAAAGAAACTGCCAATGCTGTAATCAAATATCCCCAGAAGTGATCCCAGAAATAGTGCCATTCATTAAAATAAGCAAAGGTTTTTCCTTTCCATTTAATGAGTTCTCCTTTCTTGTTTCTTTTGATTGAATAGTATTTAGAAGCAGATGACGCCGTATAATTATTATCGAAAGTAATAACGTAGTTCGAGTCTTCAATAAACCTTTGATTCGGTCGCATTGATTTTTTGATAGAGTCTAAATTGGAAGATTTAATTTTTGTTAGGAGTATACTATCGTTAATTTCCAATCCCAAAACACCATGAGCCTTAGCAATATCGGCTTTCACCTGTTCCTTAATAGCAAGTAGACTGTCCAATTTTGCATTGAATGCTTTAACATCTCCTGATGCCAATGAATCTGCTTTTAGATGATTTACTTGTGCAATTACATCTTGATTCTTGTCAACATATGTAGTTGCCAATTGTACCATTTGTTCTCGCGCAACAGGATCTTTTGACAATCTTTTGGCGATATCTATTGTACTTGCCTTGAATGATGCTGCCAAACCGAAACCAATCACCAACAGAACAAGTTGATTTTTACGTTTGTACCATCCCGAAATTCGATCCATTGTCGTATTAAACCATCCTTCGATTGACGTTTTAAACTTTTCTATATCGTCGTTGGATTCCACCAAGTACGAATTGATCAGTGCCAAGGTATGTCCAGATATAAATCCTCCAGCAGGATTCTTTTTAATAGCCGCTTTCAGTTTCTCAATATTCGGAGCGTCAGCATTAATTTCTGCTTCGAGTTGCCCGAAAACTTCATTAAAGTGTGGGTTTTTGTCAATTGTAGTAAACGTCTTTTTCAATGTTTGCCAATCAGGCGTGTTCGATTCCAATTGAGTTTTTAGATCTGTCAGAAATTTTTCATTGCTTAATAAGGTGGCCAATCCTGCCTTTATTTGCGCTGATTCAGTCCCTGTTTGTCCCTTTTTAATTAAATCTAAAACGACCTTACTAAATGTATTTGGTGCGATGTAGGAAGGCTTTGAAAAGAATTTGCTTTTGGCCAAAAATTTCACCGAAGGATGTTCGTAAAACTGCTTAACGGCCTTTTCTTCTGATTTAAAAATCCGAACGATGGACGCTATGGCATCATTAATAAAATCAATGATTTTCTCAATTGGAGCAATTGGAATGAATTGTGGTATCGCTCCTTTAGGGTCTTCTTCTAGAAGTCTGGTTACCCCTTTGTGCAGATTTCTAGCTCTTAATCCAAGAAAAGAGGCTATCGTTTCTGCTATTACTGAGGCCATTAAGCTGTAGAGTAAAAAGACAAATACCAACCCAATAACAACGTCTAAGGCAATGTTTCCAGTCATAATATAGTAGTTTTAGAATTTAAAGCTAGTCAAACTCTACTTTAATACCAACACGTACATGTGCGTGAAATTTAGCGTTGAAGTTGCAACATTTGCGCTTCTGTTGGTTTCGAGCTCGGTGTTCTGAGGTTTTGGCTTTGTTCTTTAAAACTCAGTA
>JAWUWJ010000109.1:0-14738 GCA_034111925.1 Crocinitomicaceae bacterium
ATCATAATATTTCTTTCTTCGAAAGTTTCACCTTCGAGCTGTACAATGACGCTGTATTTTCCATACTGCTCTAGCAAGGCCATTTTGGGTATGGCAAGCGCTTGTTTGGAAATACTCGTTTTAAGCCAAATCTCTACAAAACTTCCAGCAAGTAGATTCCCAGTATTGTCCATTTCGAAGTAAACTGGAATCTTTGGATTCTCATGTGTGATCGATGCACCGTAGGAAAGAAATTTACCATTGAATTCTTCAATTGAATGGACTTTTCCATTGAACGAAAAGTTGGCAGAAATTGATGAATTCAATTTTTCATAATCCAATTGACTGACAAATGATTCCAATGTAAGTCGTTTGTTTTGAGCAATTATAGCCAATGGTTCTCCCGCCTCAACGTATTGACCTTCAGATTTAAAAAGCTGTTTTATGAAACCATGACTAGAAGAACTAATCGATTTTCCTTTTTGACTGTAATTGTTCGAAATGTTCTGATAATTACTTTCAGCCAAATCATACGAAAGTTGCGCATTTTCCAATTCTGTCTTTGCTATTGCACCTGCATCGTAGAGTTCCTTTTTTCGTTTAAGGTTTGCCTTTTCTCGAGTGAAACTTGCCTTCGCATTCATGAATTCAGTCTGCACGTTATTGGCATTTACGTTTCCTCCGCTTACAGTGAAAAGCTTTTGCCTTGCGTTCACTTCAGCTCCAATCGTAACGTCGGTTGAACTGTACATTACAATTCCACTTGTAGTCGCTACAACCGTTTTTTCATCTCCGATGGCTGCGTGAATTTCACCACTGCTTGGGATCACATTGTAAACATCCATTTTTTGAACGGGTGCATTCGCAAACTCCATTTTCCAAGCTTGCTCTTTCAGAAATGAAATGTGATTGGAGCCGTGCTCCTCATGCTTGATCTTATTCATCATTTCGTTCTCCGAAGCGAAGACTTCTACCGTTGCGATTGTTATTTTATCCTTGATGTTGCCCGAAGAAATTTCAAAGACCAAATCGTAGATTCCGCTTTCATTGGGCGTCAGTGATGGTTTAAAAATTCCAGGGGAAGAAGGTGCATCAACTTTGTGTCGAATTCCCTTCGTGCCCTTTATGAGACTCACGGTAACTTGACCATTGTCGATAGATTTGAATTGCTCCATGTCCGAAAAATGAGCAAGAAATTCACTCGATTCCCCAATGATAAGCGGCGCATATTCAACGAACAATTCTGTTTTGTCCGTCCAAACGGTGTGCGATTGCGTAAACTCCTCCAATTCGTGTTCGTGAGGGTCTTCAACAGTTTCTTGGCAACTTCCGAGTACAACTCCAAGAGCAAGAAGGATACTTATTTTCTTCATAGTTCTTAGTGTTTATGATCGCCGTGATCGCTGTGATCGCCGTGATTGTGGTCGTGTCCATCATGATCTTCTATCACCTTTGTAGTCGGAACAACGTCTGGTTTTCTAACCTCACTTGGTATTGCAACTTGCTCTATTGAGTCAATGACAAAACTTTCTTGTTTATTTTCGTGGTCATGTTGATGGTCGCTTTCATGATCATGCCCTTCATTTCCGATATGATCGCCGTTCTCATCGTGAGAATGCCCGCCTTCGCCTGAGTGGTCGTGTTCCTGTGCTGAATCTCCACATGCGATTAGATAAAATGCTGATACTGTTAGAATTAAGATTGACTTTTTCATTTCGTTTTTTTTAAAGTTGGTACTTGTGCAACTTGGCGATTGCCAGTTGATATTCTTTTTCAATATGATTTAATTGATCCTCAGCCTCATAGAAGAAGTTGAGTTCCATGGAGTAAGAGATGAAATCAATTTGACCTAAATCAAGCGCTACCTTAAGGATTTGGAAGCTGTTCAATCCATTCAAAACGGCTTGGTATTCTTCCAATTCAATTTTTAGATTTTTATAATTTTCATACAGTTCCTTGATTTCGTAAAAATGCCCGATTTCATGTTCCTCTATTTCCAATTTCACAAACTCTGCTTTAGCACGTTCTGTTTTGAGTTCATTTTTATGTTGCCAAAGTGGAATGTTAAGTCCAACATGAACGCCATTAAACGTTTGACCAAGAACAGATTGATAGCGGTATCCCGTTTCAAATTTCGGAAGTGTCATCGCTTTTTTGAGTGCTAAGGAAGACTGGCTAATTTGCGCTTGTTGATTCAAACTTTTTAAAGAAGGGTCATTCTGTTCAATGGTGTTTTCAAGGATTTCAAAAGTCGGTAAGTCCTGAATAAGAGCATATTTCGATTCGATGATTTGAATTGAAGATCCGCCATTCATTTCTGATAAATGATCCCCTTTCATCCTAATTCCACTGTTGATGTTCCTTAAATCTGACTTAATGTTCAACATCTGAATTTTTGCTTTGTTCAGTTCCAGCGCGTTGATCTCTTCCAAATCGAATTTCTTCTGATAAGCCTCTACAATCAATTGCGCATTGGATTTCCGCTCTTCTAAGACTTCCTTTTGTCCATTTAAGTAAATGATTTCCAGAACCGTTTCTTTGGCCTCTAAAAGAACCTTTTGGCGCAACTCGTCTATGCTGATGTCTAGAAGTTTGTCTTGTTCATCTGCGAGGTTTCCCTTTTTGAAGTAAACAGATGGAAAGTCAAGGCTTTGGATCAATGCAAAATCAAATTGATTGCCAAAAGAAGCGTTCTTTCCAAAGAGGTAATCGGCTGACAAATAAGGGTTTTCAGGTGTGATTCCAGTTCTGTGTTCTAACTTCTGGGCCGTTACAAATTGCTGTGCTGCCCGAATCGTTTTGTTGTTCTTTGAAACGGATTCTAAAGCCTGATCCATTGCGGATTGAGCCAAACACGTTTCATTTAGTAGAAGACAAAGCAGGAAAATAATATGCTTGTAATTCATACACTATAATTTTTGCTCATAAATGAGACTTGAATAAAATGCTATAAATAGGATTGCCCGCCTTTGGTATAAGACAGGTCATGCAAAGGGAAATACTTTGCTTAAGCTATTGATGGAGGTCCTCGAGGAGGAGATGAACTGCGATAGTGCTGTTCATAGAAAATACGAGGTCCTTCGAAATGTAACTCAATTTCAGGAGATACAATTGGAAAGAAATCCTTGAACAGTGCAGAGCTTGGAAGATCTACATTGTTTTGAATTGAAACATTTAACGTGAAATTTTCCGTTTGAGCCGTGAAGTTTTCAAAATGTCCTTCGCCCAACTCATGGTGTTCAATATCACCCAATAAGCCAAGTAGTCCTTCCAACCAGCTAGAATTAACTTCCTCGTGGCCGTGATCATGTCGGTCTTCTTGATGGCTGTGGTGAATTCCAGTATGTGCATGATGAGAGGCCTCAGTATTAGCGAAATTTGAATCCGATTCACATTCAAAATGAGGCGTCATGTTGTGCAGAACTACAACACCATAGATGCTGAGTAAGGCAATTGCCACTATTGATTTGAATTTTTTCACTTGGGATAAATGTAAGAATATTTAATAACATCAAAAGCTGGAGTGAGAATTGTGATTCTTGATTATGGAACTATTTTGATAGCAAATACCGCAAATTGAACGTTTTAGGAACAACTATACCCGTATTATTACGTGTAGAGAATTGTGTTTAAATGCCTAAATTTGACTTGTACGTTTTTTTAATTTTAGATAATGACTAAATACCTCGTTACTTTAGCCTCTGTACTTTTAATTTCAACCTGTTCTATTGCACAGTTTACATCAATACAGCAGAATATTACCAACTCATTTGAGTTTGTTGAAATAAGCGAAGTCAATAACACAGCTATTATTGGAGGAGTAAGGGTTTCAAAATCTACGGATTCTGGTATTACTTGGACTGAAATGAGTCTAGGAGGATTGGGAATGCCATTTACACTTTATACCTATCAAGAAGCTTCAATTATTTCTCCAACTGTATTCTGCCTGATCGGTAAGGACAATATCAACCAAAAAGGGATTATTATTCGCACAAATGATGGCGGTGCAACTTGGGTCAATGTCCTTGAAACAGCGAATGGAAGTACTGATTACATAGAAGATATTCATTATAATGGATCCGTTGCGATTGCGACATCAGACGGCGGAATATATCGGTCAGCTGATGCTGGACTATCATGGACTTGGATTTCATTTGTAGGAACAAGTGATGTTACCCAAGTTCAGTACAATCAAAATACGGGAATTTGGTTAGCAGAAAGGGACTACTTTAATATGCACAAGTCATTTGACAACGGTTTGACTTGGACAAATCAAAACGTAACATTTCCAGGATCAGGTTTGGTGACTCAAATAGAGAATGATGGAAACAATTTTTTGATTAACAAATCTCAAGGAGCGGGCTTTGGAGGACTAGTTGTTATGGATAATAATTATTCATTTTTAGACACGATTACCTACACCCCTTTTTACACCTTTAGCATTGCAATTGAAAAAGCTTATTTTCTTCCTTCAAACAATGTAGTTGCATCTAGTTATGCCTTGTTTTACAATATCGACACTACATCAGGTGAGTTCTTTTACTACGATCATAATCTAGTTGAGGCAGGTGGAACGAACCTTGTTGAAACTAGAGATTTTGAACTAGGTCAAACGTATGGGATTGCTGTGGGCGCATTTGGAGGGGTTAGCCGATTTGATATGTCTTTGCCAGCAGACCTATATTTACCTCCGACTTTCAGTTTTAACACTGTCAATTGTCCAGGGGATACAATAATAGGTGCGGCAGATTTCGCGTATGCTGATTCAACGCTTTGGTATTATGATGGTGCGGAGGTTTTTAATGGCGTTAATTTGAATTACACAACCCCAACAAATGTATTTGGGCAGCACACAATTGTAATGGAAACATGGGTAGATGGTAATTCGAAGAGTTCAGATACTTCGTATGTTAATTTTTCACCGTTGAATTCACCACCACTTTTTGCATTTCCTGGCGATACAACTATATGCTTTGATAACAACATTTATATACCTGTCGATTACCTTACAGGTGGAGTTGGAAGTACCTCTGTTAGCATATGGAATGATAATCAGCTGGTTGTTTCAACGACTACGGGATACAACTCTCTTGGATTTGTAGCAAACAATGTGACAGATCCTGACACGCTTCTTTTAATTTCAACAAATCAACAGTTATGTGGAACGACATATGATAGTATATCAATGATAGTTTCTCCAACGGATGATTTAAGTGATGATTTTAATCTCCTTTCATTTAATAATACAATCTGCGTAGATGAAAGTCCTATTCTTCCACTTTCTAATATTGATTCTACGTACACGTATGATATCACAAACTCAACGGGATGGTTTTCTTCTTACACAGGATCCAACAATGACTCTTTAACTATCATTGGCCCTGGAACTAGTTATTATTTTGGTATGCCTAGCTCATCTATAGCCACCTATTCTATTTCTATTTCTGATACCAATGGTTGCTCACAAGGAGCTTTTGGATTGGCTTCTGTTATTATTAAAAACCCAAAGACTGAATTTATATCTTATGCACCTTCCTACTATCCGAATGATACATTAAATTTAATTTTGAATCAGGGTTCGGCAAACCCGCTTTGGACGGTCGAAGTTTCTTCCGGTTTAACAGTAATAAACCCGACGAATATTAATCCCATTATTTTTGGAGATACAACGGGATTCTTTACAATCACCTTAACCAATGAGCCAATTCCAAATTGCATAGATTCTACTTCGCAGATAATTCTTTACGCAGATACTCTATCTACTGATGTTATTGACACCTGCTG
The DNA here is from genome assembly GCA_034111925.1 of Crocinitomicaceae bacterium. GTDB lineage: Bacteria > Bacteroidota > Bacteroidia > Flavobacteriales_D > Crocinitomicaceae > UBA4466. Next base: position 5,764 of record JAWUWJ010000109.1, read on the forward strand.
GACGAAGAAAGTCGCGAATATTTATAAGGTTCATAATACGAAATTTGATAGTGACGGGAATATATATACTATCGCATCCTACAGAGGGTTTCAATGGGAAAGTAAACCCGTTTTCCAGTTAACCAAACGAAATCCAATTGGTGATATTATTTGGGAGAAGACGGGACCCGTTCTTAATTTTTACCATAAAAAAGCAGTCCTTACTGATATTGATTTTGATGACAACGGTGATTTATATTGTCTTTTTACAATTTCGGGAGAATCTACTTATTTATATGAGTTAATTTCCTTTACCGATCCGGGTGCTTTTGAATATTCTCGAAGCTATTTGGTGAAAATCGACGGGCAAACAGGGGATATGATTTCGTCCCAGGAGATCAGTGCTATGCCTGAGTTTAGTAATTACCCCAACCACAACACGTATGATATATTTGTCGATGGGAACTTGATATACTTTACATTAGCGCAAAGTTATTCTATCATTTTCTGTTGTGTTAATACTAACGGGAATTATGTTTCATCTTATTCATTCACTGGAACTTTACAGCCCCGAATAAATTTTCTTAAACTTTCAGGAAGCAATCACACGGCGCAAGATTGCTATGTAACACCTCAGTTTGAGAAGTTAGCAAATGGCGACATTGCCGTTCTTGGCTACATTGGAATCTGGGGTGGGAATGCTGGTCAAATATCGTATGCTGGCAATTACCTTTATGAACTTGGTGCAGCCCCAGAAAGCTCTATTCTTGGAGCAAAGTATGATCCATATTCAGGCCTGAGTGATTTTAAACGATTGGCAAAGGTTCCAACTGGTATTGACAATTTCAATTTCGGTACCGATCAAAATAGTAATATCACTTTTGCTACCTCTTGGTCAAACGGACTCCAATATTCTGCCTATATAGGTGATTCTCTAATGCCACTAGAAAGAGGTTCAGCTGTTTTTCAAGTCAATAGTAATTTTGACCAGAACTGGCTTTCTATTGGGAACTACTCCGTATTTCAAGAAGTGGATATCGCAAAATCAACAGGGGAGATTTTTGTAACTGGGAGAGCAAATAATAATATGGCCTTAATGACGAATGGTGTTTCTGCCATGATGGGAGCTTATACTCCAGTTATAAACCCATACCCAGGTGAATATGACTTTTTTCAAATTAGAATGAATAGTTCTGGAATGCCTTTATATGGTGAGTTCTATGATGTCGGAGGTCTTAGCAGTTCTTATTCGTACGTTCCTTTTATATGGCAGCAAAGCCAATCGAGTGTATTGGTGACTCCTTGCGGAGAGGTTTATTCGACTATTAATAGGATGTTCGACGAGGTACTTACTGATACCCTTTTCCTTGAAAATGATGGCCATGAATATATGCTTGATTCGAGTATTATTATTAAGCAATCTAACAATTGCTCTCAAGGAAATTGTCAATTTGTATGCTTAAGCCAAGATACGTTGTTCTATTGTGAAAATTCAAATTCCATATTTGTTCCAACAAATGGCTCTTTCAATGTAGACAGTATCAGTTATTACCTTATGGCAAATGGAATTATTATTGATTCCAATACTGTTACTTCTAATAATCAGGGCTTTAATGTTCCCGTTTCATCTCAAAACCCAAGCTATGAAGTGGCGGTTTATTTACCAATCATTGATACTGTTTTTGTGGTAACTATAGTAGCTACGCTGCCATCATATACATTCGATAGTGTAATTTGTGATGGTCAGTCACAAGTACTTGTAGGAAATCCAGTAACGAATGACTTCGAATGGAACAGCGGACTCGTTTCAGGGAATATTTATTCAATAAATCCTCTCGACTATGTAATGGGCTTGAATGAAATTGATGTGTCTTCGACGGATTTGAACGGATGCACCACTTTAGATACGTTAGAGTTTCTAGTGAACACACCTATTGTTCCAACCTTTGCGCCTAGTTATTATTTAAATTGTAATGATCAACTCATTGTTGCATTTAACGATTCCGACTATACCTCTGAATCGTGGTATGTAAATTTCATTCTAACAACGAATCTATTTGATCAAAGCAATCTCGTCCTTGGGGTAAATAACGTTAGTGTAAATTTAGTTGATACAAATGGATGCGATATAAATCATCAGTTTGTCATTAACTACTGTTCTGCTTCTATTGAAGAGATCAATACCTTTAAACCAATTATTTCACCAAACCCAACGAGCGGTAACATTGTGATTGATGGAAAAGGATTGAATGATTCCGTTTTATTCACTGTAGAGTCCAGTAATGGTAAACTGATTGAAAGTAGAGCTATCGATTTATCTGATTCATTTTCCTATGATTTGATTGCAACACCAGGCACTTATTTTATTACAATTAGAAATGAAAAATACGTGTATCGTTACAAGTTAATTAAGCTCTAAGAAAATTGAATACAATTGAAATTAATTAAGAGAAGGTGATTTAACGTTAGGTTTCATCTGTGTGGTTAAATTACTGCACAGTAAGAATCGGTTGAAGGTCCTACTGTTTATTTTGTTGTTTTGGAAGGTCGCTAGGCTCCAAACGTTGAGAATTTAACTGGATTCTTAATATCTGATTATTAATCAGTTAATGGTTGTGAGAATGGTCCAATTTCTCTAAATTGTAACAACTATTAGACTAACTATGATTTTTCAAGACTACTACAAGCTTTCAGCGGCTACTCTTTTTGGTGTATTTCTAACTTTTTTCGCAAATTCCCAAAACACAATCTGGATAGAAGATTTTGACGATGGAGGTGGTGTCAGATGGACTCTTGAAAATGGTCCAGGCTCTCTTACAAATCCTACACCGTTGGGAATTGTTGGTTTAACGTATGGAACAAACGCAGTCGTGGCACATGATAATTTTGTGATCAATGATCGAAACACACCGGAGCTTGACAACAATATAGCAATCGGAACGTCAATTAACGCACAAGGTCAATTCGTTAGAGGAAGGCATTATGCATGTTCGGCACCAAGTGATTTACCCAACCCGTTCGTCAATGGCGTGCAACCTGGGCCAAATCAAAGTTTACACATCACGGCGTATCCAACCTGTGGAACCTTACTTTACGGAGGAACGGCTCAATCAGACGATTGGAATTGTATTTCAGATCCCGACAATGGCGATGTTCAAACACAGACTGAGCAAATTGCCTTTTTAAATACGAATATTGATGCAACAGGAGAATGCAATTTGATCCTGACAGCCGATTTCTTTTTAGGCGGTGACTCCGATGGAATTAAATCGCATGGTTCAATTTTATACTCTGTCGACACCGGAGTAACCTGGCAAGTGCTGGAAGACAATCTCTTCAGTTGCTCTCCATTTTTGGCGGGAACATGTAACAATTGGTTCAGAAGGTCATTCGCTATTCCTGCAGACGCAAACAATCAAAATGATATTCGAATTGCATTCCGTTGGTACGATGATGGAGATATTGACAACACAGGCGATTATGCGCTTGGAGCCAGTTTCAATGTCGATAATGTAATGATTTCAGGATGCGATTCACCGTTAACAGACTTTGATGTTGATCATACCACTGGATGTAAAAATGAAACCTTCACATTCACTGATGAAAGCACTGTTGCAGATGGATTGTATACAAATTGCGGATCATTACTAACAGGACAATGTGACATCACAACTTGGGCTTGGGTGATAAGTCCTGGAACGTTTGTTTATGTCGGTGGAACCAGTGCAAGCGATCAAAACCCACAAGTTGAATTTACAGCGAATGGCGTTTATGATGTTACATTGACGGCGACCAGTTGTGGCGGAGGAACTCCCTATGTTGAAAATAGCCTGATTACCATATCTGATTGCCCGCCTGAAGCAGAATTTAGTGCAACACAATTATCAGCTTGTGCAATTCCAGGAGCCGCTCAGGATATTGTTTCCTTTATTGATGCAAGCACAACAAATTCAACACCGATAACAACTTGGGCTTGGGTATTTACGCCTGGAACAGTGACTTTTGTGAATGCAACCAACGCTTCGTCGCAAAATCCAGAGGTGGTTTTTGACGCAATTGGAACGTATCAAGTCGAACTTACAGTGACAAGCTCAGAAGGAAACGACACGGAAACTGAAGTAGCTTATATCGAAGCGCTTGATTGTAACTGTGGAGGTGGTGGTGGCGGAGGTCCAATCACGATTTTTGAAGAAGATTTCGATGGAAATTCAGGAGCAGGAAGTAATTGGGTTACAACTCCGTTGAATCAAGATGTTGGAGTTCAAGGAATCACGGCCAATCAATTTTACATTAGTGATGCTGAAGCAGGAAATGCGGCAGGTGCTTGCGGTTCTGCTGGCGGAGGTGATCAATCCTTGCATGTTTCCGGAGACCCTGGCCTCGTTGGAGATTTAGGGGCGGCATATGCAAATGATGCTTTGTGTTTACCAGGCTGTCTTGTGTGTGACTTTTTAGCTATTTGTTTGGACATGAATACCAATAAAAGAAGTCAAAGCCAAAACATCAATTCTGTTGGTGCAACCGGGCTTACATTGAGTTTCAATTATATTGAGAACGGCGAAAGTGTTAACGATGATTGTATTTTTGAATACAGCATTGATGGCGGCGCTTCGTGGGTGATTTTATCCAATCCAGCCAAACCCATTTTAGGCGGCTGTGCTCCTCAGGGATTGTGGACCGCTTATTCGATTGGTCTTCCTGTATCGTGCGAAGGGATTGCTAATTTGAGAATTGCTTACCGATGGATCAACAACGCGGATGGAGTAGGAACAGACCCTTCTTTTGCTGTTGATGATATTGTAATTACTGGAACGGGTGGAGGTGGAAGTACCGCCAATACTTGGGAAGGTGATATAAGCAACGTTTGGAATCTCGCAGGAAACTGGTCCGACAATGCAATTCCAACTTTGGCAACGGACGTACTCGTTCCTGCAACAGTCTGCGGAGCTTGCGTTATGCCTCAAATAGGAGCTGCAGCTTTGGCTCAAGACGTATGTAACTTTGGAACAATCACAATCAATGGTGACAATACACTTACAATTGATAGAGATTTATTGAATGAAGGAGCGATTGTAACAACGACAATAATTCAAACCGCAGATGTCATTTTTGCCAACAATACCTCTATTTACAAAGGTAGTGGAACGCTTAACGATGTTGATGTCTCTGTGGCTTCGAGTGATTTGACACTTGAAACGAACATGGCACCGCGATCCATGGATATTTCCACAACTGGAACGTTCGATATGGATACGTATACGCTTTCAGTGAACAGAAACTTGTCTAAATCGGCAGGAACGTTCACGGCGATCAATGGTGAAATAGAATTTATAGACACTTGCGGTGGATGTTTGGATCAAACCAATACGACCGATGTAAGCATCAACACCAATCAAATTTTTGGAAATGTACTCGTAAATAAGACGCCTGGAATCAAGGCCTCATTGATCAGTGCTTTCGATTATACATTGAACACGCCTAAAACATTAACCATCCAAAGTGGAATTTTAGATGCAAACACATTTACACTTAATGGAACTGGAAATGCAACCATGACTGGAGGTGAATTGCAATTGGCTAAATGTGCAACACTTCTTCCTGAGTTAACGGGAACGTATTTGCTGCCTGCTGGAAAAATTCGATTTGACGGAATCTGTGCGCAAACTGTGAAGCAAACGAGTGTTCTTGGAACGGATTACTTTAAAGTTCAGTTCGACGGTTCTGGAATTAAGACATTGAGCGGAAACACGAACGTTTCTGATAGTTTGATTTTCACGCTGCCAACCGCATTGGGAAATTATGTGAATGCATTGGTGAACACCTTATTTGTTACCAACTCAAGTGCGAATATCGTTTCTCACACTGGCGGACATGTTGTTGGGAATTACAACAGAGCGTTTACTCCTTCGGGTGGTGAATACACATTCCATCTAGGAAGTGATAACTCTGACGGAGAAACATACTTCGAACCTTTGCGCTTTACACCAAACGTATTGACAGGGAATCCAAATGTGACCGCACGATTTACCGACTTGACTCCGAATCCCACTGGAGTTGTGCCGAATATTATTTTCTCTCCGCCATTTAATCCTGATACAGTCACAACGGTTGAAACAGAAGGGTACTGGAATATGGAAATTTCAAATCCAGTTCTCGGAGGGAATTATACGGCGTCTGTGAGTCCTGATCAGACGTATTGGACATTTGGTCAGCCGTGGGGAACCGAAGCGCACACATTGCTGAAACAAGAAACCCTAGGCGATGCTTGGGATTATACTGCTGGCGGAATTCGCGTGAATGATTCGACAACGATGACGTTCAGTGATTTCTCAAATTACGCATTGGCATTTACAGTTAATGGGCCGATTATTTCATTGGCCGTGGAACTTGCTAATTATACGGTCAATTGTGAGGATGGCACGAGCTTCATTTCTTGGTCTACGGTTTCTGAAGAGAACTCGCACAGTTTCATTGTAGAACGTTCATTAGACGGCTTTGCATTCGAAACGATTGGGATTGTTCCTGCTGCTGGGAATTCTATTTCTCTGATTCAATATGAATTGGTTGACAACGAAAGAATTGAGTCGGCGGCTTATTATCGTTTAACCGAGAAGGACATGAACGGTGAGCTTGCGGAACATGGTGTTTTGTTTGTCGATTGTGCTAAAGATCAAAGTAATGCGGCCTTAGATGTATTCCCGAATCCGACGAGTGGGGATATTAACTTGAACGTATTTGTTCCGAATTTGGGTGTTGGGAAAGTGAGTATTCTCGACATGTCTGGTAAGACAATATTGATCGATGAAACTACAAGTTTCTCAAGAGGGAACAATTTAATAACTTACGATTTGAATCTTGTCGCTGGAATGTACTTGGTAGCTGTTGAGGTGAATGGACAGGTTCTAGTGAAGCGATTTAGTGTGAAGTAGAATCTAAATCCGTTCAAGCTTGATATGAGGTTCTGGTGGTAATTGAATATCAATTTGATCTCCTGTTGAAATTATTCCGCTTTCTATAACTACCCCCATTATTCCTGCTTTACGAATTAGTTCACCAGATTCTGTTTTATCGAGAACCGCATTCATTAGTCCTTCTTGAATTCCATTTAGCTGATGGCAAGGATTCCTAAGTCCGGTAACAATTATTTTAGCATTCTCGCCAAGCGTCAAAATTGTATCTTTTGGTAAACTCAATAAATCTATACCAGAGGTGGTAACATTTTCGCCCATTAATCCTGGGGTGATGTCAAAGTCTTTAGCTTTCAATTCTTGAAAAAGTTCAGAATGAATTAAATGAACTTGCCGGAGGTTTGGCTGACTCGGATCTTTTGCAACTCTGGAACGATGTTTAACAGTTGTACCAGCATGTGCATCATCTTTTATACCAATTCCTTTAATTAGCTCAATACAGTTCTCATTCCATTTTTGCATGGAATGCGTTTTACTACGACTAACTGCTATGACTTTATTTTCGTTCAAGTTGATTTGAAATTAGCCGTATTTTTTCAATAGTGAATACAAAGGATCATTGTTTTAACACTTTGATGACGGATTTTGAACCTTCGGATGTGATTATCTCTAAGAAGTAAATCCCAGGGTCTCCAATGATCTCAATTTCTTCGATGTCTCCAGTATAACGTTTCACTGAAGCTCCTAAAGCATTAACCAGATTGACTTCAGCAATTTTAACGCCTTCATTTTTTTCAATTAGAATATTTCCAAAAGTCGGATTTGGCAACACTTTTAAGTCAACATAATTCTGAGAATTATCTTCTATGTTTAGCGTTAATTGACACGCACCAACCTGTCCTATTTCCAAGGGAAACTGATTGAGGCAATGAGTAGTATCATTGACACTCATGCAAATTAACTCTCGAAAATAATTGGAAACATTGATCCAGGGCTCCATGAAAAGCCCAGATGTACAACCTATACCTTCAATCCAGTCGTAGCCCTCTGTATTTAAACGTCTTCTTGGAGTTCCGTTTACTACAATAATATCAACTTGGCCTATGGTAACAGGATACATATAGTAGCCCGGATTGGTACCAGAGTTGTCTTGAAGGATAACATTGGTTACATCTCCCGTGTTTAGCGTGAAATCGTACAATAAGGATTCATTCAAGGAATCTTTAGGAACAAAATAGACTTGCCCAGAATCATAACGCAATGCACCATGATAGGTAGCGGGAACAGTAGAACAAAAGTCAAGTTGTTTGTAGGGAATAGCATTAATGGTTGTATCATTTCCGTTTGCGCAGTATTTATCGATCCAATTCGTCGTGTAAACAGGTTGGCCATTCTGATCTAAATAATATGATCTGTGTTTATTCATCCATCTGGCATTTTCCAGAGGAAAGGGATGGTTCTGGGCAACACAAAGTTTTCCCAAAAAGAGAATTGAAAAGGCGATTAATAGGTGAGACTTGGAAAAGTAGTTCTTTAATGTTTTCATGTCGTATTTTGTAGATTCTTACCCAATTTAAGCTATTTCCTTTTAACGATCAAGATTGTTCCTACAATCGAAGAGACAAGCATTAAGATTAGGCTTGAAATCCATAGCCAATATCCAAGTTGCAATTTTGTTATATAACCTTCATGCCCAGCCTCATTTAACAGAACGGTTCCTCCTTTTATAAAGCTGAGTGCAATACTTAAAGCGATAACCGACAAAATCAAGCTCCAAACAGGAGATTTTCTATTTACAAATATGGCCGTGATAAAAAATGGATTTGCAAACCAAGCAAAATAAGTATCGCCTAAAAACAAAGCTCCGAACCAACCAAAAAGAAAGTCCATGAGTCCACTTCCAACCGAAGAACATTCTACATTCGTACAATACGTTGGGCACAATAATGAGATTCCAAAAACGATCATTGAGATTATCCAAAGAACCTTGCCTAGCCGTTTTAATCTGTGCTGCTCCATATTTTAGTTTCACGAATTTGATTGTCCGTGTAGCGAATATACCTTATGTTGAAATCACAAGCAAATCCC
>JAWUWJ010000110.1:0-9331 GCA_034111925.1 Crocinitomicaceae bacterium
ATTGAAGTTTTATGGAAAACTGAACCAAGCAGCATCTTAATTGTACAGCACCTTACTAGAAAAACAGAATTATGCGTATTACATTACTATTTGCCACTTTACTAAGCCTAAATACATTTGCGGGAATTGAATACCGAAGAATGGCTCCTCAGTTTCATTTGATTTCAACCGAAAAACAAGCCAATATCAAAAGTTCCGAAGCCGTTTATATATTTAAAATAATGCATGTAACAGATGACATTGCGTCCGTCGGAATCCGCTACAGCATTGATGGAATTGAATCGAAGGCAAATCTGAAAGACTATACATTTGAAGTTAAAACGACTCCAGGGAAACATAAATTTCAAATCTATATCAATTCTAATTATCAGGAGATCTATTCTGATTCAATGAGCATTGATGGGGGAACAAAAAATTCCTACAACGTTTATGCCCGAGGTAATTTTAAAATTATTACCATAGATAAACCGGTGATCTATTTGTACCCCGAAGTTGAGCAAGACGTCGAAGTCAAAGTAAATCCTGTTGGCGAATTGAGTTTCACCTATCCAAAATACAACGAAGGATGGACTGTAAGTGCGACGCCAGACGGAACAATTAAACATGAAGGAAATGAATACAATTATTTATTCTGGGAATCGAAACAACTGACGAACGTTGGCGCCTTTGCTGAAAATGGCGGACATGTAGTTGAGAAAAGTAACGTTTTAACTTTCCTTGAAAACAAGCTGAACGAAGCCGGATTTACTTCAACTGAGAAAGCCGATTTCATAACGTATTGGGCTCCTCGAATGATTGAATTTGACAAAGTTTTCATTGAGTTTATCCAAAACTCAAACTGCGATCAATTTGCAACCTTAGGCATTTCACCTGTCCCCGATCATACCAATCGATTTTATATGTCTTGGGCGAAATACAATGGAGAAATGGTTGCACAGCCTCAAGAAATTCAAAAAATGGACCGCTCAGGGTTTGATGTTTTGGAATGGGGAGGCCAACAACTTATTTTAGAAAATAATTCAGAAACACTATAAATTCAACATTATGATCAAAGCAATCAACTTACTGCTGTTCCTTAGCCTTTTTTTCAGCGCTTCGGCGAAAGATAGAATGGCATCTGGAACTTACCTCGTTACAACTGAATTGGATGAATCCCTCGGTAAAAATGAAGCTGTTTATAAATTCAATTTCGTAAATATCAATGATGAAAAGAAAGAACGCGTGCTATTATATAGCGTTGATGGCAAAGATGGTCGTATGCTTTTATCCACAGAAAAATCGGTAGAACTTGCAACAACTCCCGGGAAGCACAGATTCGTTTTTTATTACAGCCATGATTTTTATGAATTCTATTCGGATTCATTGGAAATAAAAGGACAACACAGAAGTGAATACACTGTTTTAATGGAGGAGTTTACTCAACTTGTGCCGATTGTTCAAGATCTCCCGGTTCTAAAAGTCGAAGAATCCAATCCCGTTTTCAAACCTGTCATTTACCTATATCCTGAACAGGAAACAACGGTTAAAGTAGAAGTTGACATTAAAGGCGATAAACCTTTTTTCTATCCAGAATATAATGACGGTTGGGAATGTGTAGCACAACCCAATGGAGATTTGAAAATTGGAGACGACACATACAACTATCTTTTTTGGGAAGCTTATGAACAAGATCATTTGGATGGAAACACATTAGCGGATGGCTTTTACGTGGAAGGACAAAACGCCATCTCGTTCTTAGAATCAAAATTGAATTCAGCTGGATTTACTTCAAAAGAAAAAGCCGATTTCATCACGTTCTGGGGACCGAGAATTCAAGCCAACGAACACAACTTCATTCGCTTCGATTTTAATGAAGCCTGTAATAAATATGCAGACTTGAAAATTTCACCAGAACCGGATCACATTTATAGAATTTACATTCAGATCGCACCACTTGACCAAAAAATCAAAACGGACGGACAAAAGATCATCCCGATTGACAGAAGCGGATTTACAGTATTAGAATGGGGAGGCCAAATGTCGTCTCCAATTTCAATTAACGCACCAAAAAGTTAAATTATGAAAGCAATCAAAATCACTTTAAGTTGTATCGTATTGTGTAGTTCTCAAATTAGTTTTGGGAAAGCGGCACCAGTTGAATTTATGCCGTCAGGTATTCAGTTCATTAAAACGGAAAAGGACGAAAATATTCAACCCAATGAGTCGGCTTATCATTTTCAATTCTTAGGAATAAGCACGGATACAGGCCAGTCAAAGATTTCATATTCTATAGATGACGGGGTTCTAGTAACAGAATCATTATCGGATGATGCGACGTTGAGAGTGGGAACAACACCTGGAGCACACAGCTTTAAATTTTTCACGGACTCGCTTTGGAATACAGTATCAGCTTATGAACTCAAGGTTGAGGAGCAATTTATAAGTCAGTATTCGGTTCGATTCACTCCTCGGATTGTGTCAAGAGCTGATTACAGACAGATATTAATTGAGACCTGCAAGCCTGTGATCTATCTCTATCCGGAGAAAGAAATAGAAGTTGAATTGAAACTTGATTTTGAAGGAGAGCATCCATTTTTATATCCTGCTTACAATGACGGTTGGAAATTTACTGCAAGTCCAAACGGAGATTTAAAGATTGGAGAATCCACTTACAATTATTTGTTTTGGGAAGCGAATCAACCCGATCATTTATCGACAGCTGATCTAAATGAAGGCTTTATTGTGAAAGGCGAGAACAGTATTTCGTTTTTAGAATCAAAATTGAACACGGCTGGATTTACGTCAAAGGAAAAAGCGGATTTCATCACGTTCTGGGGGCCTTTAATTCAAAAGAACGAACTGAACTTTGTGCGGTTTGAATTCAACGAAGTATGTGACAAGTTTGCTGAGTTAAATATAACTCCAGCTCCGAATCACGTTTACCGCATGTACATCTTTTTCAGCCCAATCGACGAAGCGTTTGAAGTAGAAGAACAAGAGATTCCAAAAATGAAGAGAGATGGGTTTACGGTTTTAGAATGGGGCGGTCAAGTTTCATTACCAATAACGATCAATCCAACTAGTATCTAGATTATGCATCTAAATAAATTGATTTTAAGTTGTATCGTAATGTGCAGTGCTCAATTTAGTTTTGGGCAACTAGCACGAGTTAAAGTCTTTACGCCCGTGGTTCAATTCATTAAAACGGAAAAAGACAAAGACCTTACATCCAAAGAGTCGGCTTATCATTTTAAATTACAGGGATTCAATCGAGTCATGGGGAAGATAAGGGTTACTTATAAAATAGACGGTAGAGATAAAACTGTGGAATTACTCTCAAGTGATGCTATTCTTGAAATTAAAACAAAACCTGGGAAACATACTTTCCAATTCTTCATTGATTCAAATTGGACTAAAATAAAAACGCAAAAACTAGAAGTTGAAAAACAATTTAGGAGTTATTATTCTATCAGATTTGACCGAGTTCCCGATCCGAGTGATATAATCCCAATAGATGAAGTATGTAAACCTGTCATCTACCTCTACCCTGAGAAAGAAATGGATGTTGAAGTGAAGATTGATTTTGAAGGAGAACATCCAATTTTATATCCTGCTTACAATGACGGTTGGAAATGTACCGCAAGCCCGAATGGTGATTTAAAGATTGGAGAATCCACTTACAATTACCTTTTCTGGGAAGTCGGTCAACCGAATCATTTGTCAACTGCAGATTTAAGTGAAGGATTTATCGTTAAGGGCGAAAACAGTATTTCATTTTTAGAATCTAAATTGAACGCCGCTGGATTTACATCAAAGGAAAAAGCGGATTTCATAACGTTCTGGGGACCGAGAATTCAAAAGAATGAATTGAACTTTGTACGGTTTGAATTCAACGAAGTCTGTGATAAATTTGCAACATTAAATGTGAACCCAAATCCAGATACCATGTATCGATTGTACATCTTTTTCAGTCCAATCGACGAATTATTTGAAGTAAAAGAGCAAATGATTCCTAAAATGAACCGAGATGGATTTACTGTTCTTGAATGGGGCGGTCAAACATCGCAGCAAATATTAGTTCGCACACCAAAAAGTTAGACAATGAAAGCATTGAAATTGATTTTAAGTTGTATTGTAATGTGTTATTCTCAACTTAGTTTTGGGCATTCCAATCCCGTTGAAAAAGTTAGACCCGCTGTTGAATTCATTAAAACAAAAAAGAACAATGATCTTAAGCCCAATGAGTCAGCTTATCAGTTCAAATTCTTAGGAATAAAAGGTGCTAATAATCAAACGAAAATTTCATATACACTAGACAATGGAAGTCAGATCACAGAAGAATTGCCGAATGATGCTACGTTAAAGATAAAAACGATCCCAGGGACGCACATATTTAAATTTTTCATCGACTCTACTTGGAATACAATCACAACTCCTGAATTACAAATCGAGGCAAATTTCCACAGTCAATACTCGGTTACATTCAGCCCTCGTAACTTATTAAGAGTCAGTGGTGGGTTTCAATTAAGGAAAACGTGCAAGCCTGTCATCTACCTCTACCCTGAGAAAGAAATGGCTGTTGAAGTCAAGATTGATTTTGAAGGAGAAAACCCAATTTTATATCCAGAGTACAACGACGGTTGGAAATGCACAGCCAGCCCGAATGGTGATTTAAAGATTGGAGAATCAACATACAATTACCTTTTTTGGGAAGTCGATCAACCCGATCATTTATCTACAGCCGATCTCAATGAAGGCTTTATTGTGAAAGGTGAAAATAGTATTTCGTTTCTGGAAGAAAAATTGAGTGCCGCTATATTTACATCAAAAGAAAAAGCCGATTTCATCACTTTCTGGGGGCCTTTAATTCAAAAGAACGAATTGAACTTTGTGCGGTTTGAATTCAACGAAGTATGTGATAAGTTTGCAGAATTAAAAATATCCCCTGCACCGAGTAACGTATATCGACTGTACATCTTTTTCAGTCCAATCGACGAAGCATTTGAAGTAAAAGAGCAGCAAGTTCCTAAAATGAACCGAGATGGATTTACAGTTCTCGAATGGGGCGGCCAAGTCTCACTTCCAATATCGATCAAACCAACCAATATATAATCTATGACGAAATTCAAATTCATATTAACACTCGCTATTACAGTGGCTTCAAGTTTAAGTCACGCCGGTCAGAAGGAGATTGATCGCCTTCGTATATTCGAATTACAAAGCACAGCAGTTGATTCCACATTGACGAATTCAGAGACGAGATATGTATTCGATTTTAAATATATCAAGGAAGGAAATGAAGTAGAACAAATTACTTTTTCGATGGATGGTTTCACGCAGACTGCAGACCTTGACAATGGAACAAGACTGACTCTCGTATCAACTCCTGGAAATCATGTTTTTCAATTCTACTATAGCTCGAAGTATTACGAAGTTGATTCGGATTCACTTTATTCGGCGCCAGGCCATAGTAGCAATTACTCTGTACACCTTTGGCAAGCAGCTCAGCCAGCACTGATGCGAAAACCAATTATTTACTTGTATCCAGAAACTGATACATTGGTAACCGTCAACCTCGAAGCTCAAGGCGAATTGATTTTCACCTATCCAGAATACAAAAACGGTTGGGAGTTTATGGCACGTCCAAATGGGGATTTAGCTTTTGGATGCGACACTTACAATTACTTATTCTGGGAAGCCAACCAACCTGATCATTTATCCACAGCCGATCTCAATGAAGGCTTTATCGTTAAGGGCGAAAACAGTATTTCGTTTCTGGAAGCAAAATTGAACGCAGCTGGATTTACATCAAAGGAAAAAGCAGATTTCATCACTTACTGGGGGCCTCTAATTCAAAAAAACGAACTGAACTTTGTACGGTTTGAATTCAACGAGACCTGTGATAAATTTGCAGAATTGAATATAACTCCGACGCCAGATCATATTTATCGTTTGTACATCTTTTTCAGCCCAATAGAAGCCGCTTTTGAAGTGCAAGAGCAACATATTCCAAAAATGAATAGAAATGGATTTACGGTTCTCGAATGGGGCGGTCAAGTCTCATTTCCAATATCGATCAAACCAACTAACATATAATCATGGCGAATTTTAAAATCACATTAACATTGGCAATTGCACTCGTTTCAAGTATAAGTTACGCTGGGCAAAAGGAATTGGAACTCAGACCTAGTACAAGTTTGGACAGCACGCAAGTAGATTCCACCTTATCGAATACAGAAACGAAATATGTCTTCACAATTCGAAACATTTGGATAGAAGGTATTACTATGCAAACGAATTATTCAATTGATGGGACGGAAGTCACTGGAACTCTTGAAGGCGGAACAACACTCACGGTGGTAACAACTCCAGGAAAGCATATTTTTCAATTCTTTTATAGCCCCGATTATTTTGAAGTTTATACAGATTCTCTGAACAGTGCCGGAGGATACCGCAGCTATTACTCCGTTTACCTTGAAAGTTCCGAAATGCAAATAATGACAGAAAAACCAATTATCTATTTGTATCCAGAAACCGACACAACGGTAACAGTAAAACTCAATGTTAAAGGCAAATTGACATTCACGTATCCTGAATACAAGGATGGGTGGGAATTTATGGCCAGTCCAAATGGGGATTTGACTTTTGGAGAGGATACTTACAATTATCTCTTTTGGGAATCTTCACAGCGTTATCGGCTAAAAAATACTGACTACGCATCTGGATTCTATGTGAAAGGTGAAAATGCCACTGAATTTCTTCAGAAAAAGCTAAGTGAAGCAGGATTAACATCAAAAGAACAAACTGATTTCATTACGTATTGGGCGCCTAGGTTGGCTCAAAACGAAAACAATTTTGTTCATTTCGTATTCAATGAAGATTGCAATCAATTTGCAACCTTAGATATCAATCCAAAGCCAAACAATCTGTATCGTATTTATATGCTTTGGTTTCCGACGGAGATTGCTCATAGTCTTGCACCTCAGCCAATCCAAAAAATAAATCGAGAAGGGTTTACAGTTCTAGAATGGGGCGGTCAAGAGTTGCCAAAATTAAAGATTCACAACACTTCCAACTAAAGTATAAATTATGAAATACATATTTCTATTCATTTCAATTGTAGCCTTCAACTGTTTTGGAGGTAAGGAATTCGCTAGGGTAGCCGATTATACAATCGTATCGAATGAAGTGGATTCAAGTCTAGAAATGACGAAAGGCAGAATTACATTTAAGGTAGATCCTGTGCCATTGTTGCAAGAAGAAAAGATTACATACTCTATTAATGGATTGGAGAAAACGGCAAAAACGTTCACTAATCATGAAATCGTTGAAGTACTCGATATTGGGCTTTACAATTTTGAGTTCGTCCTAGACGAAAAACATTATGAGATTTTCATCTATAGTCTAGACCTTAAACCGCAACACGATATAGTAATTCAATTAAACTTCAGACGGTCTGACTTGGATATCATAATGAAAAAACCAGTGATCTATCTTTATCCTGAGACGGAAACTCAAATTAATATTCAATTAAAGACTACTGGCGATCTCACTTTCACGTATCCAGAGTACAATAATGGCTGGTCAGTAACGGCAGATTCACTTGGAAATATTACAACCAATGGTGAGACTTTCAACTACCTTTTCTGGGAAGGTGAATGTCAATTTAATGCTTCGAAACTCGATAGAAATCAAGGAGTTATTATTCAGCAAAACGAACTTGTTCCTTATCTCGAGAGTGCGTTGACGACCTTTGGATTCAACTCTAAAGAAAGAGCCGATTTTATAACATATTGGGTTCCAAACATGAAAGACGTAACAAATTTGTATATTTACTTTCTGTTTAATGAAGCATGTGATGAATTTGCGACCTTAGACATCAGCCCTGAACCAGCCCAAATAGCGCGTTTTTACATGCTTTGGGCAGACGCTGGAACCAACTACAACGAGATAGGATTGCTCCCACAGGAGATTCCAACATTTACTCGCGACGGATTCAATGTTTTAGAATGGGGAGGAGCTGAAATTGATGCTAATATTAAACCCGTTGATTAGGAAAACATGAAACTACGCTTGTTAACTTTATTCTCGATTATCGTTGCCTTAGCTATTAAGACATATTCGATCAATGCTCAAGATGGAGTTATTGATGACGAAGATGTTGAGCTATTGACGAAGTGGGAATTGAAGAACAAAAGTGATTCAGTTTATCATGAAAAGCATGTACATCGCATTGTGAGTACATTGTCTAAATCACCTTACATCGCAGAAGATAAAATTACTGCGGTCAAATCAAGTGAAATTTACCACGAGTACAGCAAACTGAAAACAGTTGCGAACGCTTATGAATTGAATAAATTATTAGTTCACCCCTCTCCTATTATTCGTGTGTATTCGCACAGAGCTTTAATGGAGAAGAATCTTGAGCTAAACACGCTTCACCTTGAAATTATCGCGAGTGATTCTACAGATGTAGAATGGATGGATGGAGACGTTATGGTGAAGACAACTGTGATGGAAATGGTGACGAAAAATATATTCCATGTAGAAGAAACGGATACTCTCGTTGCCGAAAATATCCTTTTTTAACTTCCACTACTCTTCTCTATTTATGCTTTCTGAGATTTATTCCATGTAAAGTAAGATCCTAAAAGGAAAATAAGTCCGACAAGTGCAGGTTGAAATTCACCATCTGATATTGCAACGTGAGCGCCAACCGCCAAAAGAAGGTTGAAGAAGATTCCAGCGTACGCCCATTGCGTCAAACTCTTATTGAATTTTGTAAGCAACATCAATACTGCTGAAAATTTTCCAATTGCCATTGGATAGATCAACCATTCAGGAAATCCTAACTTTCCGAAGCTTTCAACTGCAGTTTCATGGTCGAAAATGTACATGCTTGCCCCCATTACTAACAATACTGAAAGCAATCCCGTAAAGATCCAATGTGCGATTTTTATTTTTTTCATAATTTTACAATTACCTATTTATTAAATACCATGGTAAATATAAAATTAATTCGATTGTATTCACACAAATAATCTTAAAAATTTATCTTGCTGTAACCGATGGGTTTGCGAAAAGAAGAACTTCTTCAGCAGAAATGACGTCTCCCCCAAGAATAATCAAACGCTCAATGATGTTTCTCAATTCACGGATGTTACCTGACCAATCTGTCTTTTGCAATTGCTCCAAAGCCTTATCATCAAAAGATTTTCTAGCGATACCATGCTCAGAACAGACCATTGACATAAAATGATTTGCAAGCAATGGAATATCATCTCTTCGATCGTTTAACGAAGGAACGTGAATTAAGATCACGGCCAAACGGTGGAATAAATCCTCACGGAAA
>JAWUWJ010000111.1:0-14925 GCA_034111925.1 Crocinitomicaceae bacterium
TTGCCGTATTCACAGTATTTAATCCACGCTCCGCATTCGTCTTTTCTCCAGATCGTAGGAATATGCTCCTCCACAATTGCCCCCTTAGACCATACCCAATTTTTAAATTTGCTTGACATAGATTTCGATTTTGTTTGTTATAATTGACTATTTAAGTATTGATTTGGTTTTCTTTTGATTTAAAGAATAAAGTGAAATTGACCTGCTCTTTTTGAGAAAAAAAATGACCACCGAATTCAACAATTAGAAGGTCAAATCTCCCTTTTTATTATTTCCCAATACTTCTTACCAAGCGGTGTTAATTCACATTTTTTAGACCGTATAGCAGCGTAATACATATGAACCTCATCTAAAGGTGAAACAATTCCATTATTGGCCATGTTTTGAAGTTCTAAAAACTGGCTTTCTTTAATTCCATCTTCATAATTTTCCGTCGGTTCGAATGCTGGATCGAGTTGAAACTTGTTATCGGGATTTGGAAAATAATCTATGATCTTAGAAATTTCGCTTAGTGGGATTCTAGGTTCTATATGCCTTAAAACAACTGATTTTTTGATATTCGTTTTAAGAGTAGGTCTTTGCTCCCAAGCACCAAGCATACTTTCTGCATGCCTGTACAAATGATAAAAAGTAACGTTGCCGAAAACATCGGCGCTTCCTCCTTTTAGGGCGTTACAAATTAGTTGAGTAAACACACCTCCACTTTCTGTATCCCATGATTCTTGTCTTGCGTTACTTGCTGTCATAATACTCGTACCCTCTCGAATGTTAGCAAATTGATTTTTTGCTATGGCCACATGCCCTAAACTACCACTTCGGCAACAATCGAGAATGATGAAGACCTCTTTATCTTTGGCATTATTTGCATACATAATCAAATCATTAAATGAAACACCTTCATCGTATGATGCCGAATCCTGTGTAACCAGAAACCCGCCCAAACTATTTTCAAACCCATGCCCTGAAAAATAAAAGAGAACAACCTCCGCAGATTCATCCTCAAAAAGCAGTTTAATTTCCTCCTTCAAAACCTTTCGTGTTATCGTAGGCTTTTCTAATTCTGCGTTAGAAGTGAGAACCTTGCACGAAAAATTTTCCTCAAGGCCTTTCTTCTTTTCACAATAGGATGTGCTTAATATTTTTGCTATTTCCTCAGCATCTTTTATACACCCGTTCATATTGGCAATGCCTTCAGAATAATGATTGATACCAATGGTTAATGCTTTTTTGACCATACTATTTAATAATTTAAATTCTTTTTCTTTCCAGTAAATCCCAGTATTGTTGACCGCGTTGAGTTAGTTTGCAATGCTTTTCATTAAAAGCTGCATAATAAAGGTGATCTGCGTTTACAGGTTTTACCAACCCGTATTTCACCATTTGCTGAAGATTTTTATAATCCTTCTGTTTATCAATCTTTCCCAATTTCTGGGATGGGATGTGTTCCTTATCTAAAGAGAACCTATAATGTGGGCTTTTGAAATAACTCCGAATATTGGACAGGTTGGCGTAAGATATTTTAGGAATTGTTTTTCTCAGAACAGTTAACCTGGAAGCATTGGATTTGAAGGTAACGCTATAGTTTAAGCCATTCAAAATGTCAACGGTTTGTTCATAAATTTCAATGAAAGTGACATGTCCAAGAATATCTGCATTTGCTCCTTTCAGGGTAGTTTCCATTAATTCAGCGAAGAGGTTTGTTTTTTTATTCTTGTAATTCTTCACCGATAAAATGCTTATTCCTTTCCGCAGAAAAGCAAATTGATTTTCCACAACCCCTTTGTCTTGATATTCATTGATAAAATGGTTGTCAAGTATAATATTGATCTCTTTAATACTTGAGTTATTGGCATAAATCATAAGATCACTCAATGAAACTCCCTCATCATACTGCTCATTATCTTCTGTTACAAGATAAACTCCCAATTGATCGTTAAATCCATATCCTGAAAAATAGAACAAAGCAATATCTGCTTCCTCATCCTCGAATAGAGCCTTGCAGTTTTCTTTTAATGCTACCCGTGTTATTTGGGGCGAATCACTCTTTTCACTCGAGGTAAGAACTTTACAATCAAAATTCAGATCGCCTTCAGTGGCATTCAAGCCTTCATTTCTACTGAGCAATTTTGATATGGATTTGGCCGACGAAACGCAACTGTTTAAATTCGTGATTTCGGCCTTATAATGATCGATTCCAATAATTAATGCCTTTTTCATTTTTCGCGCTTTTAGTTGATTGATTCAAAAGTGATCCGATTTGACAAGTCCGGAACCTCATGACTTGCATAAATCATAAGTGATGTTTTAAATCGCTCTAACTCTCTTTCTAGAATCTTTGCGTAATCCTCACTCGTCTGATTAAATTCATTAGGGAGTAGATGCTTAATTGCATGATTTATCCCCGCCAGTATTGTTGGGAAATCTACAATAACTGGGATTCCATTTTCAATGTTGGTTTCTAAAAGGAGTTTACGCACCCTACCTGGCGCTTCAATCGTTAATCCTTTTATCTCATTGTCATTTTTATACGATTGAAACTGTACGTTAACATCTTTTGCAAGGGATTTAGGAATTACTATTTTAAATTTCCAATTTTTATACTTTTCACCTTCTATTTCCAGCCCATTCGATCCAACCAAGTAATAATATGTTGGAAGAATTAGGTTTTCAAAATACGCAGCAGCCAAAGTTGCAGATGGAAAAAAATTAACCGCACAATCTTGATTCTTAATAAATGACTGTTTTACCTTTTCAGCTGCTATTTTAAAAGAAGTTTCATTATTATATTCAAACTTTGAAAGAATAATTCCCTTAAGATCTTCCATAATATCTAACTGTCGATCAACGATAAAGGCGCAGTTTCGAAGCCCCATTCTTCCCATAAAAAGTCCCAATTCAAATAGCACATTGTCACGAGCCTGTAATACTATTTCCCCCTTCTTCTCCACTTTGTCATCAGTTGTTCCAATCATAATTGCAAAATCGAATTGTAGAGATGATCGAAGCAACCCCTGCAAAATACTGTCGTTCAATTTAAATGCTTCAGTGCTTGTTTCCCAAAGCGAATCGTCCCAAATAGTAACATCAAAATCACTCTCTAAAACTTCTTTTGCTTGCTCTGCCAGTGAACGTTCTTTTTTCGAACAGCCAATGAAAATATTGCGTTTTCTTGTCATACTATTCTTTGTTTATGTAAATCAGCTATAATTGGAAAAATTGAATCCATAAGTAATTTCAATTCAATTGTTGCGTTCGATAGATCCTTGAATATGTTCTCACTGTCGTCAACAGCCATCAAATTGTTTCTGTGAACATCATTCTTATAGAGACTTTTCAATTGCACATAAACAACTGCGACCAATTCAAAAATGTTTTTGTTTTTGTACTTATCCAAAACAATGTCAAAGCAAATTGCGTTGAATTGAAAGCTCTTGAGTTGCGTAATTTGTTCAATTTCACCGTCGTTTAGGTTTGCCTTAATATTCTTGAGAAAACGAATCATTTTTTTAAGTCGGCCATTGGTAATAGTACTTCTCTCATTGAGAAGCTTAATCTTTAAAAAAGGAAAGTCGGCACCTTCTCTTACATTAAGTTTCTTGTTATAAATTTGAATTCCACGATAGTCTGTCTCTTGATTATGAACAATGGACTTTGTGCTGTCAAACCAACCTGCGATAACTACATCCACTTCCTTTTTTAGGGATTGGTTTGTAATTTGGATGGCCTTCGGTTTATCGATAGTACAATTGTTGTAAACACTCAATAGTTTTTTTTCGGAATAAAATCGATTCAAGCGTAAGTCTTGATTTGCATTTCCATTGTAAAATGGAGGAGAGGCAATTGATTCAAGTAATTGTATTTTTTCCTGAGTGAATTCTCGTCTTTTAACTAGACTTTCTAGAATACTCTTTATTTCGGTGTAGTCCGGCGTCCAAAATTTATCTGTAATCACCAATAAATCAATATCGCTCGTAGCTACAATATGGGTGTTCGTCTCAACAGAGCCTTGATATTTATACGTCACTTCATTGAGAACTGCTTTGAGATGTCCTTTTACTTTATCACCCGCTTCTCGAATTCTCGACGTATATGCTTGGTCGACTCCATGCATTGCTAATCTTATGTATTTTTCTACATTTCCATATTTGATTTCAAGTATTTCATTTTTAAACGCTTTTTCAAATTCAAGGTTTTCAGGGTTGGATCGAGCGTTAATACTTGCAATTAATTTTTCGTAATCTGTCATGTCTTTTTTTAGACAAAGTTCCCCTAAAACTCTTGTCCAAAAAACGACAGAACTAATGAAATTGATCTACCTACTTCTAGGTATTTAATCGTAATTACCCGGTTCAATCTCTCTAAGAATAGTAGGTTCATCTGGTTCTAATTCTTTTACAAATTCAGTGTTTTTAGGAATCATTCTTTTCTCACCAAACCATTTTGAAGAAACTCCCATGACTTTAAATAGAGGGGTCGTCTCATCTTCTGTCAACATCTTATACGCCATGTTTCTTTCATAAACTACTTTATGATGAGCATCCAGTTTCACGTTCCCCAATTTCTCAAGTTCCCCGTTAAGCTGAAATTCAATTTTAGAATTTACGCCATTGCTTACAAGTACGATACTATTACCAGCGGTTATTAATTCATTTATCAAAACCCAATCTTTTTGCCAGTGTCCATTTTCACAACGGCGCAGAATTTCACCTTCCAACTCATGCAAATTGTCAATCCTACTTGTTTTTGCTTTATCGATTCTAAAACAAATGGC
Organism: Crocinitomicaceae bacterium; assembly: GCA_034111925.1. Taxonomy (GTDB): domain Bacteria; phylum Bacteroidota; class Bacteroidia; order Flavobacteriales_D; family Crocinitomicaceae; genus UBA4466. Next base: position 4,772 of record JAWUWJ010000111.1, read on the forward strand.
ATTGACAGAATTGAAGTTGACAATAATACCAGACTCATCAATTTTTAAATTACTCTCTGGTAAGCTAGCCTCACCTGAAAATTTGGAATGAATGTTTACAGCACCCTTCGAGGCATATTCGTGGCTCGAAAATCCACTTCTACTAATCTTACGAAAAGGAATCTCTTCATTTTCTAAAGATGTTATAAAATGAAAAATACCATTTTTAATAACTCCAACATCACCCAAACAAAGCTTATTTGAAGGTAGCCAAGTCCCCCAATATCCCAGTTCATTATGAATTTCTTTTGTATACTTTCTTTGGATTGATTTCATTTTTATTTGTAAAGTTCCGTCAACTTTAACTTTATTAAAACAACATATCTAAGGACGTTTTACTCATTAGATTTAGGTATCCTTCGGATTTAAAGCAAAAAATCTAGTCAATAATCAGTCTTTTCTTGATGTCGCTGATATAATACATTGGCTTTTTATCTTTAATAGTTGATTTTTTGTCAATCTCATTAAAGACTAATTTTAAGTCATCTGAATCCAGGTCCTCCAGTCCTTCGTTTGCGAGGGCGTTTGTCAATTGAATGTTCAACCGACGTCTCGCTTCTATTAGTGCATCGTACTCCGTTGGTGGAGTCATTAATTTAATGAGACTCGGAATTATTTCAAAAAGCATAAATAAAATAGTGATTCCCCAAGTCATTTTAGTCACCGCGTTTGTCGCATCATTTGCTTCTAACTTAGCCAAAGCTTGGTACTTAGACAAAAGGTCAAACTGCTGCGTAACTTGCTGTTTTCCATAATCCTCATTAATCAAAATTGATTTTTGATCGTATTCATTTGTCAAAAAATCATCCAATTTTTTCTGAGCTTGATCCCGATTTCGTTCGTGTAGATTCATATTTCTTTGAGCTTCTTCATAAGCAGGGCCTTGACCTGATTTCCCTGTTCGACCTGCAGTTACTCTCCCTACTGTTTCTTGTTGCATTATGTTCGACCAATAATTGATCTTATCCCAATAAAATTGCACTTGTGCCTCTAGTTCTGCTCTTCTGCCATCTAGACTTATCAATGCATTCTCTTTGATTTGTCTTTCTCCAGCGTTTTCTGATTTGTAATCTTCTATAAGTTGTTTTTCTATTTTGCCTTCTAACATCTTTAATTCAATTGGGACTGCAACTACAGCGCCAATTACTATTGCTAAAGGAATTCTAAAAAAAACGGCCATTTTACTTTTTGCTGAAACGATTTCCCGATCGATAGCCATAATCATAATAGCATAAAACAAGCCTAACATCGGTGTGAGGTAAGTTCCAACTGAATTAAAGCTTATGGTATTTGTTTCCCAGTCAAATTCAACGAACAAATTGGAGATGGCATAAGAGCCGGAGACGAAAGCAAGAATTCCCGTTAGAATTACAAAAAGCCCTAGTGATAATTGCATATTTTTTGCATAAATCGTGCAATGCTTATATACCGCGTAATCTGTTTTAGAAAAGAACAATAAGATTCGTATCATGGTTTTTGGTTTAGGTTTAAGATTGGATTCAACGAAATATTTTGTCGTTTAAGAACAATATCAATATTTCTGATTTTCTCTTTTTCATGTGTTAATGGCATAATAAAATCCAGGCGTTTGAGTTGAAACACGTAGTACACAACTTTATCTAGTCGAAGCGAAATTTGCTTTAACCTCACGACATTAAAAAATTTATGAAGTGATTTTCTGATTAACGAATATGGGAGTAATTTTAAGTACCTAAATAACGGTTCAATCTGTAAGTCTTTCATGATTGTTTAAATTGTTGTTTAAATTTTCGCCAGTCGGAGTTGAAGGAGGGAGTTCTTTTCGAATCACTTTCATTTTCGCATTGACTTTCAAAAGTTTAGTTTCAATCTCTTCAATTTCTTCTTCCATATCTCCAGACAATTCATACTCTTCCAATTGCTCCAATAGTTGCTTTCGCTTCATCTTCTGGATGTCAATTTTTCTCATGGCTTCATGCACTGGATTCGTTTCTTCCACCGTGGTGTGTCTTCTTAAATTTGGAGTTCCGAGAACCAATCCAAATTGCGCATCCACGACCTCAATAGCAGCCTTTTTATACAAACCACGAATGAAATCGTCGAATTCATCCGTTTTTAACCATTCCATTTTTGCGCCATATGACCTATTGACTCCTCTCTCAATTTCATTATGCATCAGTTCTGTCAATGTTGCATACTCTTCATGTGTATGACCGAAATATCGTTTTTGTCTCAGAATAAACTTTGACCAATTTGATACTCCTACAACGCTGTAGATTATGTCGTACTTAATATCTTCTGTTGCATCTTCAACACAAATCTTCCCCTCTTGGCTCATTAAGCTTTCAACTCGAAGTTTAGGCTCGGTGTCTAACACTGACAAACTAAAGCTAGGGCTGAAAACATTGAATTCTGTTCTATAATATTTCGTTAAATCCGAAACCAATTCATCAAGTTTTTTGTCTCTATCAGACATGTAAATTTCTTCTGGAGATATTTTTCGCATCCAATGTCTAACAAACTCAATGGTTTGCAACTTGATCTCTTTAATCAATGATTTACCCTTACGATTGTACTTGGGCAGGTTTCCACCTAAAGACTCTCCCTTCCCGCTCACATTGATTCGCAAACGAACATCAACATCGGCCTCTTTTGTGTGAAATTTATCCTCTTCGTAGTTCGGATCTTCATCTTTATCTGTTGCAAAAGAAAAACCTTCTAAAAATTCACCTGTTTCATCATCAAGGTCTATTCTAATAATGGTTAAACGGATTCCCCTTGACGCTGCATACTCTTCATAGTGACTTCTGAGTTTTCCGTCAATCTCAGTAAAATCCTTTTTGATGCTTTCATTACTAATGTCAATAAAGGCATTCGTCCAATTCACAAATAAATCGCGTACCGCTGTTTCCAAATCGTTTGATTTACTGACAAGTTTGACCAACTTATGCGCTTTAGATCGAATGCATCCTACAACACAGGTAACTTTCAGTTTGATCTCTGAATTTGCCTTCGGGTCAAAAACCTCACACTCCAACCCTTCAATTTTTTCAAATTGATTGTAGTTTACAATAAAGTGGCGGTCGGAAGTATTGAATACACGATCAAAATAATTTGACTGGTAAAAGTATTCGCCTGTTCGAGGACGGTAAATTACCAACTTCTCAGTTTCTTCATCAACCTTATGATTTCCCTTTGAACTGATTTCTTGTACTAATTTTTCAAATGTTTTCATTGTATTAATTTTATAAATTGAACAAATTGATCACGTTTCTCAATTGCTTGTTTTCGTTCTACATGGTTTGTAGAATTAATAATTACTTTATTGTATTTACTTCTTAGTTCTTTTATCGCTTGCTTAAAACTTCGTTGAACAACTGTTTTTTTAATATTCGATTTTATAACATCAACCAAAAGAGTAATGATTTTTTCCTGATTAACACCTGATAAGATTCTATACCAAAACAAGAAAACTTCAATTGCCATTTGATGGGAAGATTTGTATTTGAAATATGGATCATTGTGGAACAGTTCTTCATAAATCTCCTTAAATTCAACGAGAGTAAAAAGTTCGACTAAATTTGGAATAAACTCTTCAACTTGCTTTATACCCGAATTAAAAATGCTTTCTTGAAAGGCTAATTCAGCCTCATCTATTTGATTATTTGACTTATCTAATTCATTCTGTTTTTGTCGTGAATGACTGTGAAAATGCAAAAAAATGCAAAGCCCTAACTGTTTATCCTTAAGTGAAAAAACTTCTTCTAAATTGGCAACCGGAAAGTGAGTTATTAATTCTGCGAACAGCTTATGAAAATTTGTTGGATCGAGTGACAATAGATCGAACATTCCCCAAAAAGCCCTTTCTCGCTCATTTCTTTTCGATGAACTGAGTGATTTTATATACCAACTTAGTACAGGCTTATCACTTCTATAATAAAGTTCATTAATTACATCAAAAACGGAATTATATCTTCCTTGATTATCAACTGCTTCATCTAAAATTAAATCAACTACCTGGGCAGAATTTGCATCCAATTCCATTTCAATCAATAAGCTCGAAAATCTACGAATTAAATAATTGTACTCACCATTAGCAATTGTCCACTGTTGATTCGTATAATCAACTAATTGCTCTGCTTTCTCTTTAACTATTTTTAACTCTGGCATTACTTGTTCAAGACTGAAATTTTCCGGTAACCGTAATTCTTCTTGTATCAAGTATTTCAAATGAGGTAATCCTCTAATTATCTCTTTCAACTCTATATTATTAATTTGAAGGAGGTTAATACTTCTAAAAAAATAATAACTTGGTTGATTTTTTTTTAGTGCCTTACATTTCTTCAAAATCAACTTTAAGGTTTCGTTATCAGATCGTGATTTGCGTTTAGGTCTTCGTGTTTTTTTTAACCGTTCAGCCGTTTCTTCTATAATGTCTAAAAAACTAAATGGAACCTCGTGTTTATAGTATCGCCCATAAGCTTGACCAAAAATTGCTATGAAAACATTCATTTTTTGCGTTGTAGAAGGTCTAAAATTTTGATAAAAAAAGAATGTCGTACTTGTTATGACATTGGCCATTCTATCGACCAATACACGCCTTTCTTTTACCAATACATTTTTACACGATTTAGCATCAGCTTCCTGATTAAAATCTATCAATCTAAAATTGGCTTGATCTGTATTATTCAATCCAGTTTCCTTAAGAATATTGTCGGCCTGCTTATTCCAATGATGCATTAACTTTTCAGCCTCCTCTTCTTTCTCAACTTGTTCAATAAGTAAAAACAAGAAATCCTGAAACTCATCAAATTCGAGGCCTCTAAAAAACGTTCCAACGAAAAGTACATACGGGTAAACACCTTCCTTATCAAGAGCATCAATAAATATTTTTTTATTGACTTCATATGTTGCAATTGCTGTTTCAAATTCGTCTTCATTAAGTGAAGACTTTAAGCAATCCAGCAATTCAAGTTCATTTTGTGGTATTCTTTTCTCTTGTTGATAATCATTTATCGAATCTATCAAATCGAATCTATCGTAAAAATTTAAAAAAGGTTCAAGGAAATTAATGTGATAATTTTTGAATACTGTTTTAGTGTAAGTTGTTGATGATGAAACATAAATTATTTTACATCCTGTTTCTCGAATCAATCCTTTAATTCTTGCCTCTTGATTCGATTCAATTTTATTCAAATCACGAATTGACGGCGGTTGTTGACCAGAACCATACGTTCCCGAATCACGAACGAAAAGGATCAGTTTACCTTGCCATTTGAAATCTCGTTCAACAATAGCCTTTACTATTTTGGAAATAGTCATGCTATCATAATCCTCATAAAAAAGTTCTTGAATCTCATGCCCACTGGACACATAAGCGTCTGAAATAAAATCTATTACTCCGTTAAGTATTGATTTATCAACACACGTAATCAAAATTATATTTTCTTTGTTCAATACGCCTTGACACGCCTTAATGTGTTCCGACAGTCTATATTTTTCAACATTTTCAATTTGGCCCCTATAAAACTTTGTAGGACGTACTTTAATAGATTCCCTCTGCTCAAACATTCCCGCTTTATGGAATGAATCCCTCCACTCTTCCGATAACAATGCAATGTGATGATGAACATCTCCAATGTGGCTTTCCGTATGAATTGTTGCCCCATCTCCACCACTTATATCCGTGCTGATCTTAGTTTCATTTATTTGATCGGATTCTGTATTATCTAAATTTTCAGAGTGAGATGTTGATTCTTCTTTATTCTTTTGTGTTTTTTGGCTGGACCTCTCCATAATTTATTATTTAGAGTATTTAACATCACCAATATGAGCACTTGTTTTGATTACCGAACCGTTCCCTCCTTTAACATCAGTGTTAATAGTAGAGTTATTTCTTGGAATTTTTCCAGCATCACTAGCAGACTGCTCTTCACCATTTGCATCAGTACCGTTTTTTCTTACCAATTCCCAAATACTTTTGGCCAGAGCCTCTGGATCATGATTCCATTTTACACGAGCAATTCCCTCTGGTAATGAAACGTCAACTGAGACTAAGGGTGTTTCATCTATAAGTACCGGAATCAAAAACGATTCTTTGGGGTTGAATTTCCAACGTTGAATGATAGCCTCAGCCTCTATTGGTGCGTATACCTTGTCTTTATTTACATAGTTTTTAGAGACGAGCATTAGAACAAACCTGGATTTATGCTTGTATATTTCTGGTAATTCGTCTTTCAATACTTTTCCAGTAGTATCGAGTGATTTTTTATAATAAAAAATCGAATTATCTTCTTTAGTTAGCTTCAGCGACAAATAAATACTTAGAGCTATATTCAGATCTTCTTCAGCAAAAGAAAGCGCTACGTCATACTCGAATTTTTTCATGTAAATTGTTTTACAACAAATTACGTGACTAAATGAAGTAATTAAAACCCTAGATTTATCGACAACACTTCTACCTATATTTAGGTAGAAAATGAACTTTTGGAACAACAATAAAGCACCTAGAAATTAAATTCAGGTGCTTTCGTGATTTTTCAGGTAAAGATTCTGTTATTCGATCAACCCATTCTTATAGGCATAACTTACTAGACCTAATGAATTTCGAACCTTAAGTTTGCTAATTAAATTTCGTCTATGGGTATTCACAGTTGCCTCAACAATACATAGTTTTTTGGCAATTTCTGGTGATGTAAATTCTTGAGCAATTAGCTTTAAAACTTCAATTTCTCTTTTCGTGAGTTTCAAAGGAGTTTCTGTAGCATTTTTTTTTGGTTTCAATCGTTCTTCCATTATCTTCTCCTGGACATGTTCACCAAAATAGATTTTTCCATTATGGACTCTTCGAATAGCATTTACAAGTTCCTCTTGCCCCTTATTTTTAAGGATATATCCCTGACAACCAGCATCAATCAATTCGTCAATAAATTCGTAAGTGTCGTACATTGATAATATTAACACTTTAGTAGTACTATGACTGCGAATAATCCTAGTTGCCTCAATACCATTCATTATAGGCATATTAATATCTAGAACGGCAACATCAACTTCACTATTTTCAATAATTTGAATGGCTTCTTCACCGTTCTTTGCCGTTCCAACAACCTCAATGCCTTCCTCATATTTCAAAACTGATTTTAACCCATCCAAAACTATTTCGTGGTCATCTCCTAACAGTACTTTTATCATACTTCTTTTTTTAATGGAATATCAATTGTAATTGTGGTACCGCCGCCTCTTCCGCTATCAATAGAAAAAATTCCATTCATGTTCTTTATGCGGGCTTCAGCCTCTCGCAGTCCAATTCCCGAATTATTAATCATAAGATTCAAGTCAAATCCAATTCCATCATCTTCAATAATTAGATTAAATATTTCATCAAACACATTCAATTGCACATTAATTTCAGTGGCTATAGCATGTTTTAGAATATTACTCATCAACTCTTGTATAATTCGATAAATAGAAATTTGATTGAGTGTTTTCAAGTTCTCATCAGTACCATGTGTGGTAAGTTCAAACTTAATTTGTCCTGAATCATTGATTTGCCTTTGCATTTTTTCGACGGTTGCAAATAAACCAATTCTTCCAAGACTCTTTGAAGAAAGTTGGTGTGCAATTTTACGAGTTTCATCGCAAGCTTCATCCAATAATACATTTGCCTTTTGATACTGATCTATATTTTCCTCTTTTAAGTTATTAATTTGCGTATCAATCGATTTAAAATATAATTTAACTGTAGAAAGCATTCCTCCCAATTTATCGTGTAGCTCTAGTGCAATTCGATTTCTTTCCGATTCCTGCCCGTCATACATCGCACTTAATTCCGCTTGTTCTTGCTTGTTTATTAATTCTCCAATTTCTTTTTCCTTTTGAATATTTTCCTTTTGAATCTCAGCTGCTTTTCTTTTATGCTTGTTCAGTTTAAACAATACATAAAAAAAGAGAATAACGCAAAACGCCAATATCCCGATTGACCACAAGAAAAAGGCCTGTTTTTCTAATTGAACATCCCTCTTTTTAAGTTTTAGTTTAAGCTCTGCAACTCTTCGCTTTTCTTGTTCAAAATTAATTTCATAGACCAAAGCATCGCTCAATTTCTCTGAAATAGAATCTCTATAACTCTTAGACAATTCAAGGTTATACAATGCCTTATCCCAATCATTTTTCTTTTGATAACAAGCAGAAAGCTCTCGGGTTATGTGCTCTAGATCTTCTAAATAGCCAAGCGAGACTGCTAAATCATAAGCTTCGGAATACACCTCAAGTGCTTCGTCAATATTATTCCTTAAAAAGGCAATTTCTCCAATGCTTTTTAATGTTTCAAGTAATCCATCATTGTCCTGCGCTTTTTTCTTAATCTCAATACTTTTGCTGAAGTAATAACTCGCCGAATCTAGTTCACCTTGCTCTGTAAAAATCGCTCCTATATTTTGATAAATTATTCCTTCGGTTTCTTTAAATGACTTTTCAATTGCCAATGGAAGAGCTTTACGGTAAAAAAACATAGCGCTGTCTCCTTTATCTAAATCCCAAAAACAATTCCCAATATTATTATTTACTTTAAGGATTGAATTCAAATTATTCGAGGCTATAAAGAAAGACTCTGCCTTTTTAAATTCATTAATGGCTTCTTCAATCCTCCCTTCATCTTGATAAATATTTCCTATACCATTATGCATCGTTCCGAGTTCATCTTTATTTTTCTCTGGAAGAATTAATACTGACTCATGAAGCAATTGCAATGCTTTTTTGTAATCTCCGCGTTCTTTATAAATAAGGCTCATGTTCATTATCGCGCTTGCCATAATTACTCCATTCGAACGTCTCTCTGCTATTTTCAATGCTGTTTCATAATTCGACAAAGCTCTTTCCGGATTCCCTTTATTTAAATAAACCGATGATTGATAGATGTAAATCTTAGATAACACAATTGAATCCTCTTTCGATTTTTCAAACAGTTCCTCAGCTTTACCATAATTAAACAAAGCGGCATTCAACTCATCCATTGCGACGAGAGCATTTCCTATTCGGCAATATGCCATTATCTCGCCCAGTTTATAATGAATATTCTTTGCCATCACCGCACTTTTTTGAGCAACCTTGAAAGCAAGCTTAGGAGATGAACTCCCTAAATAATAACTTGAATCATTTAGAGAGTTCACTTCAGAGACATCTGATACCTGCCCAGCGACCATAAATGAAGTGCCGAACAAGTATGAGACATATAGGTATTTAAAAATTTTACTCATTAAGTAAATTACTCGTTTAAAGGTTTAGGCGTCGCTACAATTTTTGCTTGTTGCGTATTTTTCTTCTTTCTCCCTAATGATGCATTAGTAACGCCATCAATGTATTCAACATCAATTTCCCATTCTGGAACATAAGTTGGTAAAATTCCAAGATTCAAATCATGTATAATTTCTACGTCAGTTCCAGGTAATACTTTTAACTGAAGCACCAAGGCGTCCGTTGTACCTTGTGGAGATTGAATAATACTCCATTCGCCAGCCTGATATTCAGACTCACTGAACAGTGTCGAAATTTGCAATTCGTAAGGATGCTGTGCTTCATTTTCCGCAGAAACATAAAGTGTGTAATTAAAATCTTGTTCACTCATAATTATTGAATTTTAGTTAAGCAGCTAAAACATTTAACTGCATACTACAAAGCTCATGAAGTAAGAGCAATCAATCAATACCAATATTTATGGTTTCTTTCTCAGTAGAAATAATGAGCCAGGCGTATTTTTTCATATAAGTATCAATTGATTTTAGTTATTCGATTGATCAAATCTAATAACTTAATGGTAGTAAAAAAATGAGTATAACTACTCACAACCTATAAAAGGCATAGAGTTATAGCCTCACTTTCAGTGCAAAAAGAATGAATCCATTAACTTTCTGGCCAGGCTGGCTCTTTTTAAGAGCTCCCTCTCTATTGTCACCTAAAACAATCATTGCGTATAAGTACTCAAAAGATTACGCATAAACACCTGAACTTCAATTGGTATCATTGTTGTTACCTAATTTTATCTTATCTTATATTTCTAGTATAAAAATCACTGATGATCCGATGACACTGACGAAACAAAAAAAGCCGGGGCAAGTAAACCCATCAAACAACAGGGAACC
>JAWUWJ010000112.1:0-14193 GCA_034111925.1 Crocinitomicaceae bacterium
ACTCACAATTGAGCCATTTCGAACGGACTTTATATGGAATAAAATCCAATACTTGGGCCTATATTAGTCTCTTCGTATCGTTTCTTGTTGCAATCCTCTTTTTCTTTTTTCTAAAAGCCAAAGACTTATCAAAAAAACGAGTCTTCCTTGTCAGCGCCGTATTTTCTCTATCAATAATGCTCTTTGCAATTTACATCGCATCAAGTGCTCATAATTATGAGAACAATCACAATTTCGCTTTGGTAACAAAAACATCCATCCCTACTCTATTGGACAATGATGCCGTAACTCTTGACAAAGATCAAGTCGTATTAAAGGCCGGTACTCGAGTGGAAAAAGTTGGAGACCACAAAGAATCAATGATTAAAATTGAAACTTCAAGTGGACAAACTTATTTAGTAAATAAGGACGACGTAGACTTTATTTAAGCAAATCACCTATCTTTGCACCCTCAATGAAGGAAAAGCAAAATATTCGAACTCTAGATTTAAATGGCTTAAAGGCTGTTATGACGGATTTATCTGAACAACCGTTTAGAGCAAAGCAAATTTTTGAATGGCTGTGGCAAAAGGACGCGAGTTCATTTGAACAGATGTCGAGCTTGTCTAAATCGTTGCGCGATAAATTGGAAGCAAACTTCCACATTGATCATCTTGAATTACAAGATCAACAAATCAGTTCTGACAAAACCATAAAGTGTGCATTTAACACTATTGATGGCCGCATAATTGAAGGCGTTCTAATTCCTACATCGAAAAGAATGACGGCTTGTATATCATCTCAAGTCGGATGCAGCCTCGCTTGTAAGTTTTGTGCAACGGGTAAATTAAAGCTAATGAAAAACCTTTCCGCAGGGGAGATGGTTGATCAAGTCGCTTATTTAAGAGACCAAGCAAGTTCACGATACGAAACGACCCTTTCCAACATTGTATATATGGGAATGGGCGAACCATTGTTGAATTACAACAACATGCTTAAGTCAACTGAACTATTAACTTCAGAGCAAGGACTTGGAATTTCTCCTAAAAGAATTACGATTTCAACAGCTGGAATTGCCAAAATGATTAAAAAATTAGGCGATGACGACGTGAAATTCAATTTGGCCTTATCTCTTCATGCTGCAAACGACAAGAAGAGAAGCCATATAATGGACATCAACGATTCTAACAATCTTGAATCATTGAGAGAAGCATTGGTTTATTTTCATGAAAAAACGGGATCAAGAGTCACTTTTGAATATATAATCTTTAAAGACTTTAACGATGCACTTGAAGATGCTCAAGAATTGGCAGAATTTTCAAAATGCGTTCCTTGTAAAATCAACATCATTGAATACAACCCAATTGATGATGGTGAATTCCAACAGACATCCGTAGCAAAAGTGGATGCATTCGCAGCCTATTTGGAAAAGAGAAACCTAATCGTGAATATTCGAAGAAGTCGAGGTAAAGATATTGATGCAGCTTGCGGTCAATTGGCAAATAAAAACAATGCCATTAAAAAAGAAGATCGTGTCTTGAAATCTTAATAATAAAAGACCCCAATCCTTTTACAATCAATGTTATGATTCAATTCAATATACCTTTGAATCGTTAATAATTGGACGTTTTGTGAAATTCACAGATTTAAATTGCAATTAAATTGCAAATAAAAGCGACCTTTGTGCATCCTTTGGACGAAAGTTGTCGTCTTGGCCTTAGTTAAAACACACACACACTATGAAACAAAGCCTAATTATTAAATCTATCTTCCTGATATTCACTGCTATGGTGTCGTTCAATGGGTTCTCCCAAAACGCAATCACAGCAGATAAATTATCGCAAGATTGGTCACTACTTACTACTAAAGATGGAGTAGAAGTTTATCTCAAACAAGAAAAATGCGATGTAGGTGCACCTGATGCATTCACATATGCGTTTATTCGCTTAGTGAATACAAACACTACTGAAAAGAGTGTTGAATTCAATTTTCAAATAATTTTTGACAACGAGTGTTATGGTTGTGGAGACACAAGAGAATCAAAGCACATGTTAGCAGTTCCTGCTTCGACATCAGTTGAAGGAGAATCAACAATGAAAATTGGTGAACTAGCATTATTAATTAACAATCCTTATCAGTTGAATTCTGGAACATTAGAGTCAATTAATCTGGATATCCTTAATATTAAGTAATTATGAAAAGTTCAATATTTACACTCCTTTTTCTAGCAATATCATTTGCTGGAAGTGCTCAGTTTTGCATCCCTGTAACACCTGACAGCGCTCAAGTATGTCCTGGTGATTCTGTACTCATTTCTGCCAATGCACCAGATTCTCTTTCTTATCAGTTTAATGATGGTTTATTGCCGGCAGGATGGTCAGCGACTGGCGGGTCACAATTCAGTCAACCATGTGGTTTAGGTATAGATGGAACGCCATATTATTGGGCTTCTACTGCTGGAGCTACAGCTCCTCAAATTGTTACGGCAGATTTAAATGTCGCATGTGGTGGGTTTATCTATTTCGATATGGTTTACGCAGTTCAAGGCGGTGGAGCACCCTGTGAAGGGCCCGATCTCGCCAATGAAGGTGTAGAAGTTCAATTCAGTGTTAACAATGGTCCATGGGTCGCGATCACTTACTTTAGCCCAGGAGGTTTCCAACTTGCTCAAAACCCTGGAACTGGTGGCGGCGTTGCTGCTGGTGTAACACCTTATACTACTTGGAATTCATTTATCGTTCCTATTCCTGCAATCGCATTATCGCCATCAACTAGATTTAGATGGTTCCAAGAATTCTCAAGTGGAACATGTTGTGACAACTGGGGTATAGATAATATGTATATAGATGCAGATGTTTGTGATATAGGATTTATCGATTGGAATAACGATGGTGTAGCTGATTCATCTAGCTTCTGGTACACACCACCTGTAGCATCTGACACGTTCTTTATTGCTGATGTATATGATACGAATGGTGTTTACAACTGTACTTCTGATACAGTCTTTATTAGCACGTACACGAACTCTATGACTTATGACTTAGTTGATACATTATATGCTTTTTGTCCAACTGACTCATTAGATGCTGAAGTAACAAACTTTGCAGATGCAATTGGCCCTTGGTCAATAGAATGGTCGACAGGAGACACATTGAATCCAACAACATTTGGAACAAACGGCAATCCTCAAGACCTTATACTGTACACCGTGGACGTCACCGATGGCTGTGGCTTTATAACCACCGACAGTGTCTGGATGCTCGTCAACCAAACTCTGGCAATTGATGATCTTTTCCCGTTCAATTCCAGTGCATGTGACAATGATGGAGCTGCTGCAGCAACTTTTTCGGGTGAAACTGATGTATTGGGACAGCCATTTTTCAATTGGACAGGACCAAATGGTACTGGTGCTTTCTCTATAGATGCTACATCAACTCCTCAGACTCTTTCACCGGGATGGTATGTTTTCACTATATCGGATGATGTTTGTGAAGTAAGCGATAGTGTTTATGTTGATGTTGATAATCCACCAGATGCTGATTTCACTCCACTTGTAGTGGAAGGGTGTTCTCCAGTAGTTGTAGACTTCACAAACCTAAGTCAAAACACGGATTCATATACTTGGGTTTGGGGAGATTTAACACCGAACTCTTCTGCTGAAAACCCATCTCACACATTTACGACAACTTCGACTGTTATGTTACTTGCATTTGCACCAGGAGGAGATTGTGCAGATACAAACTACGCAGAAATTACTGTTGTACCTTGTGGATGTACAGACCCTTTAGCGCTTAACTACAATCCGAGTGCAACTATTGACAATAACACTTGTGAATATCCATTCCCAACTGTTGTTGCACCGAATGTCTTTACTCCAAACGGAGATGATGTGAATGATGTTTATGCCTTAGAAGTTACGAATGCAGTAGAGGTTCACCTTATTATTCTTAACAGATGGGGGAACGTAGTATTCGATCAACGAGGTTTAAATCTTGGTTGGGACGGAACGCTTCTAAATGGAAATAAAGTTCAAGAAGGAACATACTTCTACAAGTATATAATTAAAGGTATCGATCCAAGTGCAGAGCCACTTGAAGGACATGGATTTATTCAAGTCGTTGATAATAAATAATTATTGAACTAGATATATACAAGTCCCGTTTCGGTTATAACCGAAACGGGACTTTTTTTTGCTCTAAACTTTCGTTCAATCCATGAACCTATCATAACATCAAGCAATTTGAAGCTTTTACTCTTTAGTCTCAAGTTTTGAATGGATTCGGCATCGTAACTCTTATATTTGTACATATGATGTCTGTCAAGGAAATAATGGAACCAATATCATCTGAAATGTCTGAATTTGAAGGACGTTTTAGAGCGAGCATGAAGTCAAAGGTTCCGCTATTGGATAAAGTAACCCACTACATCATTCGAAGAAAGGGAAAACAAATGCGCCCGATGTTTATTTTTCTAACAGCCAAAATGCTTGGGAAGATTAACGATAAGACCTATGATGCAGCCACTTTAGTTGAACTTCTTCATACTGCTACACTTGTTCATGACGACGTTGTAGATGATGCAAATGAAAGAAGAGGGTTCTTTTCAGTTAATGCGCTCTGGAAAAACAAAATAGCAGTTCTAGTTGGTGATTATATGCTTTCGAAGGTTCTTTTACTTTCGATAGAGAAGAACAACACAAAGCTTCTTGAAGTTGTTGCTAGAGCCGTTCGTGAAATGTCCGAAGGAGAACTTCTTCAATTGGAAAAAGCCCGAAAATTAGATATAACCGAAGAGGTTTACTTCGAAGTAATTCGTCAAAAAACAGCATCGTTAATCTCAACGTGTTGCGAAGCAGGAGCGATCAGTGTTGAACGTTTTGACGAAACTGAGAAAATGCGCTTGTTCGGAGAGCATATTGGAATTGCATTTCAATTGAAAGATGATATTTTCGATTATGGCGAACCAGGTGAAATTGGTAAACCAACAGGCCTAGATATTCGCGAAAGAAAAATGACACTTCCGTTGATTTATGTGTTAAACAATAGCACACCGGAAATAAAAAAGGAACTGATCAATATCGTTAAAAACCATAATGAAAACCCTAAGAAAGTCAGAAGAGCCGTTCAACTAGTTATTGAAAATGGAGGTATTGATTATACCCACAAGAAGATGCTAGAATACAAAGACATGGCAGTTGACTCGATCAAGGATGTTCCAGATTCAGATGCAAAAAAGTCAATTTTAGGCTTGATTGAATACACTACTAAAAGAAAGAAATAAGATGAAATATTTACAATTACTTGCTCTTGTGCTAATAGTTGCAGCTTGTTCAGAGAAAACGACTGATGAACCGACTAAAAAGCCTTTGAATGAAAACAGCACACCTACAACTGTAACGCAAGCCCCAGCAGTGGAAAGCGACCCAGAAGAATTGGTTGACATTAAAGGACACACCTTTATACAGTATTATCCTGGAAAAAAACAGATTAAATTTAAAGGGCTTCAAGACGATCAAAAAAGACGTGATGGCCAATGGTCATATTTCAGTCTTGAGGGAAAAGAACTTTCTACAACAATGTACAGCCATGGAAAAAAGCACGGCCACATGATTGTAAAGCATGAAAATGGCGCGTTGTATTATTATGGTGAAATGTCTTATGACAAGAAGATCGGAATCTGGAAAACCTATGATGAAGACGGTGTTTTCATTAGTGAAACAGATTTCGGAGAAGCTGAGTAATGGCGATAATCTCACCACATATTGTTGACGATATCATGCAAACTTCTCGTATCGAGGAGGTAATTGGTGAATTCGTTGAATTGAAACGCGCTGGAGCAAACCTTAAAGGGTCGAGTCCTTTTACTGATAAAAAGACAAATTCATTTGTCGTTTCTCCAGCAAAACAAATTTTCAAATGTTTCTCATCAGGTAAGGGAGGTTCAGTTGTTACATTTCTCATGGAACAAGGACAATATTCATATCCAGAAGCATTGCGTTGGTTAGCGGATAAATACAACATTATTATCCCAGAAGAAAAGGCAGTCAAGCCTGCAGATAGGATATTGAAAGATGATCTACCAAAAAATCCACTTGTCGTCATTGCAAACGGAATTCATACCGAATACTACCCTGACGGCAAAAAGATTAAACTTAAGGGATTCGTTGATGATGATAACAAGCGACAAGGTGTTTGGGATTATTTTGCTGAAAATGGCATCCAACTCTCTATGATGGAATACCGTGATGGACTCAAACAAGGTGTCTTTTTTCAACGCTATAAAACTGGAGTTATTCGACGCACTGGCAATTACAATCAAGATCAACAAGTGGGTGAATGGGTTCAATATGATGAAAATGGAACGCGCGCAGAAATCAAACAATTCTCCAATTAATGGCAATAATCCCACCACATATTGTTGACGACATCATGCAAACTTCTCGTATCGAGGAGGTAATTGGTGATTTTGTCAGTTTAAAACGTGCGGGATCTAACTTGAAAGGGTTAAGTCCATTTACAGATGAAAAAACAGCTTCATTCGTAGTCTCCCCAGCAAAGCAAATCTTTAAATGTTTCTCAACGGGCAAAGGAGGATCGGTCGTTACGTTTCTTATGGAAAAGGAGCACTATTCTTATCCAGAAGCTCTACGATGGCTAGCGGATAAATACGGCGTTCAAATTCCAGAGGACAAACCTGCGACTCCAGAGGAATTGGCAGCGATTTCGGAAAGAGAAAGTTTGCACGTTATTAATGACTTTGCCAGAACAGAATTTGTCGATCGACTTCATAAAACTGACGAAGGAAAAAAAATAGGCCTCTCCTACTTCATCGAGCGTGGATTTAGACCTGAAATTATTGAGCAATTCCAATTGGGATATTCAATCAATAAAGGTGATGATTTCACAGCCGCTGCGCTTAAGAAAGGCTATAAACTTGAATATCTAGAAAAGGTTGGACTCTCTAAAACCAAAGATGATCGTTCATTCGATTTTTTTAGAGGAAGGGTAATGTTTCCAATTCATAGTGTTTCTGGACGTGTTCTAGGTTTTGGAGGTAGAACGCTTCAATCGGATAAAAAAATCGCCAAGTATTTCAATTCTCCAGAGAGTCTGATCTACAACAAAAGTGCAATCCTTTATGGACTTCATTTTGCGAAAGGCGACATTATTAAATACGACAATTGCTATTTGTGTGAAGGATACACAGATGTGATTAGTATGTATCAAGCAGGAGTGAAAAATGTTGTTTCATCTTCTGGAACTTCATTGACGAGAGATCAAATTCGTTTGGTGAAGCGCTACACAAAAAACATAACCGTTCTATACGATGGTGATGCTCCGGGAATTAAAGCCTCTTTCCGTGGAATTGATTTGATTCTTGAAGAAGGGTTGAATGTAAAGGTTGTCTTGTTTCCCGATGGAGAAGATCCAGATTCGTTCGCAAAGAAATCGAGTACGTCAGAGTTGGAAGCCTTTATTGCCGAAAAGCAACAGGATTTTATTTCCTTCAAAGTGGATGTTCTACTTGAAACTGAAGGCAGTGACCCTATCAAAAAGGCGCAATTAATTAAAGATATTTCGCACAGTGTCTCTTTGATTCCCGATCAAATTACAAGAAGCGTTTTTGTTCCTGAAGTTGCGAAGCGTTTCAATATTAAAGAAGAAGTTATTTGGGCGGAAGTTGCAAAAGGCCGAAGTGATGCCGCTGCAAAACATCAGAAAGATTCTTTACGCAAGAAAATCACTCCGAATAAGCCACAGCAGCAACAATCTTCAGCTCCCGATGCTCCATTTGATCCTTATGCGCATGAGCCGAATCCGATGGAGGAAGAGGAATTGGTTATTGACATCAAGGAAGATGACTTCTATGAATTTGATCTCATGCGAATTCTTGTAAAGTACGGTCCACTTGCGATTGTAACGAAGCACATAAATGAAAAAGGAGAGGAAGAGGATATTGAAACGAGTATCGCTGAATTGATTTGTCACGAATTAGACGTTGATGAATTGGTTTTTGAAACGCCTCTTTTAAATAAAATGCATGGAATTATTACGGATGCTCTAGCTGAAAATACATTCCTAAAAACATCTTATTTCCAGCGTCTGGAAGATCAAGAAGTGGTTGGTTTCGTCACTGAAATCGAAATGAACGATTATGAACTAAGTTCCAAGTGGGTCACGAAATACAACGTGCATACCGCATCGGAAGAGGACAAATTGCAACACGCTGTAATGAGCTCAATTTATGCGTTCAAAGTATCGAAAGTTGAAGGGCGTATCGATGGTATCCGAAAGCAATTGGTCTCAAAAGCCGATCAAATGAGTGATGAAGATTTAATGGATCTTCTTTCAGAACAAGTTGTACTTGAAAAAGTCAAAAAACTGATATCAGAAAAGTTAGGAAGAATCGTTATTCATTAGAGCCGCATTCTAACCTTTACACCTAGCTTCCCGTTCGTACTAGCATGAACCGCTCGCTATTCATTCTATTCCTTTTAATTTTCACATCAGCGTGTACGGTGCAAAAACGTCTTCATAGACCTGGATGGCATGTCAGCTGGAACAAAAAATACCAGCACGATAAAGGTTCGGAAGAATTAGCTGAAATTGAGAGCAAAAACGCCACAGAAAGGAATCATGATGAATTTGAGTTCCCTCTTTCAGAAAACGCCATCAAAGAAGAAGAGGAAATTGAAGGCCCTAAACCCACTATAGAAGTATCTGTCGCAGAAGATGAAATTGAAAATAAACCAATTTCCACATCGATTGAAAATAACACTTCCACTCAACAAACCACACCTACAAACAATGAAAAAAAAGAAGACTCTAAGAAGACAAAGTGGCACCCCAATTATTCATTGGGAATCCTTTTTACAGTACTCTTTTTACTTTGCGGCGCTCTAATACTTCTAATCTTGAATAATACAGCTGAAACACCAGATCAAGAAATCTCTAAATACGTAATGAGCGGATTGCTAGCAATTATAAGCCTTCCTTCATTTATTCTAGCCATAGTCTTGTTCTTTAGCCCTGCGAAAAAAGTAAAGAATATAAGTGAGGTTAAAAAAGTCAAAGAGAAAGATAAAAAAGAAATAGAAAAAATGTCTAAAAGAACCAACTATGTTCTTTTGGTACTCGCAATTCTGTTGGTACTTTTAATCGTTTTGATAGCGCTCAATTAAATCATCAATACAATGAACCGATCATTACTGATCCTATTCCTCTTAATTTTCACGTCAGCGTGTACGGTTCAAAAACGTCTTCATAGACCGGGATGGCATGTCAGTTGGAACAAAAAATACAAGCAGAACAAGGGCTCGGAAGAATTGGAAGAGAAAAGTGTCAGCATTGAATCAACCGAGGAAGAAGAATTTTCTTCATTCGAGCATGAGGCTAACAATAGAGAAGAGGAAGATCAACAGGAATATAAGCTTGAACATGAACAGTTAAAATCTACATCCCGCTCTGAATACATAGATCAACTTGAAATTGAAATCACGACTGATACGCTTCATACACCTTACGAGCGGGACACTTACATTTCGAAAAAGTCGTCGGAAGAAAGTAAATCAAAAACTCAATTTGGTTCCCATCACCCTCGCTCGATTGTTTTCTTCATGTTTTTCATGCTTTGTACCCTAGGGGTTTTTGCTATTTTTTTCAATCTTTCATTCTCAGCAAGCTTGAGTGCATACATAATATCCTTATTGGGAATTGCTGTTCTTGTGGTCCTAGGATTTATTTTTTTTATCATCGCCATAGTAACACTCTTTTCTAATTCGAAACCGTTACCAAAAAACATAGCAAACCCAGAAAGTAGTGAGAGTAAAGAAAAAGAAGAGAACAAAAGTCCAGATCAAGAACAACCTAAGGAATTAGAAACAGAAAAAACAGAACAAGAAAACACAACTGAAGATCAAGGAGAAACGTCCAGAAAAAGTGATTCAGTAGCAATTCTTCTAGTGGCAATCGCGGCTATTTTAGTCTTTTTCCTTATCTATTATTAAACCAACAACCTCTTATACATTTGAACAGTATTTTCCAATCCATAATACAAAGCATCTGAGATCAAAGCATGCCCGATAGACACTTCCATTAGGCCAATAATTTTCTCATCAAAAAAGCGAAGGTTGTCAAGACTTAAATCATGACCTGCATTTATCCCAAGTCCCAATTCAGTGGCTAGGTTCGAAGCTGCAACGTAATCTTTAATCGCTGTTTCTGGATCTTTCGTGTAATCTTCAGCAAAAGGACCGGTATACAATTCAATTCTGTCCACACCGCTTTTTGCCGCATATTCGATGTTTTGTAAATTGGTATCCACAAAAATCGAAGATCGAATTCCTTGCGATCGAAATTGAGCCGCTAAATCTGTAAGAAGATCCAAATTTTTCTTCGTATCCCAACCCGCATTTGATGTCAAAACATGTGGTGGATCAGGAACTAAAGTAGCTTGAGCAGGTTTCACTTCATTCAATAAATCCATGAATCTGTCATCCGGATATCCTTCGATATTGAATTCTGTCGTGACAACTTGCGCCAAATCAATGACATCTTGTCTTGTTATGTGTCGCTCATCTGGACGCGGGTGAACTGTGATCCCATCTGCCCCAAAACGCTCACAATCAATAGCTACTTGTACAACGTTTGGTGTACTACCTCCCCTAGCATTTCGAATAGTCGCTATTTTATTTACGTTAACGCTTAATTTGGTCTTCATTCGGTACGGTTTTTGTCGTCATAAAAGTACAAACTTACTCAGTAATTATAGTACATTAGTATAGACAATGAGAGCAATAAGCTTAATAACAGAAGATATTCCGCCATTAACACATAATGATACGGGAGAAAGGGCATTACACTGGATGGACGAATTCAAAGTGTCGCACCTTCCTGTTTTAAAAGACGGGAATTTTGTCGGCGTTATTTCTGAATCAGAAGTTCTCGATAAAATGGATATGGATAAGCCATTGGACGAGCTTTTTCAGCACTTGCCGCGACCGTATGTAAATTCTGGAGATCATATCTATCAAGTACTTTCTAAAGTCGCCGAATTCAAATTGAGTTTGATTCCGATTTTAGACAATGATGAAAATTACCTTGGATGCACAACTGTTCATCATTTGATGACTTTGATTGCAAACACAGGAAGTATAAAGGAGAATGGAGGAATCTTGGTTCTCGAAATGGCGCGTTCTGATTATTCAATGTCAGAAATTGCCCAAATCGTTGAAAGCAATGATGCACGAATTTTGAGTTCATACATTATGACTTCTCCTGATTCAACGAACATCGAATTGACCTTGAAACTGAACAAAATAGAGCTGGATAGAATCATTCGTACTTTTGAACGATATGATTATATCATCAAAGCGTCTTTCCAAAAGAGTAACGAAAATGACGATATGCAATTTCGTTATGATTCGTTGATGAATTATTTGAATCTGTAGAGATGAACGTAGCTGTTTTCGGCCGAAAGGTAACCAAGCAAAATTTAGAATATTACAATCGATTCTTAGGAATTCTCAAGGATTTCGGATGGAATCCCGTTGTTGAAACCAATCTGAAGAAGTTGCTCGTCAAAAAAGCAGGTATTTCTGAAAGTACGGACGAATTCCAATCCCACAATGACTTTAAATCTGGTATCGATGTAAGCTTTAGTATTGGCGGTGATGGAACATTTATTGAAAATGTGAAATTCATTCGAGACTCTGAAGTTCCTGTTATGGGTATAAATACTGGAAGACTGGGCTTCCTTGCGAACATCTCGAAAGAGAATTTGGAAGAAGCAATGGAAATGGTTTACACCAAGAATTTCGTGCACCAGAAAAGATCACTTATAAAAGTTGAAACGGCTCAAAACCACTTCGGGGAAGACAACTTCGCTTTGAATGAGATCACATTGCAGAAGAAAGATACTTCCTCAATGATTACAGTTCATGCCTCATTGGAAGGCAAATACCTAAACTCTTATTGGGCAGATGGATTAATTGTCGCAACTCCTTCCGGCTCGACTGGATATAGTTTAAGCTGTGGCGGACCGATTATTACACCAGGATGTCAAGTGCATATCTTAACTCCAATTGCACCGCACAATCTGAATGTCCGACCAATGGTTGTTCCTGATCATATGCCAATTAAGTTAAGCATTGAAGGAAGAAACAGAACGTATTTAATGAGTATCGATGGAAAATCGGTTCCTATTAAAAATGAAGAAGAGCTCTCCATCTCAAAAGCCGAGTACATGATTAATGTAATCAAATTTGAAGACAATAACTTTTTAGATACGATCCGTAACAAGATGTTATGGGGAATTGACAAAAGAAATTAAGCCTAATTTTCTCTTCGGCAGGACTTTTGCATTATCACTCGAAGTCGTTACATATTCACATTGAGAATAGTACATCTCTGAATAAATCCGTATTTTAGCGGACCATTTAACGATACTCATATTATCGAAATTAATAAACTGGAAAATGAATAAATTACTTTTAACACTATTATCATTAACCCTCATAGGATCAGTATTCGCTGGTGATGCAGAAGGGAAAAAACCGAAGAAAGAAAAGAAAGCCAAAATGGCTGACGGTATGTACGCTAAAATAACAACGACTAAAGGTGTTATTATGTGCAAGCTTGAATTCGAAAAAACACCAATGACGGTTGCAAATTTCGTTGGACTAGCGACTGGAGACTTCATGGTTGACACAAACAAATACACGACTCCTTTTTACAATGGTGTCAAATTTCACCGAGTAATCAAAAATTTTATGATTCAAGGTGGAGATCCACAAGGAAATGGTTCTGGTGGACCTGCTCACAGAATGTTTGATGAAACGAGAAGTGATTTAAAACATACTGGACCTGGAATTCTTTCAATGGCAAATTCAGATCCTCAAGGATCAAAGAAAGCGTATTCTAACACTGGAAAATCAAACGGAAGTCAATTCTTTATCACACACAAGGCGACTCCTCACTTGGATGGATTACACACTGTATTTGGGCATGTAATTGACGGTCAAAATATCGTAAACAAAATTGAACAAGGAGACGAAATGATCACTGTTGAAATCATTCGACAAGGTAAAGCAGCCAAATCTTGGGATGCGACATCGGTTTACAAACAAGTGAATATGGACCTAACTCCTGAAGGTCAAAAAGCGTTGTTGGCAAGAAACAAAGTAACGATTGCAACGCAAACAGAAGATATGGCAGCGCTTCAAACGAAACTTGATGCTACGACTAAAGAGAAGAAGAAAACGAAAATTGCGAATGATATCAAACCATTGAAAGCTTCAATTGACCGATTGACTCAGGTGAATACATCAATTGAAGAATCGTTAGCAGGAGCAGTAAAAGTGGCTGAAGAGAAAGCATACATTGCAAAATGTTCTGCAATGTCGACGGAAGAATTTAATACGTTCTTTTTATCTGAAATCATAAAGGATTTTCCAAGTGCGAAGCAAACAAAGTCTGGCTTGGTATACGTTATGGAGAACGCCGGAGAAGGTGAAAAGCCTGTTAAAGGTTCAAAAATGTCAGTTCACTGTACTGGTAATTTCCGTAAAGACGGATCGAAATTCTTCTCTACAAAAGACAAACCAGGAAAACCAATGGATTTCGAATACAAAGTTCAAGGTATGGTTCCAGGTTGGGAAGAAGGATTGGCAATGTTAGGTAAAGGAGGAAAAGCGAAATTTTTCTTACCATTTCACTTGGCATATGGAGCAGCAGGAAGACAAGGAGCAATCCCACCTTTCTCTGATCTAATTTTCACAACGGAAGTATTGAATGTTGTAGCGCCTAAACCAGTGGCACCAACTCCAAAGCCAGTAGATGGAGAACTTCAACCAAAACCACCGGTTGATCACAGCGGTCACAACCATGATGGACACAATCACGATCACTAGAATTTAAAATATATCTTGATGAAGCCTCTTGTGAAAACAAGGGGCTTTTTTTTATTCGAAAATAACAGCTAATTCTTCAATGTGAACGATGTGGTCAAACCAACACTAAAATTTCGCGGCAGTTTCTCAACACCGAAAATTGCCCTTGAGTGTTCACCTCTATGCCCTAAAACTTTCACAAACAAATCTGAAGCTCCATTTACTACTGTTGGCGACTCGTCCCAATCTCCTGCGGATTGAAAGTAGGCGTCAAAATGGTTTAAGCCAATAATTCTATCAAACCCAATTTTCTCATCTACTTGAGC
>JAWUWJ010000113.1:0-25826 GCA_034111925.1 Crocinitomicaceae bacterium
GTCTCCACCGTAAACAAATGTGTGCAACGTCGATAATTCAGAAACCATTTGAGCCATCAAGTCATCCAATTCATGGCGGTCTTTCACTCTACTTAATAAGGGTTCGTATTGCGTGTACATCTTGTCCCAGTCTACGCCGTGCATATCAACATCGTAAAAGTAATCGCGTTCCATTCTCCACGCGTCTAAAAACATTTGTTTCCAATCTTCAACAGGGTCAATGCTAAAGTTCCACTTGTCCATTTTCACGCCACCTTTCTCAGTGTTGAGTTTAGACCCATCTGCACCTGTTACAAAGATTCCTGCTTTGAGCTTAATTAATAGTTTTGATTTGTCTCCAGAAATCGATGCCGCTTTTACATCCTCAGCAATATCTACAACCTCATTGTCTGAGGCTCCTGACATTTTCAGTGCCTTTAAAGTTGATTTACGAGAAGAACGGTTGAATTCAGACCAATAGATATAACCATCTGTGATAAAATAGTCGCCGATGTTTGCACCCTCCATTGGAACTTCATAAAGTCGAGAAGATAAACCATCCATATCAACGACAATTGGTTTTACGGTCGGAGCATCTTTTGATTTCTTTTTCTTTTTTGAATCTTCTTCCTCTTTTTCAGGTTCCTTTTCTTGATTCAATTCGTTGTTTTCAATAAATGGAAACTTCGCTGTTTGATCCAAAGCCAAAGCGTAAATTTTTCCTGTTTTGTTGTAGTACGGTTCGGGCTGTCTCACGCCCCACGGACCTCCTGTTTCGTTTTTAAAGGTTCTGTCCGAAACAAAATACAGCCACTTTCCATCGGCGCTAAAGCTTCCACCATAATTATCAAAATTGGAAGATGTTATTTGATGCGCAGTCTCAGTCGCTACATCCAAAAGCATCACTTGACTGTTTCCGTTTCCTAGAGCATCATTGAAGATCGCCCATTTACTGTCGCTTGACCATTCAATTCCTCCTCCAAAACGATCACTTCCTGTTCTGATCAGTTTCGTCGTTCCAGTTTCGATTGTATAAAGTAAAAGTTTGTTGTCTTTTTCAGTGTACAAGATTGACTTGCCATCTGGAGAAACAGAAAACCCGTCAATTTGATTTTTTGATCCGTTTGTAATTTGCTCCAATCCTTTTTCTTCAACTTTCCAGATTTCAAATTCACCTGATTGATCCGAAAGCATAAATAATTCATTCTTGTTTTCGAAACTCGCTGCTTTATAACGTATTCCAGATTTGCGTGTCACTTCACTCCAGCGCTCGCCTTCTGATGGAACAGTAAAGACTCGTCCTCTTGCTGTAAAAACGACCTCGTCACCACTATGAGAAAGGCTGACGTTGGTGATTTTATCCATTGGATTGTTCAACCATTTAATTCTCATTTGATCGAAATCGGAAAGAATTTTAATCGCTGGTGTTGAAACCAAGTTTGTTGAGATATTAAATACTTGAAGGTCTGCCCCACGTTGAAAGGCAATCTTTCCATTGTCCATGTCTGGCTGGTAATAGTCCCATTCAACGGTATTCGTATGTTGTTTTTTATCATTTCCGTCAAGTGCCATTGACCAGATGTTCATTGATCCATTGCGGTCCGAAAGAAAGTAGATTCTTCCATCAAAAAACATTGGGTTTTTACTTGTTCCGTCGAAATCTGAAGTTAAATTAACGGCTTCGTTTTCTCCATCGTATTTATAAATATGTTGAATCGTTCCTCCTTGATACCGCTTGTTATGACTCGGTTGCTTTCTATTCTTAGTGAAATATAAATCGCCATTCGGTGCATAAACAGCTTGATCCGCTTGTGCCAAAGGAACTTGTTTTTGTTCGAGTGTTTGAACGTTCAAATGGAACAATTGAGCATTCGGTAAGGTCGCATTAATCATTGTTGAGTAAAGCAATTCTCCATCTTCCGTCCATCCGTGAATGCGGGGTTGATTTTCATCATACGTCACTCTTTTCGCTACACCGCCATCCATGCTGATTATATAAACTTCGTTCGGCCCTTCATACTGCGCCAAAAATGCGATCCACTTTCCATCTGGAGAAATGTTTGCATCGATTTCAACTCCATGATTGGTTGTTAAACGATTGGTGGTTCCCGAAACTAAATCGTGCTTCCAAAGATCGCCTTCTGCTGTAAAGACAAGAGTGTTGCCACTAATTGATGGAGATCGATAATATCCTTGATCTTGCGCAGACAAGGATGTTACAAGCAATATGCATAAGCCAAACAGTGTTGTTTTCAATGAAATAGTCATAGATTTTGTTTTAAGAACTTGTCTCAAATGTAAGTATATAAATTCACCATTCAAACGTGAATCAATAGGTGAAATTCTCTTATTAATTGAATGCTATCAATCCCTTTTTTATAAAAAAAGCGCCCTCTCTTACAAAGGGCGCTCTTGACGATTCTTTTCTCCACTTAGGTCGAAACTAACTCTATCTAAAACTGTACTTATGAAAAACCAAAGCTCTCAAAAAGATGTCAATATTATTTGGCCTTCACAGACCCAATTCCTGTTTTCGTAATATTCTTTGATGTCGGATTTCCTTTGTAAGAAACAGCTCCAACACCAGAGAAGTCAATTGTCAATTCTCCATTTACAGATACTTTCGTGTCACCCACTCCAGACTGGTTCAATTTCAAATCCGTAACAGCTAAATCATAGGCATGGACATCTCCAACACCAGAAGAATTCATTTTTACTGTTTTTGCCTTTCCAGATAGCTTTACGTCTCCAACACCTCCGTAATTCAGATCCAATCTGTCGCAATCCAATTGGAAGCTCGCATCTCCAACACCACTAATTTTTAGTTCTAGAGAATTTAGTTTTAATGTCGATTCGGATTTTATATCTCCCAGTCCGTATGCTGAAATTTTAGAAACATCTTTCAATACAATGTGGATTTCCATTTTTGTCACCTTCTTGAAATTCGCTTTTCCATTTCTTACTGTAAGTGCGTTTCCATCGTTTACAACTTCAACGAATTCTTGAAGGTTTGCATCCGTTTCAACCGTAACGCTTTCCTTGCTACCTTGGCTGATCGTAACATCAAACAATCCTTCGATTTTGATTTCAGAGAACGACTTAACCTCACGGTTTTGCTTCGTTACATTTCCATCTCCTGTCACCGATTTATTTTTCCTGCCGTCTCTGCTATTGTCACAACTAGATCGATTGTTGCAATTAGGCGGGCAAGGAGCTGGCGGTGAGACTGTTCTTCTAGGCGGTTTAGGTGCTCTTGGCGCAGGAAATGCCGATGCCTCAAATTCACTCATTGTGCGAACTCCAATTGGGGCTGCTATAGCAGGCGGGGGTGGAGGTGGAGGCGCAGGAAATGTCGATGCAACTGGCGGAACCGGCGGAATCGGTGCAACTGGTTTTGGAACATCTAATTCCAAAGTATCATCAAAATCGATTGACGTTTCTTGAAGTTTTTGTGGTGCCTCATCATCTACGAAATCATAGGTAATAACAGGTGAATTTTCTTCTTGTTCAGGGGGTGAACTCATAAGCGCAACCGAAATCGCAGTTACTCCAATAGTTCCCAATGTAATTCCAAATAGCATAATTGTCTTTTTTGCAATGAATAATTTAAGCTTGCCTGCAACGCCGAGGACCCCCGCAGATGTAGCTGCTGTAGCTCCAACCCAAGTTGCAATTTCTGTAGCAGAAGTCTCAACAGGGACATTTCTGGCAGAAGTGAATAAATGATCTAAATCTTGATGTGTCATAACTCGATCTCCTTTCTGTTTTGATAAACATCTTCACTCAAATATTTGAGCAAAGCTTGTCTTCCACGTGCAAGACGCTGTTTAATAGCTGAAATTCCAGCCTTTTGTAAATCCGCGATTTCTGAAATTGAAAATCCAGAGATCTCAAATAAAACCAATGCTTCTCGTTGGGCTTCCGGTAAATGCGATAAGGCCTGATAAAGTGCACTTACATCGTCGTTACGATCTGCTCTCGTAGAAACATCTTCTACAAGTTGTGTTTTTGATTCTTCCCTTAAATGAAGAATTCGTTGCTTTTTGTTGGTATTTGCCAATACCCGAATACATATTCCGAACAAAAAATGAAGAAATGCTTTTGGACTTTCCAGAGAATCGAATTTTTCATACGCAATCACAATTGTGTCGTGCATTAGGTCCTTGTAATCCGTGTCTCCATAAACTCTTGCACGACAGAATCGCTCAAAGTTGGAGTGCACAGGAGTGTACAATGCCATAAATTCGGTTTCTTTCTTGTTTTTAGCTTTCATCAAATAGTGTGCTCTTACTAAGTAGATGTCTTAACTCTGCGAAAAGTTACATTGGGGGTAAAAGTTTTTTCAAAAAAAAACGCCTCCCTGCTTCCAGGAAGGCGTTTTATTGACATTTCTATTAAAACTCAAGTCGAAACTAACTCTATCTAAAACTGTACTTATGAAAAACCTCAGCCTTAATTAAAAATGTCAATGTCTAAAATTCTCTTCTACTTAGTAGATGTCTTAACTCTTCGAAAAGTTACACTCCTGTAACACTTATTCGAAAAAAACACCTGCCTTACCGGCTACTAGGTGGTAGGGCAGGTATTACATGACATTTTTTTAATTACTCAAGTCGAAACTAACTCTATCTAAAACTGTACTTATGAAAAACTCAAGTCTTAATTAAAAATGTCAATGTCTAAAATTCTCTACTGCTTATAAGATGCCTGAAACTCTAAAAAGTTACAGCCGATCTAAAGTTATTATTTCTTTCCTTCTAAAAGCCTTTATTTATGGGCAACGGCGAAATAACTTTATTTACCAATCGATTTTACATGCAAACGATAACCACTCGAATGTACATTTTCGATTTGAACGTCCTCATCCAGCTGAAGGTACTTTCTCAATTTTGTAATATAAACGTCCATACTTCTGGTCGTGAAATAGTTATCCTCATTCCAGATTTCTTTTAATGCTTTTTCTCGAGGCATTACGTTGTTGAGGTGTTCGCACAACAAGCGAAGCAAGGCGCCTTCTTTTGGAGACAATTTCCGTTCGTTGTCTTTTGTTTTCAGCAAACGCGTGCTCACTTGATAATTGAATTTCCCAATGGTGTATTCCTCCTGGCTCACCGTTGGGTTTGTTATTTCTGCACGGTTGAATATTACATCCAGCTTTAGCAACAAGACCTCAATATCAAAGGGTTTATTTAAATAATCATCTGCGCCTATTGTATAACCGCGAATCATATCTTCTTTTAAATTTTTCGCAGTTAAAAAGACAATGGGAACATCACTTCCTCGATTTCTGATCTTCTCAGTTAACGTAAACCCATCCATATTTGGCATCATAACATCAAAAATGCAGAGGTCATAATTTCCTTTTACGAAAGTTGAATAGCCAAGCGCACCATCCTTGGCCCAATCCACATCATATTTAGACAGGCGCAAGTAGTTTTGTAACAGAGAGCCAAAATTCTCTTCATCCTCAACGAGCAATATGCGTTTTGGTTCACTCATGATTCGAAGGAATTATCACCGTTAATGTTGCTCCAGCTCCTTTCTGACTTTCAATAATTGCTGTTCCGTTGTGTTGTTGAACGATGCCTTTTACGTAACTCAAGCCCAAACCAAATCCTTTGCGGTTGTGAATGTTGCCCGTTTCTGCGCGGTAGAATTTATCAAAGGCCTGTTTCTGTTCTTTTTGACTCATTCCAATTCCGTTGTCACGTATTTCTAGGGTAAAGTCAGAACTGGTTTTTGTTAATGTGACATCAATCTTTAAATCTCCGTTTTGGTATTTTATACTGTTGTCGAGGATGTTTGTAACGACATTGACAAGGTGAAATTCATCTCCATCGATCATCGCTGAATCCAAATCGGTTTTAAAAGTGCAAGTCCCGTCAATTTCCGTTAAGCTTAAATCAACGTTGTGAATGCTCGATTCAATTAAAGGAATCAAATCGATCTTGTTAAAATCAAGTTTTAAATCTCCTTTATCCAAGGTCGCAATATCCAGAACGCGTTCAATGTGCGAATTGATTCGATCCTTTTCATTCTCAATGATCGTCGTGTATTTTCGAATCTCTTCCGGTTTCCCGATAATTTCAGGATGTTTAATTGAAGACGACGCAAGCGAAATTGAAGCCAATGGCGTTTTTAACTCATGCGTCATATTGTTAATAAAGTCCGTTTTAATCTGACTGATTTTCTTCTGCTTAAAGATGAAATACAGTGCATAGCCAAACGAAATCAAAATGAGAATGGTGAAGATTCCGGATAAAATCGCCATTTGCTGAACACCGTCCCAGACATATCCACTTTGATTGTCACACTGAACAATCAAGTTGAATCTGCTTTCCTTCATTTTATCACTTGGAAAAAGTATTTTGGAATAAAGAGTGCCTTTTTGTTTTTTATCAAATCCTTTCGACACGTATCCTTTTTCGTATTCTTTCTTCTCGTTATTATATACTGCAAACTCAATTTCAGAATGAATCCCTTCTTTTTTCAAGGCCTTCTTCAGCTTCTCTTTGATTTCCTTGCTTGAAATTCGATCCTTGATATCCCCACTCAATAATTTTTCAAAAGTAAAGTGCTCCACCAATGATGTAATTTGATTCGTCTTGGCATCTCTAAATTCACGCATATGAATTCGTTCTTCTAAAGTAGAATCTAAACTTTCCATTGTTAATTCCAAGGTCTCAGTCCATGCATCAATATCGTGACTCGCTGCTTCAAGATCATGTGTTACTTGAACGAATGAGTCTTTCATACCTTGTAAATCAATCGTTACGTCATTGCCGTTATGGGTTTCGCTGATTATAATTCTGCGCTCATGCTTTACAGGCTCAATTTCATTTTCTATAAAGACAATATCATGCAGTAAGGAATCAACTCCACCGTATTGTCTTTGAATAATGAACTCAGCCTCGTCCTGATCAATGTCATCGTTCACTCTATTCAATGCATCATTAATATGTGCACTAAAATCGTTTTCACGTTCTGTAATAGCGCCAGAAATCCAAATACTTTGAATACTGATGATACCGATGAGCGAAACGAGCATCAGACTGATTAATGTATATATAAGACGGTTCTTCATAATTTCCTCCTCAAAGATAAGCTGGATTCTCAGGGTAAAAACACTTTAACCTAACTTTAACCTATGTTAGATTTTCTTTAACCCTTTCGAGGGAATGATCCCTGTACTTTAGCATTTCAAATAGGTACTAACTTGATTCTGATGGTCATATATATGCAATCAGGATCACAATTAATAAAAGTTATGTTGAATAAAAGTAAAGTAATTACAATCGGATTAGGAGTAACAGTGATGGCTGGTGCCTTGTTTTCCTTTACAAAAGGGGAAGGTGAAGGAGACGAAAAGAAAAAGATGTACCACGTAATTCATCAACACGATGGGGAATTAATGGAGTACGATACGGTTCTTCCAATGAGTTCTACGTATTCAGTCGAAAACTTCCTAGCTGATAAAGGAATTGAGGACGACAACGTTGAAATCATTAAAGTTCCTTCAATGGGCAACCACTTTATGTTTAAAGGGGAAGACGAAGAAGGAAAACATGTGATGATCAAAGAGATGAACCATAGAATGGTGATCGATGGTGAAGGTGAATCAGAAAATGTAATGATTCAAGTTGAAATTGACGATGAAGGCAACAAGGTGATCAAGAAAACGGTGAATGGCGAAGTTGTTGAGATGACAGAAGAGGATCTCGAGAAAATGCACCACACTGTTGATGGAGAACATACTATCATCGAATTGAAATCAGATGGTATGGAATTCGATGCTGAAGACGTAGAGAGAATTGAAATCAGTGTTGAGATGGACGATGAAGGCAATAAAGTGATCAAGAAAACGGTGAACGGAGTTGAGTTTGATATGACGGAAGAGGAACTTGAGAAAATGGAATCCAATAGTGATCGCTTGCATAAAGGACATCATGAACACAGAGTGGTAATTGATCACTTTGACGATTCTGACATGACTGATGAGGAAAAGGCTGAATTGATGAAGCAGCTTAAAAATGAAATGCACGGCACGATTATCGAGCTTGATTCTTTAGGAGAAGGAATGGAAATGCATTTTGAAACTTTGATTGAAGAGATTCATGAAATGGAAAATGAGAACGGAGACGTTCAAATTATGATCAGAAAAATGGATGGAGCAGGATCAGAGGTAGAATGGATTTCAGATGGACAACATGAAACTGGAATGATGCATTCTGGAGACGAAGATTTCACAATCGTTATAGTAACGGAAGACCTTTCCAATGATTCTGATGCAGCTCC
The DNA here is from genome assembly GCA_034111925.1 of Crocinitomicaceae bacterium. Classification (GTDB taxonomy): domain Bacteria; phylum Bacteroidota; class Bacteroidia; order Flavobacteriales_D; family Crocinitomicaceae; genus UBA4466. The sequence goes on from JAWUWJ010000113.1 coordinate 8,275, forward strand.
TCAAGTAAAAAGAGTAATGGAGGAAGAAAACGAAATGGTTATTTTCCCGAATCCGAATAAAGGAGTATTTACCATCCAGTTTGACCAACCTGAAAAGCAAAAGACTACAATTGAGGTCGTTGATGCGCAAGGGAAAGTTGTTTTTGAGGAAAATCTTGGGAAATTCTCCGGGCAGTACAAGAAAGAAATTGACTTAAAAAATAACGGAGCAGGTATTTATCTTATTAAAATTCAACAAGGTAAGAAGATGGTTTCGAACAAAGTTATTGTTGATTAAACAAGGTAAAGCATTGAGTTTAAGGAGGCCGATGTTTAACAGAAACATCGGCCTTTTGATAAAAAATTAAATCTATTTTGGGTTCTTTTGGTGCTAGTCTCGTTTATTTGCGTACCTTTCGGCCAGAATTTAACCGACGAATTTTATACTATGAAAATTAAAAATGTAATTATTGCAACGTTTTCAGTTGCATTGTTGGCCTCTTGTGGAGGTGTAGACACGTGTAGCTGTTTAGAAGCTGGTCTTGAAATGTCAAAAGAGATCGATGCTGCTAAGGGTGATGAAGCTAAAATCAAAGAGATTAAAGAAAGCTACAAATCTGACGAGGAAGCATGTACTGAAATGCAAGCTGAGAAAGCGAAGGAAATGGAAGCTATGAGCGACGAAGAAAAGAAAACAGCATCTGAAGAGATGATGAAAGAAATGGAAGAGTGTGACGCTTACAAAGAAATGATGAAGAAATAGTCTTCACGAATCTTATAAAAAAATCCCTCTAGTTCTCTAGAGGGATTTTTTTATGCGCTATAATTTGAGATTGACGCATAACGAGTTAAAAGAAATAGGCAAATTCCCTCAAAAGGAAGAAAATGATAAGGTCGAAATAACTGCACAATATATCGCGACGACGACCCGAAAATTTCACATGAAAGGACAAGTAGTTACCTAGGCAACTGTCGATTTGGCAGACTATTGACTTTGGCGTGATATTGGTCAAATGTCAGTCATGAGTGAAAAGCAACAAGCAAAGAAAAAAAAGGTGTCATTTTCATGGGCATTTAAAGAATATATTTGGCCACGCAAAGGAATGCTGGGACTTGGATTACTTCTAATTTTAATTCAAAGTGCAGCGGGATTAGTCGCTCCATATTCCATTCGATTTTTATTTGATGATATTGTTCCCGGTAAAGACATGGATGGGCTTTGGCTTCTTATAATTGTCGTTGCATCCTCAATTTTGATTCGTTCACTTACCTCATTTAGTCTTGCGCGGTTGCTTAGTGTTCAAGCGCAACTCATGATTTCACAAATGAGAGTTCAAGTCCAAACCAAATTGCTAAAACTGCCAATTGGATTTTTTGACAATCATAAATCGGGAGCATTGGTTTCTCGTGTAATGACAGACGTTGAAGGTGTTCGAAACCTTGTAGGAACAGGTTTTGTGCAGTTAATTGGAGGGACAATCACTTCTATTGCTTCTATCTATCTTTTGGTTCAAATTAGCCCAATTATGACCGTTTCGGTGCTGGTTCCAATACTCTTGTTTGCAGGTGTTATGTTGAAAGCTTTCGGCTACGTGCGACCTATATTTAGAGACCGTGGAAAAATCAATGCTGAGGTTCAAGGAAATTTGACGGAAACATTGGGTGGTGTAAGAGTGATCAAGGCATTTAATGCTGAAGAGCAAGAGAGTAATAATTTCGCGAAAGGTGTCGATCGCTTGTATCAAAATGTCAAGAAAAGCTTAACTGCAACTGCAATCATAAGTAGTTCATCTATATTCCTAATTGGACTTGCTTCAACTGCCATTATGGGTATCGGTGGTTATTTCATGATGGAAGGTTCAATGTCAAAAGGTGAGTTTTTGTCATTTACATTATTGCTTGGATTTATGCTCGCACCGATTGTTCAGATGGGAAACATTGGAAGTCAATTGACAGAGGCAATGGCCGGTTTGGACCGTACTCAAGAATTGTTAGACATGAAGGAAGAAGATGATCCTGAGGTTCGAACGGAATTCTTGAAAGATATTAAAGGGGATATTGAGTTTCATGATGTTTCGTTTAGCTATGAAGAAAGCAAGGAGGTATTGCACAACATTTCCTTTGAAGCGAAACCAGGCAGTGTCACAGCTTTGGTTGGATCGTCAGGATCTGGAAAATCGACTATTGCAGGCCTTGTAGCAACGTTTTTGAATCCTGAATCAGGGAAAATTACGATTGATTCAATTGATTTGGCCAAAGTGAACCTGAGCAGTTTCAGAAAGAATCTTGCAGTTGTACTTCAAGACGATTTCCTTTTCGAAGGCACAATTCGAGAAAACGTTCTTTTCCCTAGACCAGATGCAACAGAAGCTGAACTTAAAGCAGCGATAGATGGAGCTTACGTCAGTGAATTCACAGATCGATTTGAAGATGGATTGGAGACTGTTATTGGCGAAAGAGGAGTGAAATTGTCAGGAGGTCAACGCCAACGAATTTCAATCGCACGGGCAATTTTGGCCGATCCGAAAATCATTATTCTTGATGAAGCAACATCGAATTTAGATACTGAAAGCGAGTCGTTCATTCAGAAAAGTTTGAACCTGTTAATGAAGGATAGAACAACGTTTGTTATCGCCCACAGATTGAGTACAATTCGCCAAGCAGATCAAATTTTGGTGATTGAACAAGGAAAAATCGCTGAACACGGAACGCACGATGAGTTGTTGGCTTCTGAAGGACGTTACCATGAATTGCATACTTATCAGAGTAGGATCTAAGAATTTTATTATCCTCCTTTTGTTGATTTTGTCTTTGTGGATTTGATCATGTTGATTAATTCAAGAATTATCTCTTCATGGTAGACAGAGTCTTTACTTTCTTTGTTGGAATCTTGTGGAGCCTTGAATAATTCGAGGATTGGGATTTTATCCAGAAGTTCTCTTGAGGAAAGATCATAAATATGATCTTTCCCATCAAATTCAGGTAGCTTTCTTGGGTTCCCATTACCGTCTTTTTGAACTTTTCCATCTACATATTGGTATGTCCATTCTCCACGGGCAATGTAGTGCATCGCAGAGAGGGCTTCCTCTTTATGGATCATTAATGATCTTCCTTTACGAATTCTATGGTAGACCTTAATTAGGAAAACCAGAAAAATTAATAAAATAGAAGAGACTAATACTCTTAAAATTAGATAACGGGCATAGTATACATTCCAATATGTAGTTGTATTTTCTTCAAGTAACTGAGGGTCAGTTATTTTTTGGTCTGCGATGTGAACCATTAATTTAGTTTATCCTTCAATTGCCGAATCTGACATTATTTTATCCGTTTCAATTGAATAAAAATAGAGCGTCATACTTATCGTTAGTGTGTAGAGTAAGATAACGACCATTAGAATGGTCAGTTTTCTAGTTTGTCTATCTGCTATAATTTGATAATTGAGATTTGCGTGAATTCCAGAGTCATGAATTTTCTCAGTTTTTGGATAGTAATCGTCTCCAAGTGTTGCATTTAGGATAGTGTTTAGTATTCCCATGAGTGTTAGTTTTTAGATGACAAATATATATTGCATAAAAAGAAAAAACAATGAGTATTAGTACTTCTTTTTTCAAAAAACACACACTGTTTGCGTGAATTTATTAGGCTAAATATTTAATGATCATTAACGGAAACATGGAGAATCATCTCTTTTTAATCATTGCAACAAACCCCTATTTTCATTTTAAGTAGATCAACTCTTAAATAATCCTTTTATATTTAAGATTCAACAACTATTTATATGAAGCAAGCTGAACTTTATTTTGCAACGAATCGAACGCATGAAGGTGATTCGAAATGGTCTCCTGAGAGGTACGGAAAGGATTTTAGCAAAGATGGACATGAGAACCTCAGGTTTGGTCGATTGAACCTGGAGTACGATGCGAAGGAAGCGAATGATTGTATCACGCATCAATTTAAAGATGGCAGAGTAGGAGACGGTGAATCTCTTGAATCAGTTCTTGGGAAAAAGCATGCGAAAATTGTAAAGATTGAAGCGTATGAAGATCATACAAGTGAGGCCAAAGAACTTATTGATTTTGAAAAAAATTCATCTACTGTCTTTTTTAGAAGTTTGAAGGAGCACATGATGGTAGGAGTCGATATTGTCATCTTCATCCATGGATATTCAGTGAGCTGGGAAGCTGCCGTTGCATCCGCTTTGTCGTTGGAGATGATGTTGAATTCAAAACGAAGTGAAGGCGATAAAATGGTTAAAGTTGTTTTGTTCAGCTGGCCATCTGACGGAAGTAAATTGCCTTGGGCATATAGATCTGACAGAGTCGATGCCAGAGATTCTGGAAAAGCATTTGGAAGAGCCTTTCTTAAACTTCGCGACTTTCTAGGAACATTAAAGAAAAACGCTGAAAGTGAACTCGAAAGAGAATGCGGAAGCAAAATTCATCTTTTGTGCCATTCAATGGGCAATTACGTATTGCAAAATGCAATGAAGTCCAAAATTATCGGTTATGCAGGATCGGGAAGAGTTTCTCGAATATTTGATCAAATTTTCATGTGTGCTCCTGATGTAAGAGACGATGCTTTTGAAGTAGAAGGATTGTCACGTGTTCATGAAATGGGCAATAACGTTACGATTTACTTCAACAAAGGAGATGTTGCAATGCATTTTGCAGAGCAAACCAAAAATTTCGACGATCGATTGGGACATTCTGGAAATGCGAGGCCAGCATTGGTTCACAATAAGGTGCATCAAGTGGATTGCTCACGAATTGTTCACGGATTTGTAGAACACAGCTATTATCAATGGGCTACAGTGAACCATGACATTCAACAATCGATTATTGGAGTCTCTTTTGATGATGAATCGAGAAAGCGACAAAGGGAAGCGCAAAGTCGAGAATGGAGAATGACTTAGAGCGATTTTATCGTATCTCCTCTTCTGAAAGCTCCAAAACACCGCCTTTGTCAAGATCGTTCAAATGAACTTCGGCAATGCGAACGCGCACCAATCGTAAGGTTGGAAAGCCTACTGCAGCTGTCATTTTGCGAACTTGTCTGAATTTTCCTTCTGTTAATGTCACAGACGCCCAACTCGTTGGCCCATGTCGATCATCTCTGATTTTACGCCCTCGTTCTGGGAAGTTCGGAGTTTCATTGATCAATCTCGACTTGCAGGGTTTCGTCAGGTACGGCTCTTTATCTACGCTGATCGTAACACCTGTCCTTAATTGATCTACAGCCTCTTGTGTGATGATTCCATCGACCTGAACGAAATATTCCTTTTCAATTTTTTTACTTCGAATGTGATGGCTCATTTTCCCGTCAGTTGTCAGCATTAAAAGCCCTTCGGAATCTTCATCCAAGCGACCAATTGACATCGTTCCTTCTGGAAAATCATACAACTGACCAAGAAGTCCTTTTTTGGCTTTTCGTTTGCCGTTATAGATAAATTGGGAAAGGAATCCGTGCGGTTTGTACACGATAAAATGACGGTGGTTTGACATTGAGTTAAGCCCTAAGAATTCACAGCATTGCTGCTCTCTAAAACGGCGAGATTCAACATCTCTTTAATTGTTTTAACGATTGCATTCTTGTCAAAACCACATTCTTCCCACAATTCTTGTTGTGTACCGTGTTGGATATATGCATCTGGAATTCCCAATCGAACAACCTCAGCAGAGTATTTTTGATCTGCCATAAACTCGATAACAGCAGAACCAAATCCACCCATCAAACAGCCGTCTTCGACAGTAAGAACTTTATCAAACTTGGTGAATACTTCGTGCAACATTGTTTCATCAATTGGTTTCACGAAACGCATATCGTAGTGTGCAACAGAAGCACCTGAATCTTTTAACTCTTCAATGGCATCTTGGGCAAAATTTCCAGGATGTCCAATCGTTAAAATCGCGACGTCATTTCCAGAATTGACCTTGCGACCTGTTCCGACTTTAATTTCTTTCATAGCCGTTTTCCATTCTGTCATTACACCTTTTCCACGAGGGTAACGAATAGAAAATGGGCCCATGTCTTTTTGTTGAGCGGTAAACATTAAGTTTCTCAACTCTGCCTCGTCCATTGGTGCACTCACAACCATGTTTGGAATACATCTCATGTAAGATAAATCATAAGCTCCGTGATGCGTAGCACCATCAGCGCCAACCAACCCACCACGATCCAAACAGAAAACAACGTTTAAGTTTTGAATCGCAACATCATGCAATACTTGATCAAACGCGCGTTGCATGAATGTAGAATAGATATTGCAAAATGGAACCATGCCTTGCGTCGCCAATCCAGCTGAAAAGGTAACGGCATGTTGCTCCGCAATCCCAACATCGAAAGAACGATCTGGCATTGCTTCCATCATAAGGTTCAATGAACAACCTGACGGCATTGCGGGCGTAACGCCCATAATATTTTCATTCTTCTCAGCCAATTCCACAATCGTATGTCCGAAAACATCTTGATATTTTGGTGGTTGAGGAGATTTAGGTACCACTTTTACAATTTCACCAGTGTCTTTATTAAATACACCTGGAGCGTGCCATTGTGTTGGGTTTCCTTCTTCTGAATATTTGTAACCTGCTCCTTTTCGAGTAATGCAATGCAAAATCTTTGGGCCGGGAATGTCTTTTAAATCCTCCATCACTTTTGCCATTCCGATTACATCGTGACCGTCAACTGGGCCGAAGTATCTGAAATTAAGTGATTCGAACATGTTGCTCTGTTTCAATAAAGAACCTTTTAGAGCCGTCGATATTTTTGAAGCTATGGATTGAGCATCTGGACCAAACTTGGATACTTTACCCAACAATTTCCAAACGTCATCCTTCACTTTATTGTAGGTGTGAGAAGTCGTGATATCCGTTAAATATTCTCTTAACGCGCCTACATTTGGATCAATCGACATGCAGTTGTCGTTTAAAACAACCAATAAATTTGCGTCTTTTTCAAATCCAGCGTGGTTCATTCCTTCAAAGGCCAATCCAGCTGTCATTGCGCCATCACCAATTACGGCGATGTGCTGTCGGCTTTTAAGACCCTTGTAATTGTTGGCAACTGCCATTCCAAGTGCTGCAGAAATCGATGTTGAAGAGTGACCTACACCAAATGTGTCGAATTCACTTTCAGATCGTTTTGGGAATCCTGACATCCCGCCTTTCAATCTGTTTGTTGGAAAAATATCTTTTCTACCAGTTAGGATTTTATGTCCATAAGCCTGATGGCCGACATCCCAAACAAGTTGATCATTTGGTGTATCGAAAATGTAATGAAGAGCAACAGTCATTTCTACAACGCCCAAACTAGCTCCAAAATGGCTATTGCCAAGTTCCGAAATCACATCAACAATATATTGACGTAAATCCTCAGATACTCCTGGTAAGTCATCCATAGTGAACTTCTCCCTGAGGTCTTCGGGGAAGTTAATTTGAGATAAAAACGGTCCTGTTGAATATTTTTTCATAATCGTTAAACAAAACGAATTTAGTCCATTCTAATGAACTAACCAAATTGGTCGTTTATATATTGCTCAAAGATAAGGAATTTAACGAACGTTGTGAATGCTTTCGGAAGTGATTATAACAATGGATTCTTTACTTCCATTCCTGAGCCTTTTGGCAGTGACCTGTTGGGCCTTATTTTATACCGATTTCAGATCACTTTTACATGCGAAAAGAGAAGTGTAATAATAGTTGTATTTTTGTTTGATGTTCAAAGCCTATTACTTACTGATTCTCTGCGGTTTCCTTTGCGGTACTTTGTACGGACAGAATTCTGTTCCGAATGGAGATTTTGAGACATACACAACTCTTCCGAATGGTTATGCTCAGTATTTTAAGAGTGTTGGATGGGGGAATGTGAACAATTCTTTGGCTGGTCCACCATTCGGATCTCCTGATTATTTTCATGCATCTGGAACAGTTGGAAATTATTTTGGACAAATAGTTGCGAATAGTGGAGATGCTCAAATGGGGTTTTATACTTATCACAATGCTTTGGGTGATGCACGAGAATACGTTACAACTCAATTAACAACTCCTTTGATACCAGGACAAGAATACCAACTCACATTTTATCTGACAAATGGATTCAATGGTGGGTATAATGGTGCCGCTGATAATTTTGGCGTTCATTTTTCCGTGGGTCCATTGACACAAGTCGTTGATGAAGTGATTAATGTAATTCCCCAGATAGAAATCCCAGGAACAGTTTATCACAGTAATTATTGGCAACCATACGTGTTTCTTTTCACTGCAACAAATTCAGCGGATAATATAACCTTTGGGAACTTTGAATCGGATGCCGCAACAACGATTACTGGCGGAACGAGAGCCTATTATTTTATTGATGACATTGAGCTGATTCCTACTCTACCGACAATGCAGGTTAACAGTGATACCACTCTTTGCCTAGGTGAATCTTATGACCTGAATGCATGGGGTGATGTGAGTTATGCATGGGCTGATAGTCTTAACCCTTCTTCCATTCTTTCAATTGATTCCACGTTTACAGTATCTCCTCTGGTTTCAACAACTTATTTTGTATATGGAACAATGGATACTTTATCAGTCAGCGTAAATGTCAACGATCCGCCAATGGTTGATCTTGGAATTGATACTGCACTTTGTGGTGGTAGTTTAGTGTTAGATGCGACATACGCAGGGGCAGCATATGCTTGGCAAGATGGATCTGGAAATCCAACTTTTACGGTGAATCTGGCAGGACAATATTCAGTAGAGTTGACACTCAATGGCTGTACCGCTGCGGATACAATTGACGTAGTATACCAACCGCTTTCACTTAATCTTGGAAATGACACTTTGCTTTGTCAGGGTGAAGTGTTGACATTGGATGCAACTTCGCCAAATGCTACATATACTTGGCAGGATAATTCTGGAAACCCAACTTTTGATGTAACTCTACCGGGAACGTATTGGGTTACTATTGACAATCAAATTTGTACTGCGTCTGATACAATTGTTGTTGATTTTTCTGTGCCGGAAATACCTAACCTGGGTAACGATACCATTTTATGTGACGGACAAGTGCTTGTTCTGGATGGAACCACTCTGAACGGATCCTATTTGTGGCAAGATAACACTACTATTACTCCGACATATAATGCCACTCAAACTGGTATGTATTCCGTAACAGTTACATCAGGGGCCTGTGTGGTTATCGATAGTGTTCAAGTTGATTTCATTGTTTTCCCACAGATCGATTTGGGTCCTGATATTAATTTATGTGAAGGTGAAACGCTTGTGTTGGGAACAGCAATTCCAGGAGTTAATTACACTTGGCAAGATGGTTCTATAAATCCCACATATACGGTTTCGAGTCAAGGGATTTATTCAGTAGAATTTGGCGTTGGAACTTGTTTGGGTTCTGATACGATCAATGTTAACTATACAATCTTTACCGTCGATCTTGGACCAGATGTTTTGCTTTGTGATGATGCTACTCTGTTGTTGGATGTCACTGAACCTGGAGCGACTTACTTGTGGCAGGATAATTCAACGGGAGTTGATTTTACAGTATTAAATGAAGGATTGTACACTGTTGAGGTTACCGTAAACAATTGCTCAATGAGTGATGCTATTTATGTATCGTATTTAGAGAGTCCATTTGTTGACTTAGGTGGGGATAGAACGATTTGCGAAGATGCGACATTCCAATTGAACGGAACAGGAGAAAATGCAAACAGTTACGTTTGGCATGACAATTCAACATTACCAATATTTGAAGTTTCTGAAGAAGGTATTTACTCAGTCGAACTGACCAATGAATGCGGGTCTTACAATGACATGGTTTCCATTGAAATGGAGGATTGTAATTGTTACCTCTATATTCCGAATACTTTCACGCCAGATGGCGATGAATTTAATCAAACGATCATTCCTGTTTCCAATTGCGATTTCACAATTTATGAATGGACAATTTACAACCGATGGGGAGAAGTGATTTTCAAATCATTTGATCCAAATATTGGCTGGGATGGTGTTTATAGTGGTAAATCAGTTGCGAACGATACATATACATATGTGTTGAGGTACAGTTTCGTCGATGATATTGTAGAGGTTCTCCACGGACATGTAACGGTTCTTCGTTAACTCTTTTTTCAAAAGCCCTGAATCATATTCAGGATGCAAAAACACGTAGTTTTCCATTAAAGTTGGCCTGAATATTGAGAAATTTACGCTATGAAAAATCTTTACAAAAAACGTTCTATTCTACTTGCGGTGATTGGATTCACGTTATTCTTATTTTCCTGTCAAAAAGATAAATTTATTAATAATCTACTTCCCGATTATGTGGGGACTGATCATCTATCCCAAACGGAATGGATAATTACCAGGTACGATAATACATTAACGAACTTGAGTGAATTTCCCAATGATACTATTTATTTTGTTGATTCTGAGAAGTATCGAATTAATGGCTAACAATCACTTTTTGTGTTAATAGTGCATTCTCCGTTTTTATTGAAATAAAATAGATACCATTGGTTAAAGAAGAAACATCAAGATCAATTTCTTGAGAATTCACATTTGAAATTTGTAAATGTTTTTTCCCTGAAAGGTCGATTAACTGAATTTCTTTGATCTCCATTGAGATTGCATTAAGCGCAATACGAATCGCAGTCGATGCAGGATTTGGAGAAACAGACATTTCTAATGTTTCAGGGTTTTCTAAATTCAAGAATTCTTCATCACATCTGTCGAAGATTATCATGTCATTGACTGTATTATAATTTTCGTCTTCAAAATAAACCAATAGAGGAATGAATGATAAAGCTGAGGGATCGGTTGTAAATATGGTCAGCGGTTCAGCTGTAAAACTCTGAGGGTAACTCATGCAAGGGAGCTCCAAGTCGTCACTCATTTTCAATAAAGAGGATTGTAATCCCCAAGTTCCAGGAAATGTTGAATTGTACCATCCTCTTCCATATGTGTATAGGAGGTTGTTTTTAACACGAAGCTGATTGAAATAGTGTCCTGCTCCAGTTGAATCACCATATGTTTTTGAGCTGATCAATTGTAAATTCTGATCAACTTTTAGAAATGCTACATTCGGTTGAGTCGATGCCAATTGAGGTCTTGTTTCTGCCATCAGAACAAAGTCCCCATTGTTCAACTCAACTATACTATTACCTCCATCATAGAAATCAGATTTGTAAAGCATACCAGCTAAAAAATCGCCATTGCTATCAAATTTTCGAGCGACAATATCTGCTGATCCCCCTGATGGAAGAGTAATGGAATCTTTTATACCAACAGTATAAATATCACCGGTAGACGATTCAATTATATCAACTCCTGTATCGACGGTTCCAATATTATACGTTTTAGACCAAATAACAGAGCCAAGAGGGTCTATCTTTGTTAAAAATTGGTGAATAGGATCTACAGACGATAGAATAAAGTTGCCATCACTTGTTGCTGATAAGCAGCTTGACCTTATATTACTTGAATTTTTACCACTCCAGATTTCATTCCCATCAGAGTCTAGAATTACAACGGAGGTACTGCTATTCCAGCTAGGTCCTAATTCAACAATTAAGGCTATGTTGTCATTATTTAACTGTGCAGTATTAACAATGACTCCGTCGTCATAACTCATTTTTTTGGCCCAAATCATTCCATTTAAATCAAACTTGGCGATTACGCCACCTGACTCTAGCCCACTTGGAAACGTTGCTAAATATTCCCCGTTTGCTAACTCAATGAGTTGACCATTGTCTTTAGAATTTAGAGAATCAATTTCGAAAGTCCAAAGAGCGGTATAGGAGTAGTCTAAGATTGTAATTCGACCACTGTACCCTCCATTTTGTTGAAATTGGGTGGATAATACATAATTACCCTGTGAATCGAATAAAGCGTTATATCCTTTTAAAGTATAATTGTCAAAGGCAGCATTTATCACTCTTGGATTTTGAGAGAAAACAGAAGTGCTGCACGTCAAAAAGGTAAAAATTATAATAAGGAATTTCATAAAAGTAGTTTGGTCTAAAGGTACCTTAATTGAGTTCATATTGTGCAGTTAAGTCTTATTGTTGCATAGCTTCTTGTTTCCCTAGAAACAATCACACTTATTAACGTCTATTTTCGGAAATGCAATAAAAATGAATGCTGAAGTAACTTTTTTCCGTTTCACGATACTTACTAACTAGAACACTAACTTTAGCGAGTAAGAATGAGTAAAGCCAAACAACAGGAATTTCTAGACCTCTACGAACCAATTCATGATAGGTTTGAAGGCTTCTGCAGAGCGCGGGTTTATGGAAATATGGAGTTTCGCGATTTGATAAACGAATCCCTACTTGTTGCCTTTGAACGTTTTGATACGTTAAAATCAAAGGAGGCCTTTTTATCATTTCTGTTTAGCATTAGTGTTCGAATTTTGTCTAATAACCACCGAAAGAAGAAAGAAAGTCATTTCGATAATGATGACAAAATTGTTTCTATAACGGATGTTAATGCACACACTGAAAGTGATGTGGAGATCCATTTTTTATACGAAGCATTGTCAAAATTGAATTCCGGTCAAAGAGAAAGCATTATACTTTTTGAAATTTCCGGGTTCAGTATTAAAGAAATAGCTGTTATTCAAAACGTTTCGCAATCCGCCGTAAAATTAAGACTGAAAAGAGGTCGGGCGCGGTTGACAGAAATTATGACGTTTGAATCTTCATTTAAAACAGGAGAGGCGATATGAAAGAACAACAAAACATAGACGCGTTGTTTCAAAAAGCAGCAAACGCACCTTCAGTATCTTCTTTTGGTGAAACGAAAGAGCTGTTCGAATCAACCGTTGGCGTAACAAAAGTCAACATTGAATCGAGCAACGCTCCAGTATTAACACTAAAAAACGGACTCATTATGTTAACAGTAATTGGAACAATAGTCACAACGGTATTTTTATTTTCAGGAAACGATTTGAACGAGAACCCACCCAACAAGGAAGCGGCTGTGATCCCAAGTTCTATAATTAAAGACTCAACAAAGACGGAGCAAAATCAAATTGTTTTAATTGAATCTGAGGTACATTCTGCCGAAAATAAAGAAGCAATGTTGGAATTTGTAAATGGAACGGATTCAATTGAAGTTCCATTGAAATTCAAGAGCATTTACAAACTGAAAATGCCGTCTTTAGAAGTGGCGAAAAAATTGAGTCCATCTAAACACACGCGCGCTTACCAATTGCCTGTTCTCACAGAAGATCAAAAATCGGCGAACAGAAAGCGAAAGAAAAAGATGGTAAAGGCCCTTAATAAATTCGACAAAAAGCAATACGCTTATGTTGGTTCAGGTTCATTTGATTATCACGGCACACAGACTTCAGTGCAGGCATTTCACATGCAGACCGCGGAAGTAACGAATATCGAATACAAAACATTTTTGTTTGATTTGTTGATTCAAGGTAGAAAGGAAGATTTTATGAAGGCCAAACCAGATCAAGCGATGTGGACGAAAATATTTGGAGAAGAAATGAAACCGATGCAGAACTTGTACTTTTCTAGCGAGGCTTACGATATTTATCCAGTTGTGAACGTAAGTAGAGCAGGAGCGGAAATGTATTGTGTTTGGTTGACTATAGAGGCGAATAAAGTGAACAAAGAGAAGAATGCCCCACCAATTAATGATCTTAGAATTCCTCTGCGCGTTGAATGGGAATTGGCTGCATCTGAAAGTGGCAAACAAGGACCGTTTCCGTGGGGTGGACCTTTGACACAAAATGAAGACGGGTGCTTTTTGGCCAATTATGACCCTTCTCTTGAAGGAACATTAATGGACACGACAAACTGTGAGGGTTGCGATGCAATATGTATTAATTCTTCTGACGGCGCAGCAATGACGGCTAAGACGAAAACGTACCTTGCAAACGAATACGGTCTTTATAACATGAGTGGGAATGCCGCTGAAATGGTGTACGGTAATTATGAAATTTCCAATGGAAAGCAAGTAAAGGTAGACCCCGGAACTGCAGGTGGTGGTTGGATGAGTAAATTCGAGTCACTTAAAATAAGCGGAAAGGACGAACACAAAGGTTTGACCACAGCGCATCCGAATGTTGGATTTAGGGTTGTGAGTACTTATTTACGGAAGAAGAAATAGACTTGATTATCTCGTAAGAATGAACCTGCTTTCGAGGATCTGAATGACAAAGTTTTACGGTTGCAATGCCTTCAAATTCAATGATTTTGTTAGATTTAAAGACATGAAAGAATGCGACAATTACGATGCCGTTGACAAAAACATGGATATTATCAAAGACATGTAGTCCGCGTCAATAAAACTCAAAGGCCTGTCTATGATACCAGTTCCTGGGATCGGACAGGTCTTTTTTTTTAAGGCTAAATTAATCCAGGTGTAAAAACCGCAACTGAGTTAGTCCTTCTCGAAAATATCATACGGAACTTCGGTTCCTTCCGGCATTGCAAATACGGACTTGCCTACTGCTTTTTCTTCAAAATGAGTGGCCTCTAGCTTGCTACCATTTTTGGTAAGGTAGCTTAAAGATTTTAGCGTAAACCCTTTGTATTGCCATAACGTCAAAAGAGGGTGGCCGTCTTTCATTGTCTTATTTTCAAAAACTTTACACAGCTTTCCTGCAATTTGATCACTGTCTACTTCAATGAATCCTGATGTTGTTTGCATCACGATAAACGGTGCAATTTCCCCCGGTACACCATAGCTTTTGTTGGCTTTTGTTTTTCCTGGAAATAACTTTAATCCTCTTTTTGTATCTGAATTGTAGACGTAATGTGAGAGTTCACCATCTTTATTGATCTCGTCCAGTTTTACCAACATTCCAAAATTGTCAAAAGAATACTTTAATTCTCTCAACCTATCCCCTGCAAGGTTTTCCTCTACAAAAGAGACTTCGCCGGACTTTATACTAAAAGGAGCATTGGGAGAAGGAACCATTGGGTCTGCTGTTTTTGTGCTTTCGGAGCTTTCGCCATTTTCCTTACTTTGATCTGCGTCTTCACTTTGACTACAGGAAATAAATAGGCTAAATAGGACAATTAGTGCTGGGAATAACGTTGAGTTTTTCATAATTGGTTGACAATTTAAAATAGTAGTAATCACCAATTTAGCAATTATTAAGTTGGTTTACAATGGTTGTCTGTTATTAGATTTTGCTTGCTTCAAATTCAACAACTACACGGAAGGATTAGCGCCAAGGGAATCATAGTTTAGGCTGAACCATTCTCGCTTTCTTTTATTCGATCTCGATCCTTTAATTACTTGTGAATAAACATTATCTTTGCGGGTTCAAAATCAACAGTAGAATGAGTCAGAAGTATCCAACTTACAAAGGTTTAGACCTGCCAAATGTGGCGAGTCGCGTATTGGAACAATGGGAAAAGAATGAGGTTTTTCAAAAATCCGTTTCTTCTCGTGAAGGGAAAGAGCCATTTATTTTCTTCGAAGGTCCACCATCAGCGAACGGTCTTCCAGGAATTCACCATGTTATGGGGCGTTCGATCAAGGATATTTTCTGTCGTTACAAAACCCTCAAGGGACATCAAGTAAAACGTAAAGCAGGTTGGGATACTCACGGTCTTCCAGTTGAACTTGGCGTTGAAAAAGAACTTGGAATCACCAAAGAGGATATTGGTACTAAAATCTCTGTTGAGGATTATAACAACGCTTGTAAAAGTGCAGTAATGCGCTACACAGATATTTGGAACAATCTTACCCGCGAAATGGGGTATTGGGTCGATATGGAAGATCCATACATCACTTACGATTCAAAATATATGGAATCCGTTTGGTGGTTGTTGGGACAGATGTATGAAAAGCAATTGGTGTATAAAGGATACAGTGTACAACCCTATTCTCCAAAAGCAGGAACTGGTTTATCGACAAATGAGTTAAACATGCCGGGCTGTTATAAAGATGTAACAGATACGACAGTTGTTGCTCAATTTAAGATGGTCGACGGTCAAGAAAATCCATTTGGTGTGACTGAAAACGTTCACTTCATGGCTTGGACGACAACGCCTTGGACGCTTCCTTCAAATACAGCTTTAACGGTTGGACCTAAAATTGAATACGTTTTAGTGAAGTCGTTTAACCAATATACGTTTGAGCCAATCAATGTTATTTTGGCGAAGAAATTAGTTGGATACCAATTCAGTAAGAACTTTTTCGCGGCTGAATCGGCTGAATCGGATGAAGAATTTGCCAATTACAATGCTGGAGATAAGAAGATTCCATACACGATCATTGGTGAATGTAAGGGGCAAGATTTGGCTGGAATTAAGTACGAACAATTGATGCCTTTTGCACAACCATTTGAAGATGCAGACAAGGCATTTCAAATAATTACGGGAGATTTCGTAACAACAGAAGACGGAACAGGAATCGTTCATACAGCTCCTACTTTTGGTGCTGATGATGCAAAAGTTGCTGCTGATGCTGGTGTTCCAGGATTGTTGGTTTTAGACGACAAAGGAAACCCAACGCCGCTTGTAGATTTACAAGGCCGTTTCACTTCGAACATGGGACCGTACGCTGGACAGTATGTGAAAAGCGAATATTACGATGACGGAAAAGCGCCAGAAAAGAGCACAGATGTTCAAATTGCGATTCAATTAAAAACAGAAAATAAGGCCTTTAAGGTTGAGAAATACGTTCACAGTTACCCACATTGCTGGAGAACTGACAAACCCGTTTTGTATTATCCTTTGGATTCATGGTTCATCAAATCAAGTGCGATGAAAGAACGGATGATGGAGCTGAACAATACAATCAACTGGAAACCTGAATCAACCGGAACTGGTCGATTTGGGAAGTGGTTGGAGAATTTGAATGATTGGAACCTTTCGCGTTCGCGTTATTGGGGAACACCTATTCCAATTTGGTCTACGGATGAAGGCGATGAACGTATTTTTATTTCATCCATTGAGCAATTAAAAGGCGAATGTGATAAGGCAGTTTCAGCAGGTGTCATGGACGAGAATCCAATGGCAGCGTTTGAAGTTGGAAACCTAGATAAAGAAAACTATGCGAAGGTTGATTTGCATAAAAATTACATGGACAACATCACTCTTGTTTCAGCTTCTGGTAAGCCAATGAAACGTGAATCGGATTTGATTGATGTTTGGTTCGATTCAGGATCTATGCCTTATGCACAATGGCATTATCCTTTTGAAAATAAAGAATTAATTGATGACAATAAAGCCTACCCAGCTGATTTCATTGCTGAAGGTGTAGATCAAACGCGAGGATGGTTTTACACGCTGCATGCAATTGGGACTATGGTTTTTGATTCAGTTGCCTACAAAGCGGTTGTTTCAAACGGATTGGTTTTGGATAAGAAAGGACAGAAAATGTCCAAGAGTAAAGGAAATGGAGTTGATGCTTTCGAAACACTTTCAACATACGGACCAGATGCGACGCGTTGGTACATGATTACAAACGCGCAACCTTGGGACAACTTGAAATTCGATCTTGATGGAATTATTGAGGTGCAACGGAAGTTCTTCGGAACACTTTACAATACGTATTCATTCTTTGCGCTGTATGCAAACATCGATGATTTCGATTATTCTGAGG
>JAWUWJ010000114.1:0-10394 GCA_034111925.1 Crocinitomicaceae bacterium
GTTGATTGAATCGTAGCAACTGAAGCTAAAGCATTGTGAATACCAGCTTTATACCAAGCATATACTTGAACCTCATAATCAATTGTTCCTCCTGCATAAGTATCTGAGTAATCCTGATCCAAACGAACACGCCAAACGTCAGTAAATGTTCCTTCTGGTGTAATTAGTGTCCCCCAAGCATCGGCAAAAATCAAGTTTGATCCGGCTCTTGTGAAAGGAAGTCCTCCTGAGGTAAATGTTGCCGAAAAATTATCCGTGTCATAAACGTTTTCGTCTAGTGGGAAGGACATTATTTTCATAGGATCTTGAAATGTAATTACTGTCCCTCCAGCATCTTGAGCGTGAACATACTGTCCAGTTGCTCCATTTTCTTGGTAACTGATAGATCCTGATCCATCAACCATAGTATGATTTGCCATTGGATAAGTTGGGCTTCCTGCATTGACACTCATAGAACTTGAATTTGCAACGACCATTCCACTTAAGTCCCAAGTAACATCATTTCCCCAATTTCCTTCTGGAACCCAATTCGTAACATTCGTGTTGTAAACATCTCCAATGTTTGGATTTAGGTCTGAAGCCTGCATAGTTGGTTGCGCCATAGATAAACTGGCCAAACCAAGAACAGATAGTGTAGAGTAGATTTTTTTCATAAACATTGATTCTTTTATAATTGAGAACTATTTCTCGAACCTTGCCTTTTGACAAAGCCAAATAAAAGTATTTCTTCTAATTGGATTTATACCACGCATAAATACGTGGTGGCAGGTATTCTCAATAAAAATTAACAAAGATTGGAGGATTCAGTATTCGGAGCCAATACTACAATGAAAACACTTTCATTCCAATATAGAATGTTCTAGGCAAAGACGGTCCGTAAACAAAATTACTATCTCTGTTTTTCCCAATGTCGAAAGACTCCTGATAAGAGTTAAAGATGTTCTTCACACCGCCAAAAAGTTCAAGTCCTGAATCTAATTTTTTGAACAGAAAAGTGTAGCCTACTTTTAAACTCAAATCAACAAACGATTTTGATGTGATGATTTCATCATCAAGTTGTTCAGGTGCTCCAGCGAGGTGCAAAACTTTCATTGGTCCCGTATAAACGGTATTCATCGTAGCACTGAATTTCTTGTTTGGAGTATAAAAAAGCGTCCCATATCCGTAAACCTTTGGCGTTCTTAAAAACTCATTCGTCGCAGGTAAAACATCTGAATATTCAATTGGCGCATCGAATAAACTGCTTTGGAAAGTGATCCCGCCGTCAAACTCTACTTTCTTGTTGAAATTAGCTCTTAACTGAAGGGATGCTCCCATAACGGTTGCTCCCGCTCCATTTCGTTTTTCATACAATTCACCAAAAGCATCTTCGCCCAAAGGATGTTGATAAAATGCGTTTTTCAAATAGGTATAGAATCCTTCAACAGTGAATCCAGCAATGTATTTCGCTGTCTTTTTATCGTAATTAACCGAAGCACCTAAGCTTTGTGATCGTTCTTCAACCAAATCATCAGCCAAGGTAATTCTGGAAATTCCACCTCCTGCGAAAGCAATGTGAAGGTCGGCATCGAAGGCTTGTGGCGCTCTAAACCCTGTTCCCCAAGTTGCTCTGAACTGCGTCGATTCTTTTAGTTTATACATGAACGAAGCACGAGGACTTACAATGAAATTGTCAAGTAAATTGTGTTTGTCCGCTCTTGCGCCTAGCAATACTTTGATTGATTTTGAGATCTCCCAGTCGCTTTGTAAGAACATTCCAAGATTGGCGGTTAACTGATTGATTTTGTAATTATAAGCAACAATATCATCCTTAACCATATCTTCTAAATACTCACCGCCGACAGTAAAAACATTCGATCCTTTGATGAATTTTTCAACTCGGTGGTTGAATTGAGTTCCTCCCTGAATCGTTGTTACCAAAGAATTTCCGTAAGGAGGATTTGTAAGGTGATCGATAATTTCTAAGCTGTCGTCAGGATAAATTCCGGTGTAATGCAAACGCGTTGTTCTCTGCCCTGCACCATAAACGATAATGGATGAATTATCATTTTTGAAATTGTATTGATAATCAATTCCACCCACCATAACATTGTGCGTTCTTTCTTCCGATTGTTGGGCCAAATGTGCTGCTTTTTCAACCATTTCACCACCGTAGCGGTATTCGTTTATCGTGCTTAACGTAATTTCTAATTTCTGTTGATCATTTGGTCTTATAAACAAATTGGTTCCAAACGAAGTCGTTTTCAGTGCAGGCAATTCAGAGAAATTATCACGGTTGTGGTCGTACGCTTCACGGTTTCGGTTGTTGACAAAGAAAGACGCTCCAGCGTTGCGTTTGTGTGTTAAAACGTTTGCGTTTCCGCTGATGATATTGTCCGACGCCAGACCGTTGATGTTCTGATAATTGTTTGAGACACTGAACGCGCTTTCCTTTGGAATTTTAGTGATCACGTTAACTGTTCCGCCGATTGCTGATGATCCATACAATGCTGACCCACCGCCGCGAACGACTTCGATTCTGTCGATCATGTTTGCAGGGATTTGCTCCAGGCCGTACAATCCAGTAAGTGGACTAAACACGGGCCGTCCATTTATTAAAATTTGAGAATATCCTCCCGCCAAGCCGTTCATTCGAAGCTGCGTGTAGTTGCACGTTTGGCAATCTGTTTCAACGCGTAAACCGGGCTGAAATTTTAAGCCTTCCGATAGGTTACACGCTTGAACACCCTCCAATGTTTTCGTGTCTATAATATCAACAATTACAGGCGAATCTGTTTGACGTTTGTTCGTTCTTGTTCCTGTAACAACTACTTGATCAATGAATTGAGAGATTGGTTCCAATTCGAAATTGATGAATAGAACAGGGTTTAATGAATCAATGACAACCGTTTTTTCTACCCCTTGAAATTCAGACGAATAAACGGTCATTGTAAATTCGCCGAAAGGAAGTTTCGTAATCGCATAGTTTCCGTCACTATCCGTATAAGCGCCATATCCGTTGCTCAATTTCACTTTTACAGATTCTTGATCAGTATTGTGACTACTCACATGTCCTGCAATAACGCCTGATTGAGCGAATGTTAGACTGTAAGAAAGAATGAAAACGGCAAAGAGAAGTCCCTTCATATATCAATTGTATTGATTGATTTAGTGGGCAAAGGTACAAAGTTAGATCACTCTAACAATTAAAATTCGAGTAATAATACATTTAGAAGCCCACGGACCAACAATTTGGGAAATCATTGTCACTACATTTTATGTATATTCGTATTCAATCAAAGGATCAATGGCGACCCACATTAAGGAAAATTATTTGAAGGCAATCTACTTCCTCGACCAGAAGGATCACGATATTTCTTTGTCCGAATTGAGCAAGGAAATGGGTGTGAGTATTCCAACGGTGAACAGTATGGTGAAACGTCTTCAAGAAGAAAAATGGGTTATTTACGCAAAATACAAACCCTTAAAAATCACTCCGAAAGGAAGAAAACAGGCCGCCTTAATTATTAGAAAGCACCGTTTAACAGAAATGTTTCTTGAAAAATTCATGGGCTTTGGTTGGGAAGAGGTGCACGATATCGCAGAGGAAATTGAGCACATAAAAATTGACAATTTCTTCGATAGAATGGACAAGCTTCTTGGATATCCCTCGGTAGATCCGCACGGTTCGCCAATTCCAGACAAAGAAGGAAACGTTATCGAACGGGAATACATTCCATTGTCCGATGCTATTGCGGGCGACAATTATAGAATTTGCGCTTTAAAGGACAGCTCTCAGGAATTTCTGCATTACCTGAATAGACAGCAAATTAAATTAGGAACGACAGTAGAAGTTGTTCGCTCGGAACCGTTTGACAAAAGCATGAAAGTGACTTACAATGATATGTCGCCTGTTGTGCTGAGCAACGATGTTTGCCAGCGCTTGCTTGTCGAACCAATCGACTAAATTGCACCATTTACGTATATCAGATCTTTATTCTGTTTTTTCCTCCCGAATCCTTGCTTAACATTTTCTGAGTCTATAAATTACACCTAGATTTCGTCGAGCAGACGGTCTATTCACTTTCTTTAGAGAACATTATGAGAACATACAGGGGAATTCGCGACGCAGTAATTGCAAAAGGGTATCAATTTTTTACGGGGGATCTTAAGCTTAATTTTGTTTGGGAAAGAACAGACGATATCATCACGAACAAGTTTACAGACCTTCTTCATGTTGTTTATACAGATCAGGGGAAAGAAAAGGTGATTTCAATTCCGGCAACAACAAAGCCTGGTATTAAGGGATCAACGGATAGTCCTGTTACAGTTGGAGGAGTTACAGGAACTGCGATTATCGTTCCGGGACAATACCTCAACGCCTGGACGTTTAGAGACACACACAAGGAGTTTTCAAGTTACCCGTACTTCAGACAATATGGAAAAATAGATTATTGGAGAGATTTCAATAAGGACACAAAAATTGATCGCGTTCAATTTCAAGACGATAGAGTATTTGGAACGCACTGGCATAAGATGAGTAATGTTGGAACGTACGGCAGTGGTTTGGTCAACAATTGGTCGCTCGGGTGCATGGGAGCTGCTGAACCTCAGTTCAAAAAAATATTGCCGCTTGTGAGATCCGCCGTGATCGCTCATGGAAAAACATTCACGGGAACAATCATGGAATCAGCGGATTTTGGTTCTTCAGCCGGAACGATTTCAAATGAAACTACATCGACAACAGCATCTACACCTACAAAAGTAGCTTCGAGTTATAATTTCATCACAGAGAAGGCAGTTGTGGTCGTTTCTTCAAAAAGTGGATTAAGTCTCCGTCGTGGAGCACCAAATACGCAAACCTCGAAGGTTAGAACAATTCCATTTAACGCCACTTTAAACACTGTTGGATATGTAACAAACGGCGAGTCTGTTGGTGGAAAATCCATTTGGTACAAAGACAGCTCTGGAAATTATTTTTGGGGAGGCGGAGTTGTCGTTAAATCGACAAGCGCACCAAAAAGCACAAGCACGGCCACATCGACGAACTCGACGGCTCCTAAATCAGACGGTGTCATCGGACAAGTTGAATGCATCACAGAAGGTTTGCGCTTGCGTTCAACACCCGATACAAAGCACAGTTACGTTGGAACAGTTCCAAAAGGGACAATTCTGAAATACGTGAGCGTTGTAAACAATGGACAAAACGTCGGAGGAAATAGCAAAT
This sequence comes from Crocinitomicaceae bacterium, assembly GCA_034111925.1. Lineage (GTDB taxonomy): Bacteria > Bacteroidota > Bacteroidia > Flavobacteriales_D > Crocinitomicaceae > UBA4466. Next base: position 5,207 of record JAWUWJ010000114.1, read on the forward strand.
GGTACAAAAGTGATCGCGGGCTTTATTTCTGGAGTGGCGGTGTGAAGTAGAACCTCAACGCCCTCAACTTCTAAAAGCAACTTACGCGGGTTTTTGGCGTTTTAATTATTGAACGCCTAAGAGGGACTATCGATGAAGAAACTTGCTTTTTTACTGTTCTTAATTTCTGCTTTTTCGAGCATTTCTTTTCAATCAAGTGCTCAGGAAAAGAATCGGATGTTTAACATTTCACAGAACCTTACACTAGACGGAGATGAGTTTTATAAAGTTTTTAAGCCCTTATTTGACGCAGGTGTTCATCCACTTGATTACAGTTTCAAGATTTTTAACCGTTGGGGAGAGCTTATTTTTGAGACTTCTGATTTCGAACAGGGTTGGGATGGAATTTACGAGGGGAAGATGGTTGAGTCCGGCGCCTTCACGTGGAAGATTGAATTTAAGCTAGTTAATAACGACGATCTGAAAGTTTATACTGGGCATTTTAATGTTTTACGATAGAATTTTATCCAATTTCCCAATCCTCAACGTCCAAATACCCCTGCTTTATTGATTCTTTGACCAAGCCGACCATGGTTGTGACGTTCCACTTATTCATAATGTTTGTTTTGACGTCGTTGACGCGACTGTAAGACAATTCTAAAGCATTCGAAATTTCGTTTTGACTGTATTCAGCCAAAAGCATTTTCAAAATTTGTCTTTCACGTGGACTTAAATCCGGCATGTGATCTCAATTAGTTAAACATATGATGCAGTAGTTTTGGCTTTGCATAAAAAATTGGCTCAAACTGTGTGCCACTTATACATATATATGTGCTTTTCGGAAAAAAGTAACTGATTTATTTTCCCTTTATATAATGTTTGAATTCCAAATGGTTACTGGAGGTTTCTAAAAAATGCTTTCCAATAGTGCACGGGAGAATTTGAGCATGGCACGGTATTCGTTATGTACTAGTCAGTTAGAAATTAAAATCAATCGTTATGAAAAATTTAGTCCTTCTATTGATGGTATTCAGCATTGGATCTTTATGTGCACAAGAAAGCCACTCAAAAAAAGAAAAAAAGTACCAGCGTTATGAAAACGGTGAGCTTATTGAGGACAAATATTATCTTGAAAGAGATGGTCAAGCGATTGAAGGAACCGATTTCGCAATGCCAGAAATGGACATTAAGATGGCAGAAATGAAAGATCGAATGAAAGATCGAATGAAAGATATGCAAGAGCGCATGGACATGAGAATGAAGTCTAAAACGCTCGATATGAATAACAGAATGGAAGAGATGATGCAACGATCGAATAAGATGCAAGAAGACATGATGAAACGCATGAATGACACGAATAAAAGAATGGAGAAACAGGAAAAGCCAGACGAAAGTTCTCCTAAAGTGAGACCACCTAAAGTGAAATATTCTTAAGTTGAGTTAGAATGAGGAGAAGTCCAATTCGAGTCGGTTATCCGAGATCGGATTGGGCTTTTTTTGTGGATTAGAAATTGGGGTTGGTAATACTATTGTTACTGTTCATGAAACCAGAATGTCTTTTTTACCGTTGAAGAAAAAGCCTGGTTAACTGGGATTCGTTTTTAACCGCGGAGTCGCAAAGGCACTATGACGAATTGTGGTTTACGTCGCTAAAAGACCTTAAGGTCTTGAAAATATTACGCTTAAAAATTTGGGTATTGTGACAGCCTGAAAGGCGACTTGCGCCTCGGCGGTTAAAAAAGAACACAGCACATTTTTTTTGGTTCTAGCTCTCCTGAAAATCAAGGAGATGTTCTAATTCGTTCTCATTTATAGATTGAAAAGAAAAAAGGGCAAAATGAATTTATCAAATTGCCCTTATCATTGTTTTTGCTTGTTCTTAGTCATTTCCTATTTTAATGCCACCGACATTAATATTAATATCTCTTTTCTTACTCTCACCCTGCTTCTCGATGATAATTGTTTCTCTTTGTTTTACAAGAATTACTTCTCTCTCAATTATAACTTCAGGATAAAGTTCTTTTCTTCTCTGCGTATGAGGAGTTCCTAGCGTATTAATATATGCATCCGCTTTAACAGGATCCAAGATTCCGTTCAATGGAACAATCTTACGCATGTATAAGATTCCCGGAATCTTCTTTTTCATGCTAAAGCCGGCTGTTTTTTCGCCGTATACTTTTGAACCTGCGAAATAAAGTTCAACATAATGAACTTTTCCTTCTGGGTTAGCATCACTAACCTGAGCTCTATCATTGTATGTTACAAACTTCGTTTCAAGAACGATGTCTCCATTTAGGTTTGAATAAATATAAATTTTTCCTTCTTTTCTAACCGTCATATATTCGACATCATCCAACGTAATTAAGCCTTTTTTCTCTTTTACTTTCGGGTTCGTAGATACTGATCTATTGTCAACTACTGGTGCTGGTGTAGGCTTAGGTGTTGGAGCAGGAGGAGTAGCTTCTGCAACAGGTTGTGGTTTTTCAGTTACGACTTGTTCAACCGGCGCTGGAGTTGTTCCACGTGTAGGTGTTGGTCTAGTTGCTAATTTCGTTGAAGCTTTGTCCGTAACAGTAAAAACGGGGATATCTATATCCGTCAACATTATTCTTTTGAGTGACTTTCCCCAGTCTACCATAATGGAAGGGTGAACCCCTTCAGCTTTAAGAGTAACCTTTAGGTCGGAATCGAAATCGATTTCAGACAATTTATTAGGAGTTACTTTCAAAACAACCCCCGGTCCTCCGTTGGATGTTGCAGTAATTGTACTTGGGTCAAATAAATACAGTTCATTCTCTGTGTTCGATGGAGAGAATTTAAATTCCGTTGTAGCCACCAAGACATCCTTGCTTTGCTTTACTTTCTCGACACTAATTATCAAGGCCTTCGTCTGCGTTTCACCTGACTTACCTTCGGCAAGTTCCATTGTTTGAAGGGACATAATTTCTCCTGCTAGTGGACCCATTCGAACACCTTTGAGATGGATTTGCATCGTCGCTGACTTGTGATCGAAATCTCCCGCAACCTTAACATTTATTGTTTTCTTACTGCCTGGCTCTAAGACTTTGTTTTTCTTGCTAGTTAAGCCTGTATAGCTAGAAAGGTACATCCCTAAACCAGGGTATTCAATACCAATTTGTTCTGGATCTATTGTCAAGTATTGATCGCGAGAATCATTGAAAATCTCTAGCTTAAACCGTGAGTCATTATTCAATGATTCAATTTCACTAATGATGATTTTGAAGCCATCACCAAGAATTGGTGGTGGTTGGACGTATTTTTTTTGTCCAAAAGACAGAGTAGTTACAAGCGTTAGTAGTAGTGTACAGAATAATGATTTCTTCATGTTCTTTATTGTTTAATTAGTGTATTGAAGAATACAGCAGAGCATGACAATATAGGGTATTTAGTTGGATTATTAATCAAGAATCAGGACTGTAAGTGGTTCGTAACGTGTTTATAAGTGCCTTTCTCAATCCAAGCTACATCGGAAATTAGATGTCCTACAAACCACATAATACTTCTAGAACTTCTGATTTAATCGTTTCAAGAAGACTAAGTTTAACTAAATAGATAACTGAAAAGAAACCTATAGCGACAAGCAAAGGGGCAATAACTATAGGAAATGGCAAAAGAAATGGAGATGCGGCCAATACTATTAAAGAAATTAAAGAAACGAATATCATTGAGGTTTCAATCGTGACAACTATGTCTGATTCAGTTACCGAAACTTTAAAAGACAAACTTTGAATTATTTTTCTCCGTGCTGAAGAACGCGTAGGGTCTATATTCATATAGAATAACTCGTTTATACCCACCCGAGTTTTATACATACCGTATTTATCCATGTATTCTTCAATATGGTTGATGACATAACCATCGGAGGAGATTGGAAATTCATTTCGATCCAGAACAATACGCTTTTCTATGGTGAATGGAAAGTTCACTTTTATTAAATGTTACGATTAGGGCTATCTAATGTAATCATTCTTTCTCTGCGAGTTCTTTCAGTTTTTCATTCATCGCGTTAAACGCATCGACAATATCTGTGTTCAGTTTCTTTTTCACGAAAGGAATCAATATTCCGCCAAATTCCTCCTTTTGAATTAAGGTCGTTTTTCCGTTTTCGAGTGACTTAAAAATAAATGAATGGCGGCCATCGAAGATTCCACGAATAAATAATTTGCCTTGCCATGTAAGTTCTTCTTCGGCATTAAAGACTTTTACCATGGGTTTAAATGTCGTATTCTGAATAACAGCGGTAAATCTCTGACCAACTACAACTGGTCCTGTGATGGATTTAATCAACGGGTTCCAATTCGGGTAATCGTCGAAATTTGTAAAGATTTTCCAAACCGTTTCAATGTCTGCGTTGATTGTAATCGAAGTGCTAATGTTATGTTTCATGGATGCTCTGTTTATTTTAAACAAAGATCAGCCATTGAATTTCATTGACTCTTGACAAATGTCAAGAAACAATTTTTTTTCGAATTCTACTCAAAGTCTCAGGAGTCATGCCAAGCATGGATGCAATAAATTGCTGCGGAACTTCATGCAATAACTCAGGTTTTGAGTGGCACAAATAGGAATACCGTTCTTCTGCTGACATTGAAATAAAGCTGAAAATTCGGTCTTCAATTGTCATGAAACATTTTGCCAAAAACAGCTTTTCTATCTGCGCCCAATTCACAATTTGTTCTTGAATCAATATGTAATCGGAATACTCAAGGGTAAACAATTCGCAGTCTGTTAGGGCTTGAATATTCCATCGCGCTGGCTGATCAAACATAATCGAACCAAGGTCCGTGGTGAATTCTCCCTGAGAGGAAATCCATTGCGTAACTTCTTTTTTCTCGGTCTGTTTATAGATTCTCAGGTATCCCTTTTTTATGAAACTTAATTTGCCATAACGCTCGCCGAGCGAAGTATGAAACTCATTGCGCTTTAGATGTTCTTCTTTAAAAAGAGATGCGATTTTTTCCGATTGCTCCGACTTTGTGTCAAAATAAGAGCTGATGTATCCGCTTAATTCGTTCATGCTTCTAATTACTTCCAATGTGAAGATAAGAATGATTTTCTAGCAGCTTTAGTTTCCGTTCTCAGAACTTGCAAGAAGCTTGGCAATGTACGCTTCCATTTTCTCAGGTTTTGTTGTCGGTCCGAAACGCTTTACTGGTTTTCCATTTTGATCCACCAAAAACTTCGTGAA
>JAWUWJ010000115.1:0-18082 GCA_034111925.1 Crocinitomicaceae bacterium
AAAACAACAAAGTCTGAGTTATCCACCAAAGCTACATCTGGCATAGATCCACCGTTAACAACAACGATTGGACTGGTAGTATACGTTCCTATTCCAAAGGCACGCATGTAAATATCTCCACCGTCTTCCCAAGTTAAGACGCCGAAACCCATACTGTTCATATCAATGTTTGGATTTGTTCCGCTTGAAACAAAATTGTTTGAACCAAGGTTGTAGTCTGTTGGAGAGACAGTAGCCAAGTAATAATCATCTATCCAGATATCTCCTCCATTTTCATACGCAACAACAAGTGCATCTGCATTGGAATAATACGCAACATCTGGATTTGAACCTTTCTGCTTATCGATATCCAGCAAAGCACCTGAAGCGGCGTCAAGCCATTGAATAATGTATGCTCCTCCTGGATCGTCAAACACTACTGCTTGCCAATGATAGAATGGTGCAATAGCAATTCCCGTATTATCAACGGTGCCCCAGATTGGAGTGTCCGGTGCGAAAGACGGATTAACTTGTGCAATAGACGTTCCTGCAACAAGGCCGCAAAACGTCATTAATGATACTAATTTTTTCATCTCGTTTGTTTTTGTGTTAATACTAATTTAGTGAGTGGTGTGCATTGCGCAATACACAACCTGCCCAACAAAGAAAAATTTCTATTGTCCTTAGTAAATGGATTTAGCTGAACGTATGCGCGCTGAGCATATGATAAATTTAGTGGTACCTTTCGAGTCGATCAAGAGTATATATGCCCATTTCTTTACGCACAAATACCCGATTATTATTATTCGGTTCAATTAGGGGAATCAAGTAAACGTTCGTTTTATGGACACAAGAAAGGCGCGTTCCCGAAACCAATCGAAAAGGCGCCTAAATACGTAAAGCAATACTTCCTCTAATTTTTGAAATGAGGGATGCGTGTTGCTTGTGCAATACCGTTGATTTCATAATGCAACAAGTAAATACCATTCCCCAATTGCGAGGCATCGATATAGTAACTCGTTCCTGATTCAGTCACCTCTGGAACATCAATTACACGTCCCAAAGCATCATACAGAACAAATTCCATATTCACATCAGACAGTGCAACTTCGCTATCAATCGTTGATTCAATTTTTACTTCAATCACATCAGAATCTATTCCTTTCACTATTGACACAGCGACGTCTGAAGCTCCTCCCGTTTTAAAGAATGGTAATGAAGGATCTCTTTTCTTCCAGAACAATTTTCCTGGATCATTGAACACGATACCTTCACAATAATTCGCTGACGTAATTAAATAATTACCATCATATTCTGTGTTTAGAGATGTTGCCGAAAAGGTAAAGTTCGAATTGACATTATTTACCTTTTGGAACATCACTGGACCGGGTGTGGTTGAGCCAGGAGCATAATTTCCAAAATAATCATACTGAACCATCAAAACATCTTGTTCAAGTCCAATTCCCGGAGGGATTCCCGCACAGGCATAATCTTGTGCCCAAGCTACGTGAACTTCCTTACGATCATAAGCAACAACAGGTCTTGGCCAACTTGGCGAACAGAAGTTAACACCGTTGTTTACCAAAGAATTTGCAACCATTGCTCCTGGAGCAACATAGAAGTAAGCCCAAACATCGTAAACACCACCCATGTTATCTTGAGCAACTACCGTGTAATATTCTGGAGCTCCTCCAAATGAGCTGTTTCGGTTTGCTTGAACACGTGGCCATTCAAAGCCAGCTCCTGCAGATGGAACAAAAACAGGTGCACTGGTTGGTGCTAAACCTCCACCCATCAATGTTGGGTAATGGTATGTTTCCGTAACCAACGTACCGCCTTGTGAATAAGTTAAGACAACATCTCGTCCGTTATCCAGCAAAGCCACATCTGGCATTCTTCCACCAGCAACGGGAACAACTGGACCAGCAGCGAACGTTCCTATTGAGAATGAACACATGTACACTGCTCCACCATCTTCCCAAGTTAAGACACCGTCACCCATACTATTCATGTCAACGTTTGGATTTATCCCATTTGCAGCAACAGGATGGTTCGCGAAAAGGTTGTAATTTGTTGGAGAGACAGTAGCAAGGTAATAATCATCTACATAAATACCTCCCCCTTTTTCATAAGCAACAACCACTGCATCCGCATTGGCGTAATAAGCAACATCTGGATTTGAACCTTTCTGCTTATCAATATCCAACAAAGCGCCTGTAGCGGCATCAAGCCATTGAATAATATATGCTCCTCCCGGATCATCAAATACTACTGCTTGCCAATGATAATAGGGTGCAATAGCAATTCCCGTGTTTTCCACCGTACCCCAAATCGAAGCATCAGGAGCAAAAGACGGATTCACTTGTGCGATAGACGTTCCTGCAAAAAGGCCGCAAAAAGTCATTAATGATAATACTTTTTTCATCTCGTTTGTTTTTGTGTTAGTACTAATTAAGTGAGTGGTGTTCATTGCGCAATACACAACCTGTTAGACAAAGAATAACTTCTTATGTCTTTAGTAAATGGATTTAGCTGAACGCAATTGCGTTGAGCATATGATAAACTTAATGGTATCTTTCGAGTCCGCCAAGAGTATATATGCCTATTTCTTTACGTACAAATACCCATTTTAATATTTTACGTTCCTTTGAGAAAAAATAGAGTAAGCGTTCCTTTTACGGACTAAAAACATTTGCGCCAGTTCTTTGGACATATTAACTTTGAACTGATATAACAAACCAATCGATGCTAGTAGTTAGAACAAAACCATGAAAAAAATTACACTCTTCGCAATAGCCTCAATCTTAATTTTAAGCTGTACTCACGAATTTAGCGAGCCCTTAAACGCAATAACGGATCTCAAAGAATTTACTCATGCTGCCGCTAAAAGCAAGTTTGAAAAAGTAGAATCCATCGAGAAAGAATCCCTTTATGGCGAATGGACAGTGATTGCCTCCTTTTTTACTATTAAAGACAGCCGATCTGTTACTACATTTAGAATTGAAGGAAGAAAATACACAATTAATAAAGATGGAAATCTTATCACAGATACCTCTATGTTTGGCGGTGATAAGAGAACCGAAAAATGGAAATTGAAATCGGACAACACAGTATTCGATGACGGCTTTGAATCATGGCACATAAAAGTTCGAGGAGACACCATGGAGTGGATGCAACAAATGGATGAAGACTACTCTTATTTTGTGCTGGTTAAGGAATAACTATTCCACTCCCACATAAAGGCATTTGGTTAAATTTAAAACAGAATAAAATGGAACTCAAAATAGGATACCTTGCATTAACATTGATCACTATTCTATTTTTAGTAATTATAGGGTATAAAGCCATTAATGCTACAAGTTCCGCCTCCAATAAGGATAAAATAATACTCCTCGTCGGGCTGGGTGCATGGCAAGTATTCATATTTACAATTGCTGAAACGGGGGCTTTAAAATCGTATGATTTTCCACCTGCCTTTGCACTTGTTTACATTCTGCCCTCTTTCATTTTTACAGGTGTCTTTTTGTTTCGAAACAGAAATAAGCAATGGATAAAAAGCATCCCTGAACATTGGATCGTTTATTTTCAATCGTTCCGGATAGTAGTTGAAACTCTTTTTGTGTTTTCTTTTGCTCAAGGAATTTTCAATGTTCAAGTTACGATTGAAGGATATAATTTTGACATGATTTTTGCACTAACAGCTCCAATTATTGCGTTTCTAGTTTACACTAAGAAAGTGGTTTCGAGAAAGGTTATAATTATCTGGAATTGTATTGGCCTAATGGTTCTAGCAAGTGTTATTATCCTGTTTTTAACATCAATATATAAACCTGAACTGTATGGAAGTGCCACTCCATTATTGCCTCTAGAGGCTATGGAATACCCTTACGTTTTAATTGCAGGTTTTCTAATGCCTGTTGCCGTATTTCTGCATGTTCTTTCCATTCTTCAAATAAGAAAAAATTCATAATGTCACCTATATGAACTTAAACGAAATCAAAACCAAAGTTTACGATCCATGCGGTCTGCAGGTTTCGAACTTTCAAACGGAAGACGAAAGTAAAGAATACGGCGCGTGCAGGTTTGAAATCAACGGATTGAAGATCGTCAGTAGAAACGCAAAAGTGACCCCTAAAAAAGTGGGGCAATTTGTGACGTTTTGGAAAAGAAATCAAGATGGAATAACAGAACCGATTCATGCATCCGATGACTTTGATTTTTACACCATAACGGCAAAAACAGAAACTCAATTCGGCCAATTCGTGTTTCCAAAATCAGTTTTGATTGCGAAAGGAATTGTTTCAACAGACAAAAAAGACGGAAAACGAGGATTTAGAATCTATCCAGCTTGGGATATCACAAAAAACAAACAAGCCGAAAAAACTCAAAAATGGCAATTATATTATTTTTACGAAATTGGAGAATCACTCGATCTAAAAAGAATTAATGAATTGTATAAATGAGATCAATGGAGATCATGAAAGCCTCCTCCGATGTGAAAATAGATTTAGCCATGAAATCAACAATTAAAATCGTATTCATTCTAATCCTCTTAAGTTCTTGTCGTCAAGAATTTGCGAAGGTCGGTTCGAGCCAAACCAAAGAAGAACAGTTCGTTTCAAAAGAGACGTCCAATGAAATCGATGTTACTGATTTTAAAAAACTAAAATTGACGCTTCACCATTCAATGCGCTTTCAGAATAAAACAGTTGAAATTGATTTTCAACCAAACCAGGACAGTACAGATGTCCATTTAAAATGTGACCCAATGGTCTACAACGGACGCAAATGGAAATCAAATCCATTGGACACAACATACGTCATCAGCAACAAGGATTTTAAGAAAATTAACGCATCGATCAAATCAATTAATTTTCCGAAAATGACGAATCATTTCAACACAAGGGGAAAGGATGGAACAATGTGTTATCTAGAATTTGGAAGTTGGCAGAATTCATTCAAAATGACTATTTGGTCCCCGAATCTCAACCCAACAAAACGGCATTTAAACGAATTTCTAAAGTCCGTCGAATTGATCTTGAAAGCGGCTCAATTGGACCCAAAAGAGATCTTGTAAAGACAGTAAAAAGACAATTTTTAAATCGATTCCTACTTTTTCCGTACCTTTAAAGAAACCTAACAATTCAAACGATGGCAAAAAGTAAAGACTCACAGAAAAACGTAAAAAAGGAAGCGACTAAAACTGCAAAAGAGAAAAAAGCAGAAAAGAGAGAGAAAAAAGCAGCCCGATAGATTTTGGTTGGTTCGGCTAGCGCCTTTTGGACTTTGGATATTAGAATTTAGATATTGGAATTTAGACGTTTTGGATTCAATGGAACCGATACAAGTCCAAAAAGGAGCTTGCGACTGCTCCGATATCCAGCAGTGAGGAACGAACGATCCAACATCTAATCCCTCAAAAAAAACCTACTCCTTATACCTAATACTCGTTGGACTCGGCGAAATAAAATCCTCAGCAATCGTACTGTCTTTGTTCCCGACAATCACCTTATTTAAAAGTGATTTTCTTGTTGTAACTGTAGTGATTTTACCATTAACGTTCACAAATTCGTATTGATAAGCAAGTCTCGTTTCTTTATCAATTCGTGCCATTCGAATCTCACCCGTTCTAAAGTACAACTTGTCCTCGTACCCCATATTTGACGCATTAAAATCGGGCAGTAAGTCATCTCTCTCGCCATTCATTGTGTACCAATTCAACATTGAAAAACGAACAGAGGTTATCATGCTTTTACCTGAAGTAGCCTTGTATTCATACTTAATCGATGTATCCGTAAGTCTTATAATTTTTACAATACGAACCAGTCCCGTTTTATACGCCACCGTATCCGTATACCCAGAATTAACTCCGTTAACATCAGACAGTAAGTCGTTTCTCTCGCCATCCATTGTGTACCAATCCAACATTGAAATACGAACAGATCCTGTCACGCTATTGCCCGAGAGGTTCCTGTATTCAAATCGAATCGATGTCTCAGAGCGTTTCAAAATCTCTACAGCCCGGACCTTTCCCGTTTTATATGCTACTGTATCAGTATACCCTTGTCCAAAAGATAAACTCGTTGCAATTAAAAAAGGAATAGCGATCAAATACTTCATAATCATTAAATTTTATTCACTACAAAATTACGATTAAAATGTATACTCTTCATTGAGCAAACAATTGATTATATTTGGATGACTCAGTTTTACAACCACTTTAAAGAACTGAATACTTACTGCATACAATTTTTGCCGAAAGGTTACTTTTTTTAGTACTTGGCATTAACAGTTAACAGAAACAATTATTTTATGAAATTAATTCTATTTACTCTCGTAGCATTTGCGTTAAATTTTAACGGATCTTCTCAAGAATCCTCAGACGAAACAACTGGAATTCAATTCGTGACTGGAACTTGGGAAGAAGTCGTGGCCATTGCGAAAAAAGAAAAGAAGCCAATCTTTGTAGATGCTTTTACCACTTGGTGTGGACCTTGCAAATGGATGGCAAAAAATACCTTCACAGATGCCAATGTTGGCACTTTTATGAGTGAAAATTTCATCGCTTATAAAATGGATATGGAAAAAGGTGAAGGCATTGAGTTTGCAAAGAAAAATAAGGTTCAATTGTATCCAACCTTGTTGTACTTTGATTCAAAAGGCGAATTCATTCATAGAACTGCAGGTGCATTAAAGGCAGAAGGTTTTATCGAAACGGGCCGCACAGCATTAGATCCAAAAGAAAGGTTTGGAACGTTTCAAAGAAAATTTGAACGCGGTGATTCAGGCAAAGAGTTTCTATTGAACTACATCGCTAAAAGTGATAAAGCTGGAGTTTCATCTGAGGAACCATTCAATAAATATTGGTCGTTGCTGAGTGATGAAGAAAAAATCACCGAAGACAATCTCGTTTTAATGCAATCAATCACTAGAGGGTTTGCCGATTTGGATCATGAATTATTCGTTTTCATGAAGGCAAATAAAGACAAATACATTAAAAAAATTGGAGCGGATAAATTCCAGCCATTCTGGGATCAAGCTTATAAAAATGCCGTTTGGTATGCTGGAAAAGAAAAGAAAGCCAGTAATAGAAAAGCCAAGTTGGAAAAAGCGAAAGCAACATTCACAGTTAAAAAGAACGAGATAGATGCCTTCTACGATATGAACCTAGCTTGGCAATCAAGAGATAAAGATAAAATTAAAAAAGCCGCTGCCGTTTATGTTGAGGTAACCACAGATTGGGAATTTTTAAACACTGAAGCTTGGACTGTTTACGAAGAATCAGACGATAATGAAGAATTCGAAAAAGCATTGGTCTGGGCAAATAAATCAGTCGCATTGAATTCAAATTACATGAACCTTGATACGAAAGGAGCGCTTTTGCACAAATTAAAACATTATGAAAAAGCGATCGAAGCGTTGGAAGAAGCTATTGAAAAAGCAGATGAATCCGTTCGTGCCGAGGACTTAAATTCTACTGAAACACTCTTGAGAGAAATCATCATGGAAATGCAGGAAACTGACGATTAAGTTCAATGAGAACTATTGCGCTTCTTGCTGTACTTTTATTGACTTTAAACGTTTCCGCTCAAAGGGGCGCTTACGATGATGGAACAAAAAATTATCGCCGATATGATCCCACTGAACGCATCGCTATTGGAATTTCTCCTTTAGCACTTTTAGATACCTACAATGGTTCAAGTTACAAAGGAGGAATTTCAATAAAGCCCATTAAGTCCTTAAGAATCACTGCCGATTTCGGAGCCTATTGGCCGCAACTGACTCGAAAACTTTCCTTTTGGGATGATATGAAAGGGTATAACTTCAGAACCAGTGTTGGATACTATTTTTTCATGATGGGAGACCTGAGTTTGGGACTGGACTACCAATATAAAAAGCAAAATTTCAATTATACCGATACAGTTCCCAATCAACCAAGTTTTGTAGCGCATGTCGATAAATTTGTTCATGTATTCAACATTTACGGCAGTTACGACATTGATTTAGCTCTAAACTTGTACCTCGAAGTCCGATTGAATCTTGGCGTTCGATATCGAGAAATCACAAATGATCAAAGTGATCAATTGGATGATTCTGTAATCTGGTATGACTCCTATTCAGGCAGAATAACGCAGGGAAAGAATTTCATACCGAACATCAACCTTGCTGTTCGACTTAATTATGTCCTTTGGGGTGGATAATTTCCTGTTTATACCGTGTCTCTTGTATTAATTGGAGGTTCTGTTCATTTTTACGTTATTTTTGAAATCAAATGATTCGATCAAAACAAGATTACAAGCATTATTTAAGCGAAGACCTTCGACACTATCAATTGAAAGGCTATACGTTCGGTGTGCATATAAAAAATCCAATTGTTCGATTTCAACGGCGTCTGAGAAGAATTGAATATTTAACGAATTGCAAAGGATCAAGTTTGCTCCACAAGCCGTATCGAAAGTATTTAGAAGTTCTTAATATTCGACTTGGAATCCGACTTGGATTTAGCATTCCTATCAATTCTTTTGGTCCTGGATTGTGCCTTCCTCATTATGGAACAATCGTCGTTGCTGGCAAAGCTAAAATTGGTAAAAACTGCCGCGTACATCCCGGCGTTGGAATTGGAGCCTACCATGGATCACCAGTCATTGGTGATAATGTTTACCTCGGACCTGGTGCAAAATTGTTTGGTGCAATCAAAATTGGAAACAATGTCTCCGTAGGCGCAAATACCGTTGTCACTAAAAGCTTCGAAAGTAATGTGTCCATTGCTGGCGCTCCAGCTCGGGTCATTTCAAATCAAACAACGTTGGAATTGGGAATGTTTCCTCAAGGTTTTTTGAATGAAGCGGACATGATTTCAGCAGTAAACAAGGAAGATTAATTCAAGCGCTTATCTTTAACAAAAACAATTCTTGTGAAAATTCAATTAACGCTCACAGCTTTTCTAATTGCACTTTTAATGGCCTCGTGTGAATCAAATTCAACGGAGAAATCAGAAGTTCAAGATCTTAGCATAGAACCAAAAAAACATTTGGTTGACGATTACGCGCCATTAACGGAAGATGGGTTTGTGAACGCCGTTATTGAAATTCCAGCAGGGACAGTCGAAAAATGGGAAGTCGATAAAGCAGCTGGTGACCTCAAATTAGAACACATCGATGGCAAACCTAGAATCATAAATTATCTTGGATATCCTGCCAATTACGGAATGATTCCAAGAACCTACTTGCCAAAAGAATTGGGCGGAGATGGTGATCCATTGGACGTTCTCGTACTTGGAAAACCATTGGAACGCGGAAGTATCGTCGAGTGTAAAATCATCGGCGTTTTGGTCCTTCTCGACCGCGGCGAACAAGACGATAAATTAATTGCCGTTCAAAAAGGATCGAAGCTTTCCCACATCAATGATATTGAAACTTTAAAGTCAGAATACAAGGGTATAACAGAAATTATTGAAATGTGGTTTGGCAATTACAAAGGCCCAAACAAGATGGAAGCCAAAGGTTTTGGCAACCGCGAGCAAGCAATGGAAATATTAAATACATCCATTGCAGCTTACGATAAAAAGTAGTTTAATCCTTCTTGATTTTCTTGCGCACTCGTTCCAAATCTAGATTCAAGTTTTCTATTTCACAGTTATCTGTCGACATGTCAATTGCCTTCAACAATTGTTTTTCGGACTTCGCAAGATTGCCCCTTTTTTCATGAATCAAAGCCTTTCTTTCGAAGACGCACGATAAGCAAATTCCCTTGACCGTTTCAGCGTGCTTCAATAGGTTTTTTGCCTTATCGAATTCGCCATACTCAATCAAAGCCATTGAAAAATAGTAATACGTATCAATGTGTTCTATGTTATGAATCATGGCCTGCTCGAAGTGATAAAACGCTTCTTTGAAGTCCTTTAGTTGTTCGAAATAGAACGTGCCCATCAAACAATGTGTGCCTGCATGCTCATTGTCATAACTCATGGCGTACTCCAACGACTCCATCGCTTCGGGCAAATCATAAGGATAATTTTCCTTTGCTTTTAAATAGTATTGTGTAGCTAATGTGCTCATTTCAATTCATTTTTTCAACTTGAAATTTTTCCCTTCATAAACACGAGAGGGGTCTCCTCGTTGAATTTCAATATTCATTTTCCATTGGTCAACGTCCATTGATTGACTTGCCGTCAGCATTTTTGCAGCGTGCAAATCATTCAAGCGCTGAACCGCGATTTTCTTGTTCTGATGTTGAGACCGCGAGTCTTGTACAAGAACACTCAACCCTGTAGGAAGATGTGTTGCTCGAACGGCGCTCATCGTTTTGTTCACATGCTGACCTCCGGGTCCAGACGATTTTGTCGCCTGAAACTGAATGTCAGAATACATGAGTTTTTCGTTTTTCGGAGTTGCCAATTCGCTCACCTCAACAAACCAATTTTTACGTTTGTGAAACTTGCGGTAAGGGCTCTGTCCAATCCAAAGCACGGAGCCCGTCCAGTTTGAAACGAATTCATTTAAACCGTCCCCATTGAATTCTACCGTTGCAGAGGTTACCGTATTCGGAAAATCTCCGTTCGATTTCTGAATTACAACCGCTTCATTTTTTGACTGCTTCAAATCGTGAATCAGTTCCTTCAATAATCTTGCGACAACCCACCTGCACTCTGCGGGACCTCGACCAGAACTTATATGTAATCTTCTTTTTTCCATTTTTCTAATCTTTAGCCATTCGAACAATTTTCGGGTAAAACAAGCCTTCAACTTTCACTAAATCTTCTTGGTTAGACATCACAAGATCAATGTTCTTGTAGGCCAATGGAGCTTCATCTGCCCCACCTCCAAATAGTGTCACGTTGTGTTGTTTCAATTGTGAATTGATCGAACTTTTGGTGAATGTTTCTTTTGCCTTTTTTCGAGACATCTTTCTTCCTGCTCCGTGCGAAGCAGAAAATAAGGAATCGGGTTTTCCTTTTCCTGAAACGATATACCCTGGATGAATCATTGACCCTGGAATAACTCCAAATTCACCTTCGCGAGCTGGTGTAGCCCCCTTTCGATGAACGATCAATTCTCTTCCGTCTGCCTGTACTTCTTTCCAAGCAAAATTGTGGTGATTTTCAATCTTTGTCAACGCTTTCAATCCAATTGACTTCGAAATTTTTTCATGAATTACCTCGTGGCACGCCTTTGCATAATCACCTGCCAAGTTCATTGCCGCCCAGTATTCCATTCCTTCCGCTTTGTCAAGATCCAACCACGCCAAATGTTGCGCGCCTTTTGGCAAACGACAAACATCCATTGCAACTTGCGTGTAATAACCCGCGATTGTCGCACCGAAACCTCTAGATCCAGAATGAGTCAATAGTCCCAAGTAATTGCCTTTTGGAATATCCCATGGATTTCCTTCATCAATTTCTACTCGGCCAAATTCTACAAAGTGATTGCCAGATCCAGAAGTTCCTATTTGATGTCTTGCCTTGCCGTGAAGCTTCCGTAGCAAGTCCGTTTCTTGAAATTCTGATCGATCCAAGATCTCATGATCGACTAAATTTTCTTGAACGCATCCCATTCCGAAATACGTATGTTCTTTGATTGCGTAATTCAACTTGTGGCGGTAGTGGGTTGCAAATTCGATTGGTGCATCGAAAATCGTCAATGCCATTCTACAACCAATATCCATCCCAACGCCGTAAGGAATTATTTCGTTTTGCGTGGTCACAACACCACCAATTGGAAGCCCGTAACCAACGTGCGCATCTGGCATCAACGCTCCGTTTTCTACAACGGGTAAGCGCATCACCATATCCATTTGTTTTATGGTATTGCTATCAATAAATTTCTTTCCATAAACATTGTATTTTTTCGGCTCTTCTTCTAATTTGTAAGCCGTGTATTCAAATTTCTCTACGACATCCATGAACTCTTCAGCCAGTGCTAGAAGGCGTTCGTCGCTTGTGTATTCTTCTGGATTATCAGCAATTTTCACCAACAATTCCAATTGTTCAACCTTGCTTAAATGCTTAAAGTGCTGCGCCATTATGTTGACGGCCAGACTTTTTTCTTTATCGAATTTGTACCCGATTTTGCGAAGGTCTTTTCCTTTTAATTTTTGTTTGCCCATTATGATTCGATTCCACAGCATAATAAAATGCTGGTGTTAAAGTCAATGCGAAGTGCACTGCGTTATTCTAATTATAAATTGATGTGGAGTTTGTCCCGAGAGGGTAAAAAAAATCCCTTCAGCTTGGCTGAAAGGATTGGGACATCTTTTTGTAGAAACCTAGTTCAAACTAGTTTTTCCCAATCTCTGTTTCGATATGTAATGTAAAATTCATCATAGGCTTATGCTCTTTTAAGACTTGCGTCGGTATTGAGCCAAAGGCGTTGCAAAGATAGACGCAAATTTCTGAGAAAAGCAACGTCTTTTTGAAAAAATTTTGATTTATTTTTTCCCTATACGTAGTATAGGGGAGGAGTCACTTTAAAAATCGTCGCATTCAACCAGATCAGTTTTGGTTTAAAGCGGCTTAGAATTCTATGAAAATAGAGTTGAATTTTAAGCGCAAGAATGCAAACCAGAATCACCTTGAATTTAGAAGGCGCAAGCAGAAAATAAGGTCTTTAACGAGCCGTGCTCGAAACTATAGAAATCAACGGTTGTTTTACGCCTCCACGATTTAAAATAAAAAGCCATTTCCGCTACCGCTATTTTGCAAAAAAATAAATCAAATCGTTTCCTAAAATAAAGCCATTTAATTATTATCGAACAACCCTTTTACTGCATACATTAAACACCAATTATTCACACTTCCTCGACGTGTAATTAATCAAAAAAATGCATTAAATCGTTTCCAATTATTTACGATGCTTTTTATATATTAGATCTTAGAATCTTGATGCTCTAAATTCTAATATCCAAAAGCCGAAAGCGGTCTAATAAAATAAAGCCACCCCCTCCCCCCTATTTCTTACGTGTATTAAAATGAGGGACTGTTACGCTCGCATTTATACAATTGAAAACTTAGGAATACTCAGCCGCTATGAAAATAATTCTCTCCATTGCCTTTGCGCTTACAACACTAATATCTACTGGTCAAAACACAAATAACATCTGGTATTTTGGAGATGGAAATTTTTTGGATTTCAATGCAAACATGTCAACTCCAGTGCTTTCAGCGAATGGTGTAGAAGTTGCCACACCAACGAGCACATATTGCCAAGAAGGCTCTTCCACGATATGTGATGCCGCCGGAAATCTCCTTTTTTATAACAACAGCGAAAACGTTTGGGATAAATTTTACAACCCAATGCCGAACGGAACAAATCTAACGGGCAGCGCAGGAACATCAGCTCAAACAATGATCGTTCCCAAGCCAGGAAACCCTTTGATTTATTACATTTTTCATATGGATTTCGCTGCGGGAACTCCAAACTTAGGATTGTTTTACTCCGAAGTTGACATGACGCTAAATGGAGGATTGGGAGATGTTACCGCGAATAAAAATATTGCTTTGGGCAGCGGACCCTGCTCCGAACAACTAAAAGCTGTAACGCACTGCAACGGACAAGATATTTGGCTGATCTCTCATAGTTTATTGGGAAATACATTCAATTGTTATTTGATTACATCGGCTGGAATTACTGTTGCTCCTGTAAGTTCAAGTATTGGAAACCCGCACCCCGATGCATTCTCTGGAATGAGTTACATGACCTGTTCAAAAGACGGAAGTAAAGTTGCACTTGCGGGGAATATGGGAGGTCAATCATCTCTAGAAGTTTTCTCTTTTGACAATTTGAACGGAACTTTTTGCAATCCACAATTCCTTGTAACTCCAGATTTTGTTGGAATCTATGGCATTGAATTTTCTGCGGACGGAACGAAACTTTATGCAACTGGATTTCAATTGCATCAATACGATTTTGGAACGACAAACTGGTATACCTTCCCTCCAACGGAAATTGGTGCTGCCTTAATGAGAGGTCCAAACGACAAAATTTATCTCGTGGCTGGATGTGATTACTACGATGTGCAAAACGCAATCATGGAATACGTACGTGACATCCACGTAATTCAAGATCCAAACAACATTGGAGCAGCCGCAAATCTCCAATTAAACGCCTATTTAACGCCAAGAGAATGTGGGCTTGGGCTCCCAACATGTTATTATCCTACACAAACTGCAAACACTTGCAGTCCAATGTTGGCCGAGTTTACAGTGAACAATCAGCAAATTTGTGAAGGGGATTGTTTGACGTTTAGCAACACAAGTGTGGGAGCATCAATCGTGTCTTCTGTATGGACTTTCCCTGGTGGAACGCCATCAACTTTCACGGGAAGTGTTCCTCCAGTTGTGTGCTACAACACCATCGGAGTTTACACTGCAAATCTTTTAACCACAGATTGCGCGGGCTTAACTTCTTCTCATGACATGGATATTGACGTTATAAATTGTTCGGGACCTCAACCGATATTTCAAGCAGATCAAACCCAATTCTGTGCAAGCAATTGCACCAACTTTTCAGATTTAAGCACAGGAACAAACGTCAATGCTTGGACATGGACATTTGCAGGTGGAAACCCATCGACGTCAACGGATCAAAACCCGCAAAATATTTGCTACGCTGCGCCAGGAGTTTACGATGTAACTTTAGAAGTAACAGATGACAACGGAACAAACTCTTCGACGGTTATTGGATATATAACCATCGATGCGTGCATTCCGCCTGTTTCGATAATTACTGCTCCAGATACCGTTTGTGTAGGTTCATGCATCAATCTTATAGATCAAAGTATCAATTCACCGACTTCTTGGGATTGGATTTTAAACGGAGGAAATCCCTTAAACTCAACAGATCAAAATCCACAAAATGTTTGCTTTTTGACGACAGGAACTTTTACGCTAGAACTTACAGCAACAAATGTCTATGGAGTAGACAATACAACCAAAGACATTGTTGTAATTGACATGCCAAATGCTGGAACTGACGTCAATATAAGTTGGTGTATTTCAGAAGAACCCAATAACCTTGAATTCCTTCTCGGAGCTGGCGTTCCATTGAGCGGAGTATGGACAAACCCATTGAATACTCCTGCATTTACTGGGACAACGTTTACCCCGCAATCAGCAACGCCCGGAGTCTATACAATTATCTACACTTTGTCGAATGCGATGTGCACGGATGATATGGTTTTCACAATCGAAATTCAACAAATGCCAAACGCGGGGCTTGATGGAGTCCTAGCTATTTGCGACAACGATTCACCGATCGACTTGGTAAATTCCGTTCTACTTGGAAACCCAGATTTAAACGGCGGATGGACACCAACTCTTAGTAGTGGAGCGTCCATTTTTGATCCTTCGATTGATCCTTCTGGAATGTATACCTACATCGTTCCTCCAAACTTGGCTTGCGGTGCTGACTCTTCTTTGGCCACACTCACAATCACTTATGTCGAATTCGTGGAAATAAATCCTGTGGCCGCATTATGTACAACCACCGCTCCATTCGATCTACAAACAAACATCAATGGAGGTACTTGGAGCGGAAGCGGAATGCAAAACAACACAGGAACCTTTGACCCCGCTCTTGCTGGAACAGGAACGCACACCCTTGTATACACGATTGATGTAGACAATTGTGTCGCATCGAGCAGTGTCGATATTGAAGTTTCAGATGTTCCATCAGTAGATTTGGGAGACGATGTATCCAATTGTATTACAGATCCCTTATCAGTTTCAATCGTTACATCAGAAGGAGACGAAATTTTATGGTCGGATGGGTCAACTGGGAACTCTACCAATCTGACTTTTGACAGTAATTCCCCCGGAGATTTTGTAACCGTTGATGTTGAAGTAAGTAATTCATGCGGTCAAAGCACAGATTACATCACAATCTCATTGGTTGACTGCGAAATTTATGTTTACATCCCAAATAGCTTTACACCCGATGGAGATGAATACAACAATGTATTCACTCCTGTAATTATAGGCGACAACATCAATGAATATTCAATGATCGTCTACAACCGTTGGGGAGAAACCATTTTTGAAAGCCACGATATTTCCCTCGGTTGGGACGGACAGTACAATGGGAATCCAGCGCAGCCTGGGGTATATCAATGGACGGTTCGCCTAAAATCAACGAGTCACAATGCTACAGTTCAAGCTCTTGAGTATGTTGGACACGTGAATCTTTTAAGGTAAGTAGTAGGCGTAATAAATTGGCTTTGGAATTCAGTAATTGTACTACTCAGTATCCCAAGAAAGATTACTTTTATTCCAAAGCTCGTTTATTGCAAACCGAAACTACTTCTGGTGAATTAAAGCGTCCCTATTTCCATAACATCAATGGACTTAGGTTTATCGGAGCGATTTCAATATTAACTTTTCATTCGTTCTCTCTTTCTGAAAATATCTGGGGCGAATTCTTTGACGGTTACTGGTTTTCAAAAGTTCGATTTCTCGTTGGACGCGGACACTTAGGCATCATGCTCTTCTTTGTTCTGAGTGGATTTCTAATCACTAATATTCTACTTTGGGAATACAAAACGAAAGGCAGAATCCAATTGTTTAACTTCTTGATTAGAAGATTTTTGCGTGTTTGGCCTCTTTACTTTTTGATCGTCTTGTTCGGGTTCTTCATCTTTCCCGTTTTGCCATTCGGAATTGAAACAGTTCATGAGCTCTGGCGCTTTCTTCTTTTCATGCCCAATATTGATGAAATCATTAATGGACCGTATGATTCCATCAACTTTTTGAGCGTCACTTGGACGATTGGAGTCGAAGAACAATTCTATTTATTGTGGGGTGTAATTGTGACACTTTTCACGCTGAAAGGGCCACTCAAAAAGAATTTCGTTTACATTGTTGGATTCGCCGTAATCATCTTTGCACTTTGTTTCCGGTACTACCATCTGGGCGACAATCGAACGATCTATTACCACAGCTTATCCGTAATGTCTGATCTCGCGTTCGGGTGTATTATTGGTGCCATGGCCGTAAATGGAGCCGCGGAAAAACTCGTCAAGCATTTAGCGAAATGGAAAATCGTTTTGATCTATATTTTATCCCTCATCTACTGTCTTTATGAAGGCCATATTTTCAAACATGATCTCTTTGTGTTCGAAAGAATTATTCCAGCGATCATTTTCTGTTTTGTCATCCTAGATCAGGTTTATGCCGATAATTCGTTCTTCAAACTTGATAAAATTCGTGGGTTCTTTTTCTCTGGTGAAATCACTTACAGTATCTACGTTTTGCATTCCATTTACATTTTCTATTGGGCAAGTTATTTTGAAGCAAATGGCCACACAACTGAAGTTTGGCAATTCATTCTCTTCTATGTATTGGTCTTAAGTTCAACGTATATTACTGCTCTCGCTACTTATTACACCGTTGAGAAGCCCATCTTTAAGCTGAGGAAACATTTCAGGTAGAGCCAATCTGCAACTTTACAAGCTTTAAAAAGCCCTTAATAAATCAGTCGACCACACAGCCGATTCTTTGTGAATTGATGCCAAAGAATTATTCTTTTAAGGTTGATTAAAGCAATAAAATGAAGGTGATGCTAAAGAATCATAATTCTCTCGATCACTTGCCATTCCCAATCAAAAGCTGCCATTTTTCTTGCTATCTTTGAATGCAATTATAGTTATGAAAGAAGAGGTAGCAAAACAACTAAGATACGACAGAGCCTATTTAAGAATGGCAGCGACATGGTCGGAACTGTCACATTGTTCAAGAAAACAAGTCGGGGCAATCATCGTCCGGGATGGAATGATCATTTCCGACGGATTCAATGGAACACCAAGCGGATTTGATAACTGTTGTGAGAACGATCAAGGGGAAACACATTGGTATGTTTTACACGCGGAAGCAAATGCTATTTTGAAAGTTGCCAAGTCGACCCACAATTGCCAAGGCGCAACTTTGTATTTGACTTTATCGCCCTGTCAGGATTGCAGCAAATTGGTCGTTCAGTCAGGAATTAGCAAAGTTGTTTTTGTAAAAAGATATAAAGACGAAAGCGGAATCCAATTTTTAGAAGACGCTGGCGTTGAGGTTGTACAAATAGAAAATTTGAAAGATGGAGAATAACAAACGTTCATATTTAATTCC
>JAWUWJ010000116.1:0-18285 GCA_034111925.1 Crocinitomicaceae bacterium
AGGACTATTATAGTCAACGGGCAAAAAAGTTACCGAATCATGGTACTCCTTTTTTGTCCAACTCTCAAATTGAATTTTTCTCATTTCCCAAGTCTTTAATTGGCTGTTCGAATCACTAACCTTTGCTGTTAAGTAATTGTAGTCCTCTTGAGAAGTAAACTCCATAAAGCCCTGATTATCAATGCCTAGTCTCTTTAAATAATTTGCTTTGAGCGATGCTAGATAAATCGATACTGTTCCTTTTTCCAAGACCTCTCCGTCGAAACTATTGGGATGGAACATCTCTAAATAATTTGTTTTTCCGACCAGATAAAATCCATGCCAACCTGTGAGTTGTTTCTCGTGTGAATAAGCGAAGTGGTTTATGAATTCAGAATTGATCACCGCATCATAAGTAGTGGAGTCAAGAACAAGTAAAGAGTGGTTGAAGCAAACAAGATTAGGACTTGTTTGTTCAGGAGTGGTGCTTTTGATGTCCTTTTCTGGAAGATCATTTTGCGTGTTTTTTTCGTTCGTGCAACTGGCAAAGCTGAATACAATTATGAGTAGTGTGAATTTGAATAATTGGTGGGGCATGATCTATAAATTATAATCTTCTACTAAATAGAACAATCAACGATTAATAAATGTTACATGCACAGCTATATTGCTCATAGTTGCCGTTTTTCGTGCTTTCGTGTCGAACCTCGAATATAGTGCTTTTAGTATGTTGTAGGCACTTCCTTATATAGGGCAGAAACCATTCGATTTTAGATTTCCTTACTGAAGTCTTAAGGTTTAACTATTTTGATAATATCAGATTTACCTTCTTCATACACTCTTACAAAATACAGACCTGAGGGAATGTTTTCTTCGTTGAATTCAATTAAATCCAACGTTTCGAGCTGTTGATGTTTTTGGCGTACGTTCTGCTTTTACCATTTAAGTTTTTGACACGAAGTACATCTCAATCTCACCCTTGCCCTTAGCTTCAATCTTACCTCGACTTTCAAAGCTGAATTGTGAGTCTTCCTTTAATAGATCATAAGTAGTTTTACTAATATTGACCTTTCCAACTTCCCCCGAGCTTTCCATACGGCTGGCGGTGTTCACCGTATCTCCCCAAATGTCATATTGGAACTTCTTAATACCTACTATCCCAGCTACTACAGGGCCAGTGTGGATACCAATTCGTACTTCAAAGAATGGTAGGTCAGCCATTATTTTATCGGTTTTGCCTCTTTTTACCACTTGAACCATTTCCAGAGCGGCTTTGACCACATCCATATGATGTGTCTGGTTTGGTTTTGGCACTCCGCCAGCTGCCATATATGCATCCCCAATGGTCTTAATTTTTTCAATGCCATACTTCTCGCAAATTAGGTCGAATTCTGAAAAACAAGCGTGAAGATCTGCCACTAATTCTCTTGGAGTGACCTGCTCAGAAAGAGCCGTAAAGCCTTTGAAGTCGGTAAAAAGAACCGAAACGTGGTTTATAAGTTGCGCATCAGAATTGCCTTTCTCTTTTAGTTCCTCGGCAACATCTTCAGGAAGAATGTTGAGTAAGAGGTTTTCAGAACGATCCTTTTCCAAACGTATTTCTTTGTTCTGGGCAGAGATCTCATCATGAGCGGCTTTTAGTTCAATGTTTTTCTTTCGCTCCAATTGAGCCAATTGAGCTGTTTTTTCTGATACGAAATTAGCCTCCTGAAGTTTAAGTCGTTGGTTGGTTTCATCATTGGAAATTTGTTCTTGTAGTTGAACGTATTTTTCAAGCGAAATGAATGACATATCTAGATTCCCTAAAGCTTTGTGGGCTTCATAAAGAAATTTGTGACATCGCATCTCTTTGGGAAGCGCTTTGTGGCTCAAGCATAATTCAAGGGCACTATCTAGATGCGCAATTGCTTTTTCTCCCTTGTCTGAACAAATGTAAAGCTCCGATAGATCCAACAATGTTGTTACAAACGCTCGCTTATTGTTTAGTTCATTTCTAATTTTATAGGCTTCTAAGAGTAGTGGCTCCGCCTTCTCAAAATCTCTAGTTTTTGTATACAGATGGCCTAAGTCATTAACAGCACGTGCCAAACCTTCAGGATTTGAGTTGATGGTGTAATAATCTACGACCTCCTGTATAATCGTCTTTGCGCTGTCATATTCGCCTAGCTCCAAACAACAAGTACCTGCACCTGCTCTTGCTCTGGCGCTGCTATACCCTAGTTCAAACATACTGAATACTTCTGCTGAGTATTGATAGTATTTTTTAGAGTTTACAAAATCTTTGGTGTCAAAGTACATAACCGCCATCGCATAATGTGCCCATCCTTTAGCTGTGCTTTTCTCAAGATTCTCTGATAATTTTATCGCTTTTATCGACTGCTGAAAAGCTTTGTCAAAATCACCACGCGCTAATTTCCCAAAAACATCAACTACAAAGGCAAACAATAATCCGTCGTTATCCCCAAGGGTTTCAAATTGAAGAATGGATTCTTCCGACTCCTTCTTCATCTCCATTAGCTTTGATTCACCCATTAGCACAAATGCCATAGCTACCTTGTTATAAGCTTTCCCTTTTGGATAGTTTGTTGTTGCAAGCAAACTCTTACATTGATGCGCTCTTTTTTTGAAATTGTCGGTATTGTGCTCATCTATTTTCCCCAGAGCATATTCGTTCAATGCATTGATCTTTTTTTCCACCGGAACATTGCTTGCTAGGAATTGATCTAACGAACTTTCAGTATTTAACAAGGAAGGATTCATAATACGCCAATTAAAAAGAAAACAGAAATTCTAGGTTTCGGTCTTGCACGGTTCATGTGCTACATTGTTAAAGTTAAGAAACATAGGGTAATAAATAAGCCCTTTTGTTTCGGTTTATTACTTGGATAAATTGTTCGTTTTTTTTTCTGCTATAAACGCCAAGTTTTAGGGAGCTTTTTTAGTCCACGCACCTTTCTGTTTAGCACAAACATCCTATACTTTTTTTACATTGTTACACACTTTTTTCTTTCAATTTATTTAGGGTTTGTAGACCATAGTGATGCACCTTTAAGCATTGCTCTTCTTGGTAGTTTTAATCCAAGTACTATTAATTCGGCAAAATCTTCAGGCTGTAAGGTATTATCTTGGGAATCTTTATTAGCTATACCTAATTCAATTGACATCTCAGATGCAATGGTACTTGGCGTTAATGTACAGACTCGAATATTGTTTTTGCGGACTTCTTGCATTAATGATTCAGACATTCCAATAACTGCGAATTTTGATGCTGAATAAGCTGAGGTGGTTGCATGCCCACTTAATCCAGCTGTAGAAGAAATATTAATAATGTCACCTTTATTTTGATTTATCAAGTAGGGTAAAACTTCTTTAGTGACATAATACATTCCCATAACGTTGGTCTGAATTATTTCACTCCATTTCTCAACTTTCATTTCATTCAACGTCCCGAAGGCTGCAATACCAGCATTATTTACTAAAATATCGACAGATCCTAGTTCGTTTACAATGTTTTTAATGCTGTTTTTAACAGGTTCATAATCGCTTATATCGAATACTGAATAAATGGCTTTTATACCAAACGCTTCTAATTCAGAAACTGTTTCTTTTAGTACAGCTTCATTTCTACCTGTTATAGCGATGTCAATTCCTTCTTTTGCAAATGCTATTGCAGTCGCTTTTCCAAGTCCTCTTCCACCTCCAGTAATTATTGCTTTTTTATTTTTTAATTTTGTCATATTTGTTTTAGAATGAGTGATTTACTTGTAATTGTTTCGGATTAGGAAAAAGCGTTTTATAGGCAGGAATAGTGTATGTAGTTGATTTATTTAGAGACAAAAAAAGCCATTGATATTATGACCCAAAGGCTTTTAAAGTACTCTTGAATTGTTGATTTCCATGGTTTATCTTACTGTATATGGTGGTTAGTACAGAGGGCGTTTTTAATACCCTCTATACACTATTATCTGCTGTTGTTAATTCAAATTTGGTTGAGGTCTTATTCTTAAGTATGGTTTTACTTCTTGATAATACGGAATGTCTTTTCAGTCGTTTTATTGAATATACGAATCAAGTAAACTCCTGATTGATAGCCCTCAAGGTGAGCGATCGCAGACTCAGATCCATTAATCGCTGTGGTAGTTGCACCGATAACTTTTCCATTCAAATTCATTATCTTGAAATTAAATTTCTCTTCTGATCCAGCGCTTGCAATTGTTACAATTCCATTTGATGGATTAGGGTAAACATAAAACGCATCTAAAACGTCATACTGAAGAGCTACAATAGGGCTTTCAGAAAAGGCTCCATCAACGTCGTATTGTATTAATCTGTAGTAAGATGTTCCAATAATTGGTTGAGTATCCGCCGCTCGATAATACAATACTGTTGTTGAATTTCCTGCACCATTTACATCCATTAAATTCTCCCAATTAATTCCATCTTTTGAACGCTGAACAGTAAAATAATCGTTATTGATTTCAGAGGCAGTTGTCCAAGCTAAATAGACAATGTCTCCTTCTAAACTGGCACTAAAGTTTACGAGCTCAATAGGCAGTGCAACAGTATTGCACCCTGGTATCTGGGTATCTCCAGAAATCGTCCAACCGAGAGTGGTGGTGAGCGCAGTTCGAGCAGACGAACTAATATCGTAAGTTAAACCAGTCGCACCCAACGAAAGCCCTGTTACTCCTTGTGCCTGCCAACCGATAAGGGTAGCGTCATAATTTATGCAATCCATACCAACATTGTTAAGCATGTTAACCATATTCGTAGCGCTTGATATATTCCAGTTGTCCAGTGATTGATTAAACGCCGTTGCATCTCTAAACGTAGAAGACATGTTTGTCACACTAGAAACATCCCAAGCATCAAGTGGTTGATCAAAGGCAATTGCACCTCTAAACATTTCTGCCATAGTCCTAACATTCGATACATCCCACATGTTAAGGGGCTGATTAAAAATATCATTATCTCTAAACATAAACCCCATTTCGGTAACATTGGACATGTCCCAAGTATCAAGTGGCTGATTAAAACTGTCTGCGTCTCTAAACATGTTTTTCGTTATAGTATCACTCGAGACATCCCAGTTGTTAAGTGGCTGGTTAAAACTAGTTGTGCCTCTAAACATGCTATTCGTATTTTTAACATTCGACATATCCCAGGCATTAAGAGGCTGGTTAAAACTAGTTATGTTTCTAAACATACCATTCGTGTTTAGAACACTCGACATATCCCAGTTGTTAAGTGGCTGATTAAAATTTATTGCATTAATAAACATACTCTGCATAGATGTAACACTTGATACATCCCAGTTGTTAAGTGGCTGGTTAAAGTTATCCGCATCTCTAAACATGTTTTCCATTAGCGTAATGTGCCCCACATCCCAGTGGTCGATAGGGCTATCAAAAGCAGTTGTTTTCCTAAGCATTTCACTCAAATCGGTGCAAACAGAGAGGTCTGGAGCATCAGTTGCTGGTATAGAAAGGTTTGTACAACCGTAAAAGGCCCTGTACATAGTCGTCCAAACACTTGCTGTTCCCCATTGGTCAACCGACAGAATTTTATATCGATCGTTGGCGTCAGAATTGTCGTAAAAAAATAGATCTAAGTTCCCCACTATTCGAATCGTGTGGGTTCCTGCTACACCGAAATTATGCGTGAAACTTGTGGTATGAATAGTTGATTCTCCTGCATCAAGTAAATCTCCGTCATTGTTAAAATCAACTTGGTATCCTGAAGCACTTTCAAGTGGAAATGTGACCGATTGATTACTAGAAAACCCACCATTATCTGACTGGAAGGTAGCGATGAAATCTGCTTGCCCAAAGCAAATAATGGGCATTGATATTAGAACTAAGGCGATAATTGTTTTCATGAAAAATTATAATTGTAATGCGTACGTTTAGTGAGAAACAGAATACTTTTTAAAAAACAAAGAGCACTTTTGATGCCCTTTATCCATTATTGACCATTAATTCAAATTCGGCTGAGGAGTCATTCTTAAGTATGGTTTTACTTCAGTATGTCCTTTTGGGAATAAGCTCGGTATGTCTTCGTTTGAAACTGATGGTACAATTACACAGTCATCTCCATTGTTCCAATTGGCCGGTGTTGCCACTTTGTGGTACGCCGTTAATTGCAAAGAATCAATTACCCTCAATAATTCATCAAAATTTCTACCTGTTGATGCAGGATATGTAATCGTCAATTTCACCTTTTTATCATTGCCAATAACGAACACAGATCGAACTGTCAATTTGTTGTCAGCATTAGGGTGAATCATATCGTAGAGTGTCGCAACTTTTCTGTCCTCATCAGCAATTATAGGGAAGTTGACAGTTGTGTTTTGCGTTTCGTTGATATCGTTGACCCAGCCCTTATGTGATTCAACTCCATCAACACTCAGTGCCGCTACTTTGACATTTCTTTTATCAAAATCAGCTTTGTATTTTGCTACTGTTCCTAATTCAGTGGTGCACACTGGAGTGTAATCTGCTGGATGGGAAAATAAAATACCCCAACTGTCTCCTAGCCAATTGTGAAAGTTGATTTCTCCTTCTGTTGATTGTGCTGTAAAGTTTGGTGCTTCATCACCTAATCGAATTGTCATCGTTTTTTATTATTTAATGGTTATTATTTGAATTGAGTAAACAGAATCACAGTTTGAAATCTCAATTGGAGTCCAAACTGTGATTACTTGTATTAATTAGAGGGGAAATTTGGACTAGCTTTTACCTTCTTTATTTGCACTGCATGTCTTCCAGTATGCACTGATATGAAATGAATTGCCTGGTAAACATCAATTATTCCAAATGGAGTTTCGGCGTAGTGATTTCTTAAGTCTGCATTTATATTTTTAATCCAATTTAGATGCGCATCTCTGAGGTCTTTGAATTCCTTTATTGTAATAGCTACGGCTTCTGGTCTTAATTTAGGTTCAAAGTATTCAAGAGTAACTATATCGTGAGACCCAACTTCCATTATTCCTGTAACTTCTGCATCAGTCATTTTTACTTCAGATCTTCTTGAGGCATCTGCTTCAGTTGCCATTGGAGCGTCAACAAAACCTCCCCAGATGTTTATTTCAGAAAGCATAATGTGCTTAATACATTCTTCTATCGACCAACTTTCAGCAGCTGGTTTAAATTTTAATTGCGCTTCTGAAAGGCCTTCAATAGCTTTCATCGTTTCATTTGCTGTAGTAATGAAATTCTCTGTCGTGTAATCTCTTTCTTCTTTAGTCATTTTCAGTTGTTTATGTGGTTTATTATTGGTTCGATATTATGGTTGTCGTTATTTATTTGAAATCCATTCCGTTACAAGAAGCGAAAAGCTTATTTGAGTCATACTTCTCAACAACTTCTTTAACTCGCGCAGAGTTTTCTCCGTAATAGAATTCAATTCGTGAAGGTTCGTCATTTGTGAAGTGGACACGACCACCAGCAGAAGCTTCTTTTGATTTCAGTACAGCTTCTTTGAGTTCTCTACCCACACTACGTGCGTTTTCGGCATCTTTCTTTTCTGCACAACCAGAAAAAATATAGCACTCCCAACGTTGATTGAATCTTGGTTGTGCACAATGATCAGATTCGAATTGATGGTATTTAGCTGTTTTTGATCCGCGTTGTTCGTAGATAACCATCGGCACAACAGGACCGAGAGTTTGGTTGTTATAAGCTTCTCTACCGTCCTTTAAACTTTCTGGAGAGATAGAAACGTCGCCAGAATAAAAAGTTTGACCAGCATACCAATATTGAGCAGGGAAAGCGGCATCAAAAATGGTTTGAGGAACTTCCCAAGGTACACGTGTTGTAGGTAACAATGCCATCTCTCCTGTATCATGAAGCTGTGCATAGAGTTTACCGATGCGCTCATCATCTTCTTTTGGACCAATACCAACCAAATGTATAGCAACAAGGTGTGCATCCAAATCTGGAGTAGGGATAAGGGCAATATAAGGAGTGATGTTTTTATCTTCTAAGATTACGGGTTGATCCGCCCAATCAAATAGACGTTGCATATTCTCGTCCGTTGATGGCCAAGCAAGAAGTGTACACAATGCACTTGGTTGATGGTAAGCTTGTATTTTAATCTCAGTTACAACACCTAAATTGGGAGCGGCTCCACGCACTGCAAAGAACAAATCAGGTTCGTTGTCTTTTGAGCACTTATGAATTGTTCCGTCAGACGTTACGATAGTAACTTCTAAAATGTTATCCGATGAAGCGCCATGAGCTTTTGTCATATATCCTACGCCACCAGTTAACAATAATCCTGTTCCAGTGTGTGAAACTACGCCCACAGGAATGTGCCAAGGGTGTGTAGCATCATCAACTTCTTTTAAAGTTTGTCCCATACCGATTGTAGCAATACCTGTTTGTTCATCTACACTGCTATATGTAAAACCATCGCGCATATCGATAACAACTTTAGCCGTAGAGAAAAAACCATGGCCACCTGCACGAACACCAATATCAGTTTGATCATGTTCAAGTGCCCAATTCACAATTTTCACAACATCTTCTGCGCTTTTTGGAATCGCAATGACTTCTGTTGAAGTTTCATTTGAAAAATGATTCCAACGTACACGTCTTTCTTCCCATTCTCCACTTTCTGGAGTAATTATCGTTACAACTGACTTAAGAGCATCCATTATCTTTTGATCCATATTGTATGTTTTTAGTGTTAGGCTTTAATTGTTCTAACAAACATAAATGATGGGGGCATTAGAATTGGAATATATCGTTCAGATATGGGATAAATACTTAGTGAGGGGACTGATTAATGCTTGTGAATCAATAGGTTATGGATGGTTAAGCCCGACGATTCAAGAGTGGGCTACTAAGAACTTTTCTGCATAAATTAAACGAGAAGTGCTAATTGATGGTCAATGTATAAACGCAACTCTACTTTGCTTTTACATTTATAAAGAATAGTTAATTCAAAAGTAGTCGTCGATAAAAAAATGGCGTATTCTTCTATTTTTGATGCATCACGTATTTCTCCTAGTTCGTATGCTTTTTCAAGTACAATAGTGAAGCTTTCCTTCGTGCTGTCCATGAATTGTTTGTATAGTTGAATAACTTTTTGTTTGTTAGAACCGTCGTGAATTTCTACGATACTATTTACGAGCATACAACTCCGTGGAAAGTCTCTTTCAACGAATACATTTACAAGACCATAAAATGCTTTTCGAAATGTTTCTATACCCTCTTCAGTATCTTTAAGGCCCAAAAGGAATGGATTGGTAAAGGTATCTATATAAGATTCCAATGCACCAATAAAGATCATATCCTTATCGTATTTTTTATACAAAACAGAAGGACTTATCTCTAAGTGCTGCGCTAGTGCTTCGGTAGTAACCCCGTGAAACCCTTTAAGCCAAAAAAAAGGTCTTGCCTTAACAACTATGTCTTCAAATGCTATGTTTGGTAATCTTGCCATCTGTTTATTTTAATATTACATTCAACTTCAAATTAACTTGATCCACTCGTTCTGAGTACGTTCGTATGTAACCAACTGTCATTAGGCCACAAAATAAACCTGTTAAGTTTTCCAAAACGATGTCCTGTCCATCTTGAAAAACAGAATGCTTTTCTAAAATAATTTTTAAATTAATCTTTATCTCTTTAAGATAATCTTTGAGAAGGACTTGTATATCCTCGTCATTATCAGCCAATTCTGTCCCTATGTACAGTATAAAACAACCAGGAGGGTGTTTTGATCTGTCTTCTATAAAAGCATTATAGAAATTATATAGTGAAGATTTCATATCATCCCCCGTATTAATGATAGAAAAGTACTTCCTGCTATAACGTTCTAAATACAACTCAATAGCCGCATCTAAAATACCTCGTTTATTTTCAAATTCCTTATATAAAGAATATCGATTTACATTAGTTGCCTCTACGATATCGCTAATAGATGTGCCAGTGTAGCTCTTTTTCCAAAACAGTGGGATACAATCTTCTAAAATTTGATTTCTATTAAACTCTTTATAGCGCATACGAATTAATTCAGGTGTGTAATTAAGCAATAATTGTTTACAATTGGAAAATATCGTTCAGTTATAAATATACGTACTAAAACTATTAATGTTTGAATTGCTTTAACGAAGATAAAAAATGGAAGAGGAGAAGAAAAGTCTCACACTGGCTATTACATGATGCTTGTTCAACTGTCTTAACTAAAATGTCCGCTTAAATACAGTAACTCCATCCTATATCTATTGTTCATATTAAACACTCAGATTGATACAATCAAGCTTATTGCAAGCCAGATTAATTCGAACGATAAAACAACTCAACTTTAAGCTTCCAAGCAATTTCAAACGGATCATTTTTGCCAATTCCACCGAGCTAACAATATAAATGTCATTCTTTTAAGTATTGCTTACGTAAATGTTGCAATCGATGCGTACATGTACTCAATATTTGCCGTTCTGAGGATTATTTCTTGATGAAAGAGTTACGATAAATAATAATTGGCTATTATGATATTCTAAACTATTATTTATGTTGAAGAATATTATTCTTATCCCAATTGTAACCGTATTACTATGCTTACAATCTTGTGAAGATGCTGGAACAGCGGACGCCACAGATGCTGTAACAGACGACGTTTCTACCAACAGTAATCCTGGAGATACAATTCTATCTGGTAATGTGCCAACTGACGTTCCTTTTGCGGGACTTACAGACAATGATATTAATAACCGCCCTGCATTTGATGAATTTAGTTGGCAAATGTTCGTTGCCTTATGCTGGCCCGTTGATAGTCTCAAGAGAGGTGTTCCATTGGATCCGAATAACCCTCAAGAGTTTTTGTCAATGTCCAATTCAACCCCGGTTGTTTGGACAAGTTATAAGAACCAATGGGATCTTTTTGATCAAGGTGACAATGTACCGTCTGGATGGAACGATCCCTTAGCTCCTAGTAAATGTGGAACGGCTGGTGTTAATCACGTTTTTAACACATCCAAAAATGTAACTGTAGTTGGGGAAGCCGATGAGTCATTCTCAGTGCCATTGATCGATCAAAATAAAAACTACACTTTGTTTGAACTTCGTTACAATAAGCCTCAATATGAGTTTATTGCAGATAATGGATTGTACAACAGTACGAAGCTGATGAAATACCAAATGAATCATGGTGATACCCTTGCAATGCCTTCTAGTACAGACGATAAAGAAGGTTCCATTCTTGTGAAAGCTGCATGGAAACAACTCACAAAAGGTGACCCAAACAACAAACGGTATTATGTGATTAGTCAAATGGTATTTGACCCTGTTTCGGAGTCATGTGTTGAAATGACATTGGGATTGGTTGGGCTTCACATGGCTCAGAAGACGAAGAATTTCCCAGAGTGGATTTGGTCTTCATTTGAACAAGTTGACAATGTGCCTGGTGCAGCTGGTTGCAAGGAGCCCTATTCATACAATGACGGTAAAGGAACGGATTCAGCGGAAACGGACGTACATGGATTCGCAAATAAGCCAGATCATAAATTGATTCAAGATAAATCAAAAAGAGTTCCTGTTCAGGTGACTCGATTAAACGAAATACCAACAACTCCAACTGGAAATAGTACGGTTGATATCAATAATAAGTACCAAGGTATTGTAAAGGGAACTTGGATGGAAAATTATCAATTGGTTATTACACAATGGCCAAGTAATCCAGGAAGCTTTAAGCAGTACACTCAAAATGGATTTTATCCAGGTCAGGCAGGTGGAGCGTTCCCTGTTAACGACTGTGTCAATACAACGATGGAAACGTACTTTCAAAATCAAAGTGATGCCGTTGGTGCAGGAGGGAATTCATGCATGGGTTGTCATTACAAAGCTCCAAACGTAGATTTTAGTTGGTCTGTATTTTTGAGATCACACAATTAAAAATTCAACGCAACATTCGTTCGCGATTAATTATTTATAAATTTTAGATTATGTCTGATACACCTGGAAAAATTGAACTAGTTCAAAACAAAAATTGGTCAATGTACCATGGGGATTATACTCATGGAGGAAATGCGGGAATTTACAACCCACTGAAGAGTTCAAATGTAAATGATAAGGATTTTGGATTGATCCATTCGATCAATACACCAGGTTCTATATTGTCTGTTCCTGCAATTGTAGACGGCTATATTTATGTTGGATTGGCAAACAGTAGAGAAGCCAAAGGTTCCAATGGCGGAACGATTCAAAAATATAAAATAGATACGGGTAAGCTTGAAGGTGAGTTCACTTGGAGCATTGATGTTGTTGACCGTGACATTCATGGATTTACAGGAATGGGCTGCACGCCAACTGTAATTAACGGAATGCTTTATTTTATTGGATTTGACGCAAAGGTCTATTGTTTGGATACTGAGACTCTTACCCAACAATGGGTAATCGATTTGAGATATGCCGACCCAAATCATAATCAACCGATAACCAACACAATTG
Organism: Crocinitomicaceae bacterium; assembly: GCA_034111925.1. Classification (GTDB taxonomy): domain Bacteria; phylum Bacteroidota; class Bacteroidia; order Flavobacteriales_D; family Crocinitomicaceae; genus UBA4466. Next base: position 12,432 of record JAWUWJ010000116.1, read on the forward strand.
GAATGGAAACGGGTTTTGCACCTGTTGAAGGATGGTCAAGTCCTACAGTTGTCATGATAGGAGGGAAGCCAAAGGTTTTTGTTGGAATTGGCGAAGGTGAAAACCCTTATGCTCATAGTTTCATTTATTCTCTTGACGGAGAAACGGGAGATGTTGATTGGATTTATAGCACCGGTCAGTTCGAAGCTGGGAAGGTCAATGCCGTAAATGAAATTCCTGAAGAAGTATTATTAGGAGATGTTCCTGCAATGTTTACCGTATTTAAAGGCCCGTTGGTTACTTTGGGATGCTCTGTTTGGTCTTCTATTGCATATGACGAAGAAACTGGAAATCTTTATGCCTCAACTGGACAGCCAGCGTCAGCTGTGATCCCTGATATAGATTTAGGGCTTCCTACAATTGGCTGGTCTTCAGGTATCCTCGCTTTGAATGCAACAACGGGAGAACATGTAGCATTTACACAAATGCCCGCAGAAACTTCTTACAGAACAACAGATTTGGACGTTGATATTGGCAGCGCACCAACGATTTATACACTTCCGGTTTCACCGACGAATCCAACGGCTCGCAGAGTTATTGGTGTTGGATGTAAAAATGGAGGTTTTATGGTCTGTGACCTTCCGAATTTAGAATTGATTAATTCTGTGTGCCTTCTTCCATTTTATAAAAATGGTGAACAGATTCCAACAGTTGATCCACACCCAATACCGAGTAAAGCAGATGATTTGAATCCCGCAACGACGAATGAAGAATCAAATGCCAATTACAATGAAAATTATTCTGGGCCTTTTAACACTGCTGCAATAGACCCTATTACAGGTGTTTTATTTGTTGGGATAGGCGGCCCAAATTATCACAATGCATCACCAGGTATAGATCATACATCGACTCCATTTATGAAAGCGATCAAATGGGATACATTAGAAGATGCTTGGCCAATGGATGATTCATTTGATCCACCCAGGTATAAAAATGTTGGAGAATCAATGTATTCCTCAGCTGGAGAAAGCGGATTGAGTTCACCTGCCGTTGCAAATGATGTTGTTTTTGTGACGACTAGTAAAATTTCGATCTATGCCTTTAATGTGGCAGATGGAAGCTTGCTTTGGTCTGCACCAATGGGAAGCCCAACAGATGGACTGAATGGTGGATACGGTTATTGCATGGGACCCGCAATTTGGGGGGAGTATGTCGTCGCGGGTTCTCTTATTCAAGGACTTGAAGGTGGCGTATTGAATATTTATGGTTTGAAAAGCTAGACATTGATTACTGTACTCATTTTAGGAATCTTAGTTGGTCTCGATAATTTGCAAATTGCGTCGGCCATTGGTTTGATGGGGTTAAAGCCCAGTCGAAGAGTATTTCTTATTTCTGCATTTGTGTTTTTTGAAGTCAGCATGCCTTTGGTGGGATTGTTGGTCGGGAACCAATTGAACATGCAGTTTCAAACTGTCGCTGAGTGGCTCGGGCCGTCAATAATGATCTCATTGGGAGTGTTTATTATCGTTCGAGAAATCATGAACAAAGAACACCATGATTTTATCAGTAATAAGTGGATGCTGATTTTGTTGCCATTCTTCATGAGTCTTGACAACCTCCTTGCTGGTATTGGATTAGGAACGTCTGGATATCCGATTATTTCAACTTCCATTGTTGTCGGTATTTGTGCAGGAACTATGTGTTTACTCGGACTTTTAATCGGTGATAAACTGCGTAAGTTAATCCCAAATAAAATAGAACTAATAAGTGGCTTGTATTTAATACTACTTGCCGTTTTTTTAATAGTGAATTGAATAAAGAGAATTATATGGAAGTAAGTACTCAAGTAGAGAAACAATTGGTGGTGGATGAATTGTCCTTCCCAACAAGTCTTTGCTTTGATGAAAATGGAAACGCATACGTTGCCGAATCTGGCTTGCCATGGGATGGAGCTGAAAGAGGTGGAAGAGTCTATAAAATTTCATCAGATGGGACGAAAAAACTGTTCGCTGAAGGCTTAAAACATCCTGTGAATGGATTGTGTTATCACAAGAATGCAATTATCGTTTCTGAAGGTGGTTTCCCTGGACGGATTAGTCGATTGGATATGAACGGTACCAGATCTACCATTCTAGACGACTTACCGGGTTTGGGGAATTACCATACGAACATGGTTGCAATTGGCGCCGATGATAAAATTTATTTCAGCCAAGGAGCTCTTACCAATTTGGGAGTAATTGGGATGGATGCCTATGAACTCGGTTGGCTTGGCAGATTGCCACACAACTGCGATAAACCTGGATATTCAGTCGTCTTGGAAGGACAGACTTTTGAAACGGTGAATCCACTAACGGACAATGAAGAAGACCGTGCACAAACTGGAGCATTTTCAGATTTTGGCGCTTTTCATGAACCGAACACTCGACTTTCTCCTCAATTGCCCTGTACAGCTTCGATAATGAGTTGTGATTTGGAAGGGAACAACCTTGAGTTAGTCGCTTGGGGGATCCGAAATGCGTATGGTTTAGGTTTTCTGCCTGATGGAAGATTGATTGCGACAGATCAAGGTTCTGATGATCGTGGAAGCCGTCCAATTGGTCATGTTCCAGAATTAATGTTTGAAATTAAGAAAGGCGCTTGGTATGGCTGGCCGGATTATATTGGAGGAGTTCCAGTTACAGACCCATCTTTTATGCCAAGCCGAGGCCCTGAACTAAATTTTCTACTAAGCAATCACGATGAACTTCCAAAGCCTGAGAAACCGTTACTAATGTTGCCAATAAACAGTGCTGCAACAAAATTTGATTTCTTGCCATCGACCCATCCTGATTATCCTGGACAACTAATATTGACCTTATTCGGTGACGAAAAACCAATGACCGCCCCTGCAGGATTTAAAGTGGGAAGAAATATTTCAAGAATTGACCCTTCCGATTGGTCGCACCATCCATTGCCAGACTTGGAATTGGACCGACCAATTGATGTAAAGTATAACCCCGCCGATGATTCCATTTGGATTGTAGATTTCGGTGAATTTGAAATGAGTGAAAAAGGCGTAGAATCTAAAAAGGAAACAGGGAAAGTTTGGAAGATAAAATCAAGTGAACTTTTTTCTAAATAATAAACTTAAACTATAATCATATGACACAAACAACAGTAAGTTTCGAAAATGATATCCTTCCGATTTTTTACAAATGGAAAACCCGGATGACATGGCGTTTGGACCTCACAAAATATGAGGATGTAAAAGAGAATGCCAGTATTATCTATGATAACATTGCTTCTAAACAAATGCCACCGCCGCCATTTCCTCCCTTAACGGATGAACAAATTGAAATGTTTAAGGAATGGATGAATACAGGTTACGCCAAATAAAAAACGAACTATGAACGACAAAACGAAAAAATCATCGGTTAAGAATTGGGACAAGAGTTTTATTACTGGAACTTGGGAAATGATTGAGGCTTGGGATATTGGAGACAATCCAGATTTTCCAGAAATGAAAACATATCCTTGGGGTGATCCTTCTTCAGGATATTGGGTGTATGATTCAAGTGGTCATTTTAGTATGATTTTATCACAAAACCCTGCTTTGCCAATTCCACGGAATCCTTTAACTGGTGAGCCTTCACCAAATTGGTTAACTCCACTTGATCCATGGAAAGTTCCTCATAAATTATTGATGGAGACTTTTCATGAAGCACAACCCTATGCTTATTTCGGAACGTATACTGTTGAATTAAATACGGAAACGGGCGCAGGAACAATCAATCAAGTTGTTACGGCTGATGTTTTAAGGGCATACACTGGAACATTGCAACCGAGACCTTTTGTTTTGGAAACAGTTAAAGGAGTTGACTACATCAATGTTGGAGAGAAAGGCGTTTATTTAAGAAAACTTCGCCGTTTGACTTAAGAAAATTGAATTCGAATAGAAATAATAAAGTTCTTCATTCGCACTGAGGGACTTTTTTTTGGATAGTATGATAGTAGAGATCCTTTTAAGGATGACTCTTGAGTTTTTGTAGCGAAAGTTCTTAAAGACCCCAACCAAAATAGCCGATTTTAGTAGCATTTTTACTACCTTAAAGTCTTAAAATTTTAATTATGAAAAATATAGCGTTATCAGTTCTTGCTATTCTTGCTGGATTTGTTGTCTCAGCGCAAGAAGCGGTGTCCACACAAGGAGATTCATACTCCAATGCAAGTGGAAGCATCGACTTTACGATAGGAGAAGTAGTAATAAATACTGGAACCGATGGTACCAATGACATTACGCAAGGTTTTCATCAAACCAACTGGAACTTTTTAGGCATGGAGGATTTTGCTCCAACCTATGAGGCGATCGTATTTCCCAACCCAACATCAGAGCTTTTGAACATTCAAACAAGTGCATTTGAAAATGTGACATACACACTTTACAATGCGCAGGGGAAAATGGTGATGCAGGATAAGTTATCAGCAGAACAAACACCTATTCAAGTGAGTCAGCTGCCTTCAGGAAATTATTCTTTGACCTTGAACAACGAAACACAGAATTTGAAAACATTTAAACTGATTAAAACGCATTAATTCAAGTACTAGCCATTGCGAATCAATCTACCCACTATTTAATAAAAAAATCATAAGCCGATGCGAGAGCATCAAGACATCGAAGCGGTAGTTTCGATCCTTACTAATTAATAAAAAAAAATCATGAAGAAATTACTACTATCACTCGTTGCAATAGCAACAATCTCGCTAAATTCATTTGGTCAATCCCCAGAAGCTTTTAAATACCAAGCAGTTATTAGAGATGCAGGGAATTTAATATTAGACAACCAAGCGGTTGGAATGCGTTTATCGATTCAACAAGGGGTAATTGGTGGAATGGCTGTTTATACCGAAACCTTCGCAATAACAACGAATGCATACGGCCTTGTTAACCTGGAAATAGGAACAGGGACAACGACAGATGATTTTACACTTATTGATTGGGCTAACGGACCTTACTTTATCGAGACTGCAGTTGATGCAGCAGGAGGAACAAGTTATGCTGTGATGGGTACGAGCCAATTACTAAGCGTACCTTATGCGTTGCATGCAAAAACTGCCGAGTTCGTTACAAATGATTTAGTGAATGATGCCGATTCAGATTCAACGAATGAAATTCAGTCACTTATGATATCGGGAGATACAATTGTATTGAGTGATGGAGGTTCCATTCTAGTTCCCGCTCCAGTATTGAATGATACGGGGGGTAAATCTCAGATTTGCTCTGGAAGTACGACAGCAGGAGCCGATTGGCTTGTGTGGGGTACAACAGCGCTTGTGATGAACGTCAATACTAGCGGCTGTGGATTCACGTCAACGCCAAAATACTTTACAAGTGTCGGTGGCGCAGGCTCGCATTTTGAATTGGTTGGTGCTTCGGCAATTTACAGTCCAACACCAACAGGATTTACCATTTATATCAGAAAGAATGATGAATCTTTGCTTACACCAGCGGATGCGGTTTCAGGTGGTTGGTTCATTAATTGGCAAGCAGTTGGGAACTAGTTCTATTTGAGTTTATTGAATTAAGTCCACCTTGATGTCTCAGAAAAAGTGAAGATAGACCTTCCCATCAAATTATTATAGAGTTTGCTTTATAAGCAATGCATTTTGAAGGTTAAAACCAAGCTCCATTAGCGAAGACAGGGTCCAAATTATGTTCCATTGCATTCCGTTAAGTGTCGTGTTTGTCGTATAACGGCAAATGAATCTATAATATACAGTTACTTAATTCGTTAATGATAGCAGGACAACTCGTAAATTAAAACCTCAACATTATGCGAAATATCATTTTATACGCACTCCTTGGACTTGGTATATTCTTCACTTCTTGTAACAAACT
>JAWUWJ010000117.1:0-20852 GCA_034111925.1 Crocinitomicaceae bacterium
TGAATTGGGATGATAAATTGGGAGAACTACAAAAGTGCGGACGTAAAAAAGCCCCCGGAATTCACTTCCGGAGACTTTTGTCTGCACCTACGAAAAGGGAAATTACTTAATGAACTTTTTAAGTTCTTTTTTGATTTCATCTGGCTTAGTAGCTAGGTCCATTCCGAATAGAACATCATATATGTGCTTTCCTTCCACCTTATCTTCTAATTCAATGTCTTTTCCTTTGGCGTAAATATCTCCCCAAACATCTCTTGCATTGGACCAAAAGGCTTCGTTTGTTTTCCACCAATCGATACCAGCTTGGCATTTTGAATCTTCAATACGAACATAAGTATTGTACCCTTTTTCTTCTGCAAGTAATTTATCGTCAGTTCCATTCTCACGAATTACTTTTTTATTGTCTTGACCGTGAATCCATCCTTCAGCAGTTATCTCATGACGATTTGATCGAATAGTTACATTGTAATCACTTCTTTGAGTATACTCTCTGCGTGGCAATGGTGCATCAGTTGTATTCTCCCAATAACTCTTACCATCGACATGCACCCAAGATGAACTTCCTTCATATCTCGGACTATCATCCACTTGATAGACTTTTTGAGTCCATTGACCATTGACATCTTCTTCACCTTTCTCTTGATACGACCATTTGTTATCGTGGTCATACATATAAAAATCAGTGTTCTCATACATCCAATCTTGGCGCCAGTGCTTTATGATCATTGCTTCACCTTCATGATCAACAATCAACAAATGCTGAATCGAAACTTTCTTTTCAGAGTCTTCAACCAGTTCTACCCATTCAAGCGCTCCTGAGTGTTTCTCACTTGATTTCATATACGTTGAATCATCTGAGTAATTAAACGTTTCAATAAAATTGAATCCAACTTCATAACAACCACACATACTTTTGATTGCTTGTTTATCTTGATCCATTTTTGATTGACCAAAAGAGTAACTGCTTGCTAAAATCGTTACTAAAAAAATACTTGATAACTGTTTCATTGTGTTGTTTTTTTGATATTAATACGGCAAATACTGTTCATTTAATTTTGTATCGCCGTAGTTTGATTTATATTTATTTCGAATAAATTTTTAAATAAAAAAGGAGTAGACTTAATCGTTACATTCAACTTATAGTAATTGCACTTCCATTTTGGGATAACCTCTCTCTCCCTGATCATTATAGAAGTCTACAAAGTGAAATTTATAATACCCTCCTTGACTTGTGCGAACGATATACGTAACTTCAGAATGAACAACATAGATAGAATTTGTAAAGTCGAACGTTTTCCAATCGTAACCGATATAGTCCATATTGCTAGAAAAAGTAAGCGAAGGGATATCATCGAATACAACGTCGTTAAATGGCTTATTCTCAATTCGAGCCGCTGTTGTATTAAAGCGATTCAAGAGAACACCAGTTACAACATAGGGCTGAGAAGGAGAATGAAAAACATGAGTGTATTGAGTGAATTTCAAATCCCAGTCCTCATTCGGAGGGGCAATTGTAACTTCTCCTTCACCGAACTTGTAATACGTAAATAGATTAATCTCATTTTTTGCGATGGTCAATGTTTGAGAAGCAACATCTGAGAGGTCTCCGAATTCAATTGTATACTGCGTGTTCGTTACTCCAGAAACAATGAATTTCTTGTAGCCCAATTGAGTTCCTGAAACATCGTACCCCATGTCTAGAACATAAAGATGATTATCTGTCAACCAATCTCCAATGGCAGTAGAATCAAGATCGCCGTTTTGCTTGTCCCAATTCCAATCCAATCCAGATGCATCAGTAACATCACTAAAATTGAGAGAGCTATGATGTATAGCCATGCCTTGGGAAGTGTTTAATCGTATATGAAATCCCGCTATAGACGACTCAAATGCCAAATCCCAATCCGTTTTTTGATTCGTAGAAACAACTTCGTTGTTGGTCAAGCTATAGTATACTTGATCGTTGTAATCTTGGCCAACACCAATTTGAACCTCAACGGCATCTCCTGATACGTGCTTCTGAACTGGAAGTTCATCTTTAAAACAAGCTGTTAAAAGCAACCCTGTTAACAAAAATAAAATTGAATTTTTCATAAACTATTTCTTATTAAAATTGAATTTATAGCGCATGGACATAAAGATTGATGCTCCGCGTCCAGCATTAAAATTAGATGAACTTGAATGCACACTGCCTTGAGTTTGACCAATAACATTAACCTGTGTTACATTCAAAATATTCTTTCCTCCCACTGTAAAAGAGAATTGTTTTTTCTTAAATAAATCCAAAGTAACTGACGCATCTAAAATGTGATACCCAGCTTGCAATCTCGACTGCACGTCACCGTCAGAATCAACAGCAAAGCTCTGAAGTTGTCCGTTGTACTTATAGAATATATTGGCTTGTAGTTTATTCTTAATGAAAATGTAATTCAATTGCGTTCCCACCTCTGGAGAGAATGAATAGCGTTGCACATTTGACGTTTTAGAGTCAGGATTGAATCTTCCAATATACGTCGTATTCACATTTATAGTAAAGCGATGAGTGCGATAATTAAACGACAATTGTTGTCCAATTGTACTGAACTCGCCAATATTGATATACGTAAAAACGTTATTATCAATTGTTCCAAGTGTGATTAAGTTATCGATATCGTTGTAATAAGCGCCGTACTCAATTTTAACTCGCGCCTCATTCTTTGTGCGTTTTATCCAATTAACAAAAACGGAATAGTTTACACTGTTTTCTGCTTGCAAGTCCTGATTTCCTATAATGTTGTGATTGATATCTACAAAATCCAAGTACAGTTCTTTTAAGTCTGGAGATCTGAATCCTCGAGCCGCCGATGCTCTAATCGAAATTTTCTTAATTCTGTAGAGCACATTTAAAGAAGGAATTATTGGCGATTGATAGGTCGTATTGTATGCATATCGCACTCCAGGCTTAATGGTCAACGAATCCATTATTTTCCAGTCAAAGGTTAAAAAACCCGCATAATCACCAATTTCACGAGACAAACTATCAATGCGTCTTCCCCAGCCCTTAGAATGATTAATATCCGCACCAACTTGATAGCTCACTTTAGATCCTATTTGGCTACTGTAAATCACACGAGCAGTAAGTTGACTAAATCGAGATGTATCTTGTGCACCAGAAGTTTCAGACAGAACCTGACTCAAGTTCGTTAGGTCTTTGTAATAAGTGTTTTTTCGACGAATAAAGTTATTGAATGCAACCAATGCATTCAACTTACTTTTCTTGAATTTTAGATTATTTGATAGACCAACATCTTGTCGAATGGTCTTGTAATAGTCATCAAACGCTGTTTCAAAATACGGAGAAGACGGCATACCTCGATTGACAATCAACTCATCAAAATACTTCCCGTAAACTGAAAATTCATTCTTATTCGATGTATGAGAATACCTTACACCTCCAAAGTATTGCTCTTTTGGCTTCCACGTTTGAACTCGATTTGAATCTGCCAATTGCTCCTTTGGAAATTCAACGAATGAATCTTCCGCTGTCCAACCATCAAAAAAATTCCGTCCACCATCCAAGGTGAAATTATGTTGCTTTTTACGCATGGAGATCGACCCCGATAAATTATAATTCCCTATCGTTTCATAGAATGGATTTACATGAACACTGTATCCTCTTTTGCCTTTCTTTTTTGTAATAATATTTACCGTTCCTGCCAATGCATTTGTGCCATAATGAACTGACAATGGTCCTTCCACCACTTCAATACGTTCAACATTGTTTAAGTTTATTTGACTTAAATCAACATTCCCATTTTGTCTTCCAACAACTGGGACTCCATCGATTAATATTTTTACATTCTGACCAGAAATCCCACCCAAGTCCATTGAACTCCCAAGAACATTGTCCTGTGCAAGACGGATTCCAGTTTGGTAAGTAAGAATGTCTGCAAGATTATTGGCTCCTGATTTTTCAATTTGATCTGAATTAATTACAGTGATTTTCTGAACTGCATTCTCAACAGAGACAGCCGAACTTTGAGCCGTAACAACAATATCATCTATCAATTGAACCTTACTCAAGGTGATTGTTTCTAAAGTGGAAATATTGACGGTATCCTTATACGTTTCAAAACCAAAATAACGGACTGTTATTGCGAATTCACCTGTAGCTCCTTCAAGGTTAACGATCCCATTTGCATCTGATATTTGTTGAATAACAATTTTTGAATCAGAATATGAAACGGCTTCAAACTTAGCGCCAGGAATGGCTTCACCAAGGCTCGATTCAATAACGACCTGGTTCTGAGCCCAAGAAGAATGCGCCCAAATCAACACTACGAAAAGCAATAGTTTCATCATAGAACTAGATCATTAATCCTCTTCATATACTTGGCCATGTCAACAAGTTCCAAGGCTTCTATGACTTCTTCATGCGAAAGACACAGAAATGTATTCTTTGTAATTTTGATTTGAACGCCGACAGTTGAGTCAACTACTTTTTGAATTTCTAAATCATCTTGTATTTTACTTAAGCTTTGTTGAATTACATCAAGTTGATCTTCAGTAACAACGGATAAGAGTCCGCTCATTTTCAAATGAAAACTGTCACAACCATAGCAATATCCTACACTACCCAAAGAATTCTCATGCAGGTCAATAAATTCAGTACAGTTATCCATTCTATGTATATTTTAAAAAATTGAATGCACTATTTAACAGGAATAGAAATGATCATCTTAAATCCAAGACAACCATTTCCATTGCTTGTTATGGTCTATTATCAGTGAGGTGTAGGTTACCTGTTTTTAATGCTGTATAGCAATTCTCTTAATCGAACTTTGACCTGATTGTCCAACCACTTTTAGTAAATAGATACCATCTTGCAAATTCGATACGTCGATTGAAGAAATGCTATTCGAATTTTCCAGTACCAATTGACCATTCATGTCTGTAATGTTGATCATTTCAATACCATGCGTATACTTGATATGCAACAGATTGTTTGCAGGATTTGGATACACTTCTAAATTTGCTCCTTCGTAAACGGGCAATCCTGCATATTCAATTTGCTCTGTTGTAAAGTGAATGTTTCCGTTTGTACTTCCTTCAAAGTCGGTAAATACAAGTTTCCAGATATCGTTACTTTCGGTTTGAACAAAATAACTCAGAGAATCTACCATATCGTATGAGAAAGTCCCAAAATCGAAGGCCTTCCAATCGTATCCTATCGTATTAATTGTAGTATCCCAAATACTAGTATACATTGACGTTGCAGCTGGCACTCCAGTAACTTTAGAAATTGTAACTCCATCGTTGTGCAACACTCCTGTTACAGACGAATAATAATCTGGTGCCAATTCCAAAACATAATTTGTGAATACGATATCCCAAGAATCATTTGCCGGTTCACGATCCAAAACAGAATTAGTAGCTGCATTATAATAAGCGAAATTGCGATCCGTATAATCAGACTTTGTAACAGTTTGCGTTGCTTCATTTGTTCCATCTAAATCAGCGTGTTTTATCGAGTAATCACCTCCGATTAATGACTCAATTACAAGTTTTTTACAATCTCCATTATTGAGTTTTAATATGAAAATGCGTGTCCCAATAATCTGATGTGTTACTGTATTGTAATCTCCCCACCCTAAATCCAATGGATTTGATCCGTCTGCAACATTGTTCATTGCTCCTTCGCTCCACCATTCATATCTATTGATATATTGTTCCCAAACTCCAAACTGACCGATCGTGTCAATTGTATTTCCCCAGTTCGCAATAACTTCTTCCGAATCGTACAATTCAGCTTGTTTTCTATTCAACCGAACTGTCGCACCAAAAGCACTCATATCAAGTGCTAAATGCCAATTTTGATTGTCAACATTGACAACTTCGCCGTTCTCAAAACTGTAGTAAGATTCATTTGCATATCCTGCTCCTAAACTTACCATATCTGCTGTCTGTCCATAAACCATTGCCGAAGCAAACAGGCCAATTGAACAAAGTATTGATTTTTTCATATCCTTTTTTTATTTAGACTGATTATAAATAACAGTACAAATGTAGCCCAAGAGCTCTCTTATCTTCAATACCTAAAAAGTGGTATTCTGGCATTTTCCGGTACCACAAAAAAGGTATTTTGATGCTATTGAGATTGAAAACCGATGAAATCTGACATTAAAATTTTGGGAACTCATTAGTTTCGTACCCATCAAAATTGACAATGAGTAAACCAACAAAAAACACGAATTGGCTTATCGGTTTTACATAGCATTCTCGGATTTCAAAAATCATAAGCGAAAGCTCGGTGCTTTCTTTTATCTTCGGAGAACAAGTTTTAGTTGGAGGCCGTAAGATTCATATTATCAAAATGTTAGCAACAATTATTACCAACGGAATTCACTCAGAACTCGTTACTTTTAAAACAACCGAAATGAAATATTGTTTACTGATACTCCTTTTCCTTTGCAGCATTCATGGATTCACTCAAACGAATGTATACCATCCTTACCCTCAAAGCTGGGGAGCAACTTGGCAGAGTGAACATGGAACAAGTGGCTTACCAGGAGGCCCTAACTATTCTTATAGCGCGACAGAATGGGGAGGTGACACTACAATAAATTCTGTTGTTTATACAAAAGTGTACGACGGTATTGGCGCTGGACATCAATACGCAGGTGGAGTTCGGCAAAACATTGCACTCGAAGAAGCATATTTTATAGATGATCAAAACATTGAACACGACATTTCTTTCAATCAGAATGCACTAATTGGCGATACCATTTTGACAACAATGCTTACTAGTTACAGTCCTGACACTTTATTTATTGTAAACTCTATTGATTCCATTTCTGTTGATGGAGCGTTTAGAAAATCTTTTTCGATTGCTCCTCTTGATGTTGTCTCGTCGTCCATTGTTGAAGCAACATACCTTTCGGGTGTAGGCTTCATTGCCTACTCGGGTTTTGAATGGTGGGTGTCATTACAATGTCATTCAGTGAATCACAACTGGCTTTTTGGCGGATCACCAAACCCTATTTGTGTATTAAGTATTGATGAACTTCCAATTGAATTCATACTTCATTTATTTCCAAATCCGACTACCGGACTAATTAATATTAGCAAAACTCCAATCCTTTTGCGCTTGTACTCCAGTGATGGTAAAGAAGTCTGTTCTGACAAATTCAAATTATATGATGGTGTGCTAGACATCTCTCAATGTGAAGGAGGCGTTTATCATGCTCATTTTGAATTCGATTCAGGTGTTGTTATTAAGAAAATAATAGTGCAATAATCAAATGTGATGTTGCACACATTACCTATGTGATAATACAGGTTTATTCTTCGAGAGATCACACATCAGCAGATCGATTATGACTTCAACTATTAGAAGATACTCATTACCAGATTGTTAATCCGAAGAGACAATTAAGTTATTCAGAAACAAATTGGCGGTCATTGAATTCTAATTTAAATGTATAGATGTAACAAATGTTACGCACTAGCATTTTTAAATCCACTAGATTCGTTCCACATTTCTAAACTAAAAACCGTGAACTACCTCTACCTCTTAGCAATTTTTATTTGCAACTATTCGTTTAGCCAGAATGCGCTTTACATACCACCCGCGATAACATCAACAACAATTAACCTTAATTTACAAGAAGGTGTTACTCAGTTTTATCCCGGTATCAATACAACTACTTTGGGTGCAAATGGCCCTTTGCTCGGCCCGACTTTGATCATGAATCAAGGAGATAATGTGAACATCAGCGTTGACAATCAATTGACTGATACAACAACAATTCATTGGCACGGGATGCATGTTTCACCAGAAAATGACGGTGGACCACATTCTATAATCCTCCCTGGCGAAATTTGGAATCCACAATTTGAAGTCATGGATCGCGCAGGTATAAATTGGTACCATCCTCATTTACATTCTCGCACGAATAAGCACGTTTCACAAGGAATCGCTGGAATGATCTTGGTTAAAGATGCAGAAGAAGCAGCCTTAACATTACCACGAACGTATGGAACTGACGATTTTCCAATAATCATTCAGACAAAAGGATTTGATGCGGCAGGTCAAATTGAATGGATGTCACATTTAGACACTTCTTTGATGGTCAATGGAACGATCGACCCCTTTTTGGATGCGCCAGCACAAGTAGTTCGAATTAGAGTTTTAAACGGCTCTTCGCAGCGTGCTTTTAAACTTGGACTAACAAATAACATGCAGTTTGAACTTATTGGAACTGATGGAAGTTTATTGTCCGCACCTGTTTCCTTAACACGTTATCAAGTAGCGCCAGGTCAACGTGCTGATATATTGATCAACTTGACTGGTATGCAAGGTCAGACCATCCAGCTCATGAACTACGGAACAGAAATTGGCAACGCGATTTACGGTTCCAGTCAACCTGGAATGATGCCCCAATTAACACTTCCCGATTACAATGTAAATCCATTAAATGGAAATGATTTTGCTATTTTGGATGTGAATGTTGTTGGGCAAACAGCGCTTCCTGTCATTACTATCCCAACAAGTCTTGTAGTCCACAATGTTTTAACGGAAGGCACAGAAGATGAAACGAGAAGTTTACTTTTCACAACCCAACAAAATATCGTCGGCCCCTTTTTGATTAATAATGCGGCATTTGACATGAGCACTATTAACTATACTATTCCATTAGGGAACAGAGAAATTTGGAGCTTGACGAACCAAACACCAATTGCTCACCCATTCCATATTCACGATGTACAATTTTATATATTGGATATCAATGGGTCACCTCCCCCGGCTGAACTTCAAGGCTTACACGATGTAGTTATGGTGCCTGCTGGAATGGGAAACGTTAGATTCATTACTGAATTTCTAGATTTTGCCAATGATACCATCCCATATATGTATCACTGTCACATGCTTCCTCATGAAGACGCTGGTATGATGGGCCAATTTATCGTTCAAGACCCCTCATCCAATCTCGATGAAACAGTTATAAATGAATTGGTTATTGTTCCAAACCCATCGTTATCAGGAGAAACAACGATTGAAATAGAGAACTATAACGGTTCCATTCAAATTATGGATTTGAACGGTAGAATTCTGATCGAAGAATCAGTTTCGCCAAATAGCGTTCTGCATTTACAACTTCAAAGTGGTACTTACCTTCTGAAAGACAAATTTGGTAGTTCTAAGAAGTTCATAATTATTTAAGATCACAATCGACGATATTCTTATTCCATATTCCCGTTCGAGCTTTGTTGTGAGCGGTTCACAATTGATTAAAGCGTTTACCTTTTGGTGGACGCTTTTTTTTGTTTATTTGGCTCAACAATTAATTATTCGAGTTTGATTCTATTTAACTGTTAGAGTCGATCCTTGTTTTTAACCGATGAGCGCTTTTGATCTACGCAATTGGATTAAATGAACTTGCAGTCCTCACCAAATTCACATCTAAAAATTTAATTTTCAATATCTTCTGGCGGTTCTAATACCTCCATTTGTTCTTCAGCTTGGATTTCCTCCTTACTACATCCGATAGACATTAGGAATCCCCCTCCAACAAACATTAATTTTTTCATGCTTTTTATTTATTGATTAATACTTATGTATGAATCAAACAGTTTACTCACAGGAATCCCTCACCTTCTGGTCAAATAAATAGTAGAGATCAGAATTAAACTCAAGTAGGTCAAGCGGATAGAACATCTCATTCTTAGCTGATTAATCCAACTTATTAGGTATTCAACAAAACAAACTGTAAGTTAGTATCACCTAGATGAAGCCCTATTTAATTGCCATATTTTTAATTCCGTTTGCACTTTCGGCGAAAGATGATTTTACAATTCCGCGCGATTCATTGTTCTCCATTGCTCGAAATAAAAAAGAATCCCACACAGTTCGAGGGCTTGCATATATTCGCTTAAGTGAATTGTATTATATGCAGAAAATTGATTCCATGCAGTTCATTTGTGAAGAAGGAATAAAAGTCGTTTCATCGAAGAGTGTAAAAACGTCATTCCAGATCCGCAGAAAATTAAAAGATCAGAAATCTGAATTGATCAACAATGCCGCTTTAGGCTCCTATAAAATGGGCGATTTAAGCACTGCACTTGGGCTTTGGTATAAATCATTGGAATTAGAAGAGGAATTAAGGGATACGATTGGACAGACCGAAGTTTTGAATAATATTGGGAACGTTCAGATTGATCTAGAGGAAATGGAAAAGGCCATTGCAACATTTCAATCCATTTTGCCTTTACAACAATCAATGCTTGACAGCTCTGGGATTGCAAGAACATACAACACCTTGGGATATATTGAACGCGTAGGTGGAAATGATTCTCTGGCCTTGGATTGGTACCAAAAAGGATTGAATATTCGTATAAAAATAAACTTCGAATCTGGGATAGCAGCTAGTCGTGTAAACATTGGTTTCATTTATAAAAGACAAGGACGGTTCGATGAAGCGCGGCACCAATATTTAATAGCATCGAAGATCTACACGAAACTAAACCATACACGAGGATTAATTGCTGTTTATAATAATCTGGCAAGTTGCTCTTACGAAATCGATGACTTCTTAGCTGCTTTGAAATACGCCAAAACAGGTTACGACATGGCTGTTGAAATGAAAGCGCTGGACGATCAAATGCACCTGAGTGAAATACTCTCCAAAATTTACGAAGCAACTGGAAATGATTTTGAGGCTTTTGCTTATTACAAAGAATTCATTGCGGCAAG
Organism: Crocinitomicaceae bacterium; assembly: GCA_034111925.1. Classification (GTDB taxonomy): domain Bacteria; phylum Bacteroidota; class Bacteroidia; order Flavobacteriales_D; family Crocinitomicaceae; genus UBA4466. The sequence continues at coordinate 10,733 of JAWUWJ010000117.1, forward strand.
GGATTCACTCAATAGCCGAAAAAACTACAAGGCTTTAATCAATCTGGAAGAGACCTATAAATTCCAAAAGAAAGAGAAGGTTAAAGAGTTAGAGCGAATTCAAGACAAAGCGGCATCCGACTTAAAAAACCAAGCTGAACAAGAACGATCTTTTCGCTTTAAATTGGTCGCAGTCATTTTATCAATTGGCTTACTAATCGTGATCGTATTTCTTTATTTCATTTCGAAACAATTGCGTCTTTCGAAGCAACAACAAGTCATTATTGAGAAACAGAATAAGGAAATCGAGATGAAAGCTTTGCGCTCTCAAATGAATCCACATTTCCTTTTCAACAGCCTCAATTCCATCAAGCATTTTATCATTAAAAATGAATCAACAGTAGCGGCTGGTTATTTAACGAAGTTCGCAAAACTGGTTCGACTCGTACTTGAGAACTCAAAGCACAACCTTATTTCTTTGCAGGAAGAAATGGATTGTTTAAATAACTATCTGGAACTTGAGAAACTGCGCTTTGACGGGAAATTTGATTACACAATTACTGGAGATGCTGAGGCCTACTCCATTCAAGTTCCGCCATTGATTTTACAACCCTTTATTGAAAATGCGATCTGGCATGGCATCTTAAACAAAGAAGACGGTCATGGTCACATTGAAATCTTGGTGAAAAACGTTGAAAACGCCGTGCAAATTGAAATCACAGACAATGGAATTGGACGTGAAAAAGCCGCGGAAATTGTTGCAGAATCAGGACTGAAAAAGAAATCAATGGGACTCACTATTACACATGAACGTCTTCAAATTTTAAACCGTGTTATTGGAATCGAATCTAAAATTGAAATTGTTGATTTGACAGATGCGAATCAGGTTGCGAGCGGAACCAAAGTAATTGTTTACCTACCACACCATGATTAAATTGCGAGCTATACTTATTGATGATGAAGTGCATTGTGCTGAGACGCTAGAATGGCAATTGACCAACTTTTGTCCGACGGTTGAAATCATTGGCGTTTTCTCCTCTCCAATTGAAGGTTTGGCTGCAATAAAAGCGCAAAAACCCGATCTTGTTTTTCTAGATATTGAGATGCCAAAAATGAACGGGTTTCAATTACTCAAATCATTCGACAAAGTTGATTTCGGAGTGATCTTTACCACTGCTTTTGATCAATTTGCTGTACAAGCGTTTAAAGTGAGCGCAGTGGATTATTTGGTCAAACCAATTGATGATGATGAATTGAAATTGGCCGTTGAAAAGGCGGAAAATGCAAATTCTAAAAGCGCGGCTATTTCCGTTGACTTCTTACTGGAGCAAATCCAAGAAAACAAATTGTCCAACCGACTTTTTCTGCCCACACTCAACGGACTTGAATTTATTGATAAAGAAATGGTTATTCGTTGTGAGTCCGACAGCAACTACACCACTGTTTTCTTTGGAGAAAATGATAAAATGGTTGTTTCAAAAACCCTAAAAGAATTCGAAGACTTATTGCCAGAACGGCATTTTTTCAGAGTGCACCATTCCCACATTATCAACCTGCTTTACGTTCAGAAATATGTTCGAGGAGATGGCGGACATTTGGTCATGAAAAACGGGAACATAGTCCCCGTTTCACGTGCTAAAAAGCAACTTTTATTAGAATATTTGCAACAATAGTTCTGTCTGTCTTTTTCAAGAAAAACAAGGAAGCGGCATCGTTAAAACCAAACCACTTCCTCTACTATATCTAGTCGCAATCTATAGCCTGAGGATAATCGTTATTGTACACCCCTCTACTCTTCACCGTAGATTGGTAGCCCGTTCCATCGTAATTTTGACGGAATAAATAACGTTGTACTTTACACATACCATCCGGATAAGTCGCGTAACAAAGAGCTACAACATAACGACCCGTAATTACAGGAGTAAGTGTTTTTGTTCGGGTAATGACCCAATCGGAACTTTCAATTTTCACTTTAACGAATTTTTCAGCATACCCATTCGAGCGTCCAAAATCTTTAACTGCTGCCAATACTTTAGCTGTTAAATTGGCATCTTTCATTTTTGCCGTATAATCCGACCAAGATTTCCCCATAACAGGAGCATATTTTTCACCTGCAGCCTTCTTCAAAGCAAAACTTCCTGAAGCTGCCACTGCTTTTGTCATTCCAGCCTCCAAACTAAACCCTGCGATTTCAACTTTTACAGCGTGGCTCCCTTCTGCCAAAGCCCTCATGAAATCCATCCACTCGAGACGCGGAACAAAATCTTTTGGATCAGTCGCGATATACCCAGAGAATGCCGTCTCAGTAGAATTACTATTTACACTCAAATAAAAAGGCACTTCTGTAATTTGCTTTCCATCCAATTCAACATAGATCATGTTATCACCAGGGATGTTTAATCTAGGCACACCTGTTCCGTTTGATTCAGGATAAAACTTATGGAATGAATGGTCCCAGCACCAACCAGCGTTAAAACCACTTCCGTCTGTATTCAAGGGGTACAAAACTTGATTGCGGAACGATTTATCCATGAAAAATGTAAAATAGATCGGATCGTTAATTGAAAATTCAGTTGCGACATCAGCTGCGGTAACATCTTTCGGTGCGATTTTCGTCTTCGTGAAAACTATATTGCCAATGTTCGTTTGATGAAATGGGCTAATAATTCCGTCGTCTGGTTCCGCTCCACCTAAGAATTCAACGACTTGTTCATCTGTTAAATCAGGAGCACAGACCCTACCTTTTTTCTGACCTGTTAATTTCTCCTTTTGTGCTTGGAGTTTTTCTTTCATCGTTTGACTGTGCACTGCAGTAGAAAAGCCAAAGATCATTACGCCGATTGCGAGTAAACATAGTGATTTCATAATTCTATTTTTAATTGGTTAATAGAATAAACCTAGGCATCAATTGGGCGATAGTGGTATCAGAATGAGTACTTGGAGTGTTTGAGTGAGTCGTTGACGTGAGAAGTGAAATATATGTATATTACATTTGTATTCAACCTATTAACTCACCTATGGAAACAGACTATTTACAGCCGTACAAAGATTATTATCGGGTTAGAGCGGAACGTTTTGCAAACAATTCAAACTATGCATTTTCATACGCCGCAGAATCAAACCTGTCCGATGCGATGCAATCCTGCAACGAACTCATTGAATTCAAGGATAAAATCGGTAATCTAAACGAATTGTGCGCTATGGCCTTGATCAAAGACGAGCACATTATGGAGCAAGAATTTTACGAGAAACACAAGGAAACCGTTCGTGTTCTCGCAGCAAAACGAATTCTAAATAACGTTGATGACTGTTCTGACACCACAGAGTTAATAACCTTGGTGATGGAGGAAATGAACAAAAATAGTTTGGAAATTTCGATGGATGAATACCAAAGAGAATTTCAAGGAGATTGGTTCTTAATGGACAACATTGAGGTGTATGAAAATGCCGTTGTTCCAAGTAATTATAAATCCGACTTTCAATCTTCTGCAGACGAAATAAAAGCGAGCATCATTAAGGGAAATGAAGAGACAGAAATTGAAGCACGAAAATTTCAACCGGATTATGTCATGCAACCCGAAATGAATTTAGAGCACCGCCATAGAAGACTCATCCCATATTCAGACGAGCATCTTGAAGAGCAAATGGCCAAGTATAAATCACTCATTAACAGATAAGCTATGCCAATAGATGAATCTATACTAGGGCCGATGATTGGTCCTTATGAAAACATGATCAAGGATGTTGATTCACAGGGAATCACGAATGAGCATGTCGATGAGATGAAGAAGTCTTTTGCGCGAATGCAAGATTTAGGACAAGAGCATTCTGACATTACCGCTTTTATGGGAATTTGCATGCAAGAGGATTTGTTTGGCAAGTTGGGGAACTTGTACAGCAAGGCGCTTACGACACATGCATCGGAAGGGGCTGGTGATCCATCAAAGTACGATGACGCTGCTTTATTGAAACAATCGATCGATGCGCTAAAACTGGCGATTGAGACCATTAAACAAGGCAAAGAGGACACACTTAAAGAAGCGGGTTCTGAGAATGCAGCAGAAGTCGAAGCATTGGACAATTCAGAGGAGATTATACAACCAATTGAAGATTTGATCGCGTTGGGAGAACAAGGAGGCATTACATTTCCTGATTTTTTAAGACTTCAAATTGAACAAGGATTGGATAAAGCCATGGAAGGGTCTGTATCAACCCGCAAAGGATTGGTTTATTCACTTGAATGGGCTGAGGCGAGCAGATTAAGTCCACATGATATTGCAAAATGTAAAAAACACATCACTGTTTTTGATGGATTGAGTGCGAATCAGAAATTTGGTGTACCCAACTGGAAAGAGTTAAAATGGGCGATGAATGATGTGGATTATGAATTTGAACCGGATCATATTAAATGGGGGGATATTACAGATCGATGGAACACGGTTTTAGATGATTTGCATCAATGGAGCTTGGCATATTGTAGTCATGCAAGATTTGTAGATCCATGGAAACAGTTGCCTGAGCCACGAAAAGCAGCAGCCATTCAAAGATCAAAGGATACGTTACCAGGCGTTATTAAGCAAAGAGAGCGATTGCTAAAGAAGTACTACGGGATAAGTTTCCAAGACATTTTTACGCATGAAACATTCCTTTGGGCAGTTGAGACGAACAGTATCCACTATTCGAAAGAGTTCATTGATTTCATAAAGGATACGGTTTATCCGACTTGTATTCCATTGCAACATATGCCGAGCGAGCTTATTGCGGAAAGAGAACGAATTTCTAAGGAAAATAGAGAGATAAATCCTAAAATAATGGAACCGGCTGAACGGGTTAAAGAGCATTATGACCGCAAATTTGGGGAGGGAAGGTATGTTTCTAAATTTGGAAGAATTGAAGCTATTGAGAGTAATGCTGCAGCTTGGGCATAGACAAATTTTATAGATTTATAAGCTCCTAATCCTCTCTGTTTTGGTTATCTGTTAAACATTCTTTTCTTGTATATTTACTCCTAATAAGTGTTTAAGGTTCAAACAAACGAGCTTAGAACCTATAGGAAGGGTTGAAAACCACTTTAGACATGATGAAATATATAGTGATTTTTGCAATAATGTTATTCGCACAAAATGCTGGGGCGCAAGATTCAATCAGAACAAACCATGTATTAGAGTGCCTAGAACGTATGACACCGAAAAGAGCGAATGAATTAATCGATAGTGGATATGTTTATATTCTTCAGAACGGCTTGCAACTCGTAAGGCAAGGCGACCAACATACTGCAGAACATCTATGCAATGATTCTGTATCTCCAAAATTTGGCTTTAAATACCTTGGAGCATGGGCATGCGAAACGTCAGTTGAAATGATTGAGGGTTATAACATATATAACGCTGAAGCTGTCAAACATTTAAACGGGATTGATTCACTCTGGAATGAAAAACATTCAAAGGAATTTCAAGCGTGCATTTCAAATCAACGCAAGATTCTTCTTTTAGATAAAAATTTCGAATTCGAAAACTGTCAAATCACTTTTAAAAGAATGACGAAATTCGAAATATACGACTCCTTTGGTGAGCTGATAGAGAAAGGATTTGCCGAGACTGCTGATATTTCAACGTATAAAAAAGGCATTTATAATGTGGTTTATGATAATGCCGTTGACAAGATATATAAGCCTAAGCGGTGTAAATAGAACTTTGATCTTACTACCACCAATAACTGTTGCACCACCTGCACACCATGCGGGCTTATGCTTCGAGAATTGAAGGCTTACATGCCCCACCAGTCTTCAAGAATTAAAGCTCCTTATCACCATTGCTACCCTTCAGTTTTTCTTTCTTAGACAATCGTTTGGCGTCTTTAAGGCTTTTATTAATCACCCATTCCAATTGACCGTTAACACTACGGAATTCATCATCAGCCCATTTTTCAAGTTGCTTGAATGTTTCTGGGTCGATTCTCAATACAAATGACTTCCTTTTACTCACAATATTAGTTTAACGTACCTGTATTAATTACTGGTATAGCCTCTTTATCACCACATAAAACTACCATTAAATTACTAACCATTGAAGCTTTTTTATCATCATCAAAGTCAATGATGTTATCTTTGGAAAGCTGATGCAATGCATCTTCCACCATTCCAACGGCTCCTTCAACAATTTTCTTCCGAGCAGCTACAATCGCAACAGCTTGTTGTCTTTTCAACATTGAACTCGCAATTTCAGGCGCATAAGCCAAATAACCAATTCTAGCCTCTATCACCTCCAATCCCGCAATAGCCAATCGTTCGGTAATTTCATTTTCCAAAGCTTCATTCACTCCATCCATACCTGATCTCAAGGTTAATTCTGCCTGCTCATCATCAAAGTTATCGTAAGGATATGAACCTGCCAGTTTTCTCACAGCAGCATCCGTTTGAACTCGAACAAATTCTTCATAATTATCGACATCGAAAGCCGACTTAAATGTATCCTCTACTTTCCAAACTAAAATAACGTTAATCATAATTGGATTACCAACCTTATCATTAACCTTTACGCGTTCACTATCAAAATTCCTTGCTCTCAAAGAAATTCGTTGCCTTGTATAAAAAGGGTTTGTCCAAAAGAACCCATTATCTCTTACGGTACCTTTATACGCTCCAAACAACACCATTACTTTTGAACTGTTTGGGTTCACAGTAAAAAAACCTTTGATTATTAACACTATCACTATTCCTAGTAGGGCAAACAACGGGTTTTCGCTAATTATCAAACCTACTATCATAGTAATGATTGCGCCTAGCAATACCAATAGCATTATATATCCGCTAGTTGCTTTAATCTGTTTTTCTTTTTTCATAATAATATCATTTTGATATCATAATAGTACTTACTTTTCAACTCATAAACAAACTTTAATGACCTTTTCTTAAACGAGTCTAAAAAAAATGAGGATTCGCCATTCATTAAACGCAATGAAGAATTAGATAGGCTCATAGCAAAGAAATTTTGGGAGTTATGGAAATAAGACGGCGGATACCAATGCATAAAATGTATGCTCAGTTCATGATTCGTACAAACACCCAATTTGAAAACAACTATATTTAAGACAAAGCTTAATCAGGGCAAAAAGCCGCAGGGCATTTTAACCTGAACCGTTGTAGCACATTATAACATAACATTGAAAACAAAACTAAAATACCTAATCCCATTCCTAGCCCTTACGGCCTGCACAGAAAATAAAGAAACAGAAACGGTCCCTGCTCCGCTATTCCCACAACCACGAGTCAATCAATTAAACAATGAAGATGGCTATTTACTAAATTCTATTTCCGGCGATACTATCCCGTTAATCATTTTAGAAAGCGGTGACACTCTTATTACTGGAATACCAATTCCAGCAAAAGGAAAAACAATAAACCCAAATAGCGTTGCTCAGCCTAAAGCTGTTCCTTTAATTACTCCTACCGGTATTTATGACACTCACCCTAACGTTTACAAAATACCAAATGAACTTACCACAATACACGTCAACAACGACTCCTTAACCAAAATTATAGTAAGCGAAATAGCCAAAAATGATACGCTCCATTTCCTAATAAACTCTACAGGAGATACCATAAGGACGGGGTTGCCAATACCGATAACAGGTAAGGTAGTGCCTCTAAACCAACCCAAAGCTACAAAAGCTTTAGCTCCAAGGTTTAAAGATGCCGCCAATTCCAACTTACAATATTTAGATGTTGACCAAGGTATGGCCTCCTCTTCCATTTCGGCCATTTTAGAGGATAAAAACCGAAATATTTGGTTCGGTACCCTTGGTGGCGGTATCAGTCGCTATGATGGAGAATCCTTTATGCATTTCACAGAAGATGAAGGCCTCTCACACAATACCATCACCTCCATTATAGAGGATAAAAGCGGCAATATTTGGATCGGCACCTATGGTGGCGGAGTGAGTCGCTATGACGGAAAATCCTTTACGCATTTCACAGAAAAAGAAGGCTTCTCAAACAATAACGTCTGGTCGATTTTAGAGGATACATACGGAAACATTTGGTTCGGCACTTTTGGTGGCGGAGTGAGCCAATATGATGGAAAATACTTTACACATTTTACAGAAAAAGAAGGCCTCTCAAGCAATACCGTAAACACCATTTTAGAGGATAAGAACGGAAACCTTTGGTTCGGCACCCATAACGGTGGGGTAAGCTGCTATGATGGCAATCGAGTAGATGCGATCAATAGTGGAAAAGAAATGACTGAACGAGATCGACAAGACCTAAATATGAATGATGGAAAACTTGTTAAATCCTTTGTGCATTTCACAGAAAAAGAGGGCCTCTCAAATAATAGCGTCACGTCCATTTTAGAGGATAAAAACGGGAATCTTTGGTTCGGCACCCTTCGTAACGGAGCCACACGCTATGACGGGAAATCCTTTACACATTTCACAGAAAAAGAAGGCCTCGCAAATAATATCGTTAAGTCCATTTTAGAGGATAAATACGGAAATATTTGGTTCGGCACCCTTGGTGGAGGAGTGAGCCGCTATGACGGGAATTCCTTTATGCATTTTACAGAAAAAGAAGGGCTCTCAAGTAACAAGGTCTGGTCAATTCTAGAGGATAAATACGGAAATATTTGGTTCGGCACCCTTCATGGTGGAGTCACCCGTTATAAAGAGAAATCCTTTACGCATTTCACAGAAAAAGGAGGCCTTTCAAACAATATCGTTAAGTCCATTTTAGAGGATAAAAATGGAAATCTTTGGTTTGGCACCTATGGTGGCGGAGTCACCTACTATGATGGGGAATCCTTTACGCATTTCACAGAAAAAGAAGGCCTCTCAGACAATAATCTGTGGTCCATTATAGAGGATAGAAACGGAAATATTTGGTTCGGCACCTATGATGGCGGAGTGTGCCGCTATGATGGCAATCGAATAGATGCGATCAATAATGGAAAAGAAATGACCGAACGAGATCGGCAAGATCTCAATATAATTAATGGAAAACTTGTCAAATCCTTTACGTATTTCACAGAAGCAGAAGGGCTCTCAAATAATATCGTTAAGTCCATTTTAGAGGATAGAAACGGAAATCTCTGGTTTGGCACCCTTGGTGGCGGAGTAAACCGTTATGATGGGAAATCCTTTACGCATTTCACAGAAAAAGAAGGCCTCTCAAACAATACAGTTAACTCCATCTTAGAGGATAAAAACGGAATTTTTTGGTTCGGCACCCTTGGTGGCGGAGTGAGCCGCTATGATGGGAAATCCTTTACACATTTCACAGAAAAAGAAGGTTTGTCAAGTAATTCCGTTAATTCCATCTTAGAGGATAAAAATGGAAATCTTTGGTTCGGCACCACAGGTGGTGGCGTGAATTGTTATGATGGTAAATCCTTTACACATTTCACAGAAAAAGAAGGTCTTTCAAACAATGACGTTAATTCCATTTTAGAGGACAATGATGGAAACCTTTGGTTCGGAACTCAAAACGGGCTTAGTATGCTAAAACAAGAAAATTTAGCCCTAATAAATAAGAAAAGCAATACATTACTATTTAATACATTTGAAAAAAGTGATGGTTTAAAAGGTCTTGACTTTTCTAACAACAGCGCTTATTTAGACAGTAAAAACCGTATTTGGTGGGGGAATAGTAAGAGCCTTACCATGTTGGATATAAACAAATACAGCGCCAACCAAAAACCTCCAGCCGTTTACCTGAAACAACTGGAAATCAATGAACAAAATATAGATTACCGCAACATCACAGATAGTTTAGCTGAAAAAATAGACTTTAGTGGTGTACAACATTTTGAGAACTACCCTCTCAATTTAAAATTACCTTTCAACAAAAATCACCTTACTTTTCATTTTGCAGCAATAGATTGGTCTGCACCACATAAAATTCAGTACAGTTATATGATGGAAGGTTTAAACGATAATTGGAGTAAACCCAGCCATGATACCAAAGCAGATTACCGTAACCTTCCTTATGGCACTTATAAATTTCAAGTCAAGGCCATTGGAGAAAGTGGAGAATGGAGCAAGGCTTTTGAATATGAATTTACCATTCACCCTCCTTGGTGGCACACTTGGTGGGCTCGACTTGGTTACTCCATATTAGGTATTGTATTCATTCTTCTTATTATTC
>JAWUWJ010000118.1:0-25054 GCA_034111925.1 Crocinitomicaceae bacterium
CTAACGTCCTTTATTTTTTTTGCGGGGTTGCCAACGATTAAACTGCGTTTTTCAAAACTTGAATTGGCCGCAACAAAACTCAAAGCACCCACAATTGATTCGTCTCCGATCGTGACATCATCCATAATCACACTATTCATGCCAATCAAGCAGTTTTTTCCAAGCGTTCCTCCGTGAATAATCGCTCCATGACCTATATGAGCGCCTTCTTTCAGCGTAACCGTAGTTCCAGGGAACATGTGAATTGTGCAGTTTTCCTGAACATTGCAACCGTCCTCAATAATGATCTGACCCCAATCTCCGCGAATCGCTGCTCCAGGACCGATGTAAACGTTTTCACCTATGAGTACATTTCCAGTTACGCTCGCTTTCGGATGAATAAAACTACTCTCCTTAACGACAGGAATAAAACCATTGAACGAATAAACAGACATGAGATGATTTAAATTTGATTTTTAAAAGTACTAAAGATCGCCCAAAATCGTCCAAATTCAAAGAATATTGTTTGCCATGAAATCATTGTTTGTTTAGATCGCGGAAAAGGGTTTGATTAATAGTGCAATTGACTGTAATCATAAAGTTTTAAAACCGTCCAACTATAAGCGTGACTTATCTGCGCTAATGTATCATACCTTAGGTCAATGATCGGCTTGGGAGATGTTTAAGAAAGGAACAAAGCCCACTTGTCTTTTCATTGTATCAAGTGATTTGAAAATAAAATCAACGAATCCTGCGATTATCCCGTTCTATTAAAGAGAGATAGTGGACAAAATACTGTAATTTTGAAGTGTCAAGATTTAAGTGGATTCGACTCGGTCGAAGATTTAATTTTGATAATAGAAATGATTGTGAAAAGTTCGAGTTAAAAAATGAGTTACTGCGAATATTGCGAAAAACCAGAATCAAAAGAAATTCATAAAAAGTACCATGATTTGTACTATGGATTTCCTATTGAAGATGATAATGAGTTGTTTGGAAGGTTAATTATGGAAATTAATCAAGCGGGTCTTTCTTGGGAGACAATCTTAAACAAAGAACAGAATTTTAGAAACGCCTATTCAAACTTTACAGTTGAAGAAGTTGCCCAGTACGATGAAAGCGAACGCGAACGATTGCTATCCGATGCTGGAATTATAAGAAATAAGTTAAAAGTGAATGCTGCAATTCATAATGCTCAACAAATATTGCAGTTGAAACAAGAATTCGGTAGCTTTAGTAATTGGTTGAACGAAAATCACCCATTAACGCGAGATGAATGGACTAAATTGTTTAAAAAGACGTTTAAGTTTACAGGCGGTGAAATCGTGAATGAATTTTTAATGAGTACAGGTTATTTGCCTGGCGCTCATATAGAAAGCTGCTCAATTTTTGCAGAGGTATTGAAGTCAAACCCAAAATGGAAAGAGATATGAAATTATTTACATTATTATTAGTCGTTCTAATGACAGGAGGTGCTTCTGCACAAATTGGAGTCAGTGTTGGTGCAACGATGTTAAATGCATTCGGTAATGCCAAGCCTTACGGAGGAATGCACCTTACGGTTGAATATCCAAGCAGTGAAACAGTGACTTTTTATGGTAAAGTATCGCATTTATTTAAACAGCGGAATGAAGATTCGTCGTTAATTGTGATTACTGCTTACGATTTCAATACATTTCCTATCGTAAAGAATATTGGAGGTTTGTCTTCATTGAATTATACAATTATTGAGGGTGGAACGAAATATTACCTTGGAAATGGATATGATTTTGGATTGGCTGCTTATGGTGGACCAAACGCATTTTTAGCATTCAATCGAGTGAAAATGGAATATTCTCCATTCGATGAGACCTTGTATGAATTGCCTCAAGATTACGGGCGAAAAGCTTCTATTATTAGCTTTGGAGTTGGATTTAATGGAGGTGTGAAGTATTCTATTGAAAGAATAGGTACAGTTTATTTGGATTTGGGACTCTCTTATGTCATAAGAGCTTTTCAGAACAATCAACTTGCTGTTAATGAAGGATTCCCTAGATTGAGTCCATTGTTATTTAATTTCAATGTTGGTTTCAGAAGAGATATTCTTTGGTAGACTTCTTTCAATTTTAAATCAATTCCAAAACTTCAATGGAGTGAACTGTCGAAACAATTGACAGAATTCATTTTTGAGGAATTTCGCCTCGAAAGGAGAACTCGATTTATCCAAACTTAATTTCCAAAAAACCAACCATTAAGGTTTCACTTACTGGCTGTTGTGCATTCTATCATAAAGAGCTTTGGGAGTGCGGATTGGAGCCTTTAAATACCAAAATAAATCAATTTGTATATAATCCTATTGCAGGTTTCGTTGAGTGAAAGGCGCTTCCGATTGATTAAAGTGCTGTTTTCAGAGAATATTTAGAATTTAGTTCGGGGTATTGATAGATTCATCTATGAAAATGACCCATTGGTAGAATTTATTGGATATTTCAATAAATTATCGTGAAATTCATGTCTACTTAAACTGGTAAAAATATGGAGAATCTTGAATTTACTGCCACTGCTCATACACCTAAGATTGATTTCAATCCGACGACTGGTTTAATGAGAATTAAGGGCAGATGTATTCCTGATGCACCGGATGAATTTTGGTTACCTGTTTTGAATTGGTTCGAATCTTATTTATTGGAACCAATTGAAAATACAGTTTTTCGAATTGATTTGGAGTATTTCAATATTTCGTCATCTAAAAGAATTCTTTTTCTTTTATACAAATTGAACGAACTTGCTGAGACAGGAAGAAAGGTACGTGTTGAATGGAGGTATAAAGATTCCGACGAAGATATGTTCGAAGTCGGTCAAGATTACGCCTATATGGTGAAAGTCCCATTTGATTTTGTGGAATATAAAGAGGCCGATTTGGCACTCGCGATATAAAAGAAAAGTTAATTTTTGTGAAGCACCCTATTGGTTTATCCGATTTGGGTGCTTTTTTCGTTAATACAAAAGGGATTTCTGTTATTTTTGTGCCCAATGAGACTAGTTAAAGAAATACCCCACGAGCATTTTAAAATTCAAGTACATCAGTACAATGCGAAATACATTGTAAAGATTGAATTGGGCCAATTTGAACAAACCTATAAAATCGGTGACACTGATGTTAGTGGACTTGAAGAAGTTGAAAACATGATTACATCCGATTTGATGGATAACGCAATCAAAAGATTTATTGAAATGCGTGCAGATTGGGAAGTTGCATTTACTAAAAAGAACATAAAATGAAATACGTATTCGTTAGTACATTGTTGATTGCTTTATTGGCCTCATGTGGAGGAGATGGAGACGCTACAGCAGATAAAAAAACAGTTGACACCACAGCTAAAGTTCAACCGAGAAAAACGGGCGAATTGAAGATTGCGTTTTACATGCAGGATTCATTGGCAATTCATTTTGAGGCATTGCGAGTAGTGGATTCAGCTATAAGTCGTGAACAGCAACGATTTGAAGATGAGATTAAACGCCGCGAAACAGCCTATACAAACTGGGTTCAGCAGAAGGAAAGTCAAGCTCAACAAGGAATGTTAACAGAGAACGATATGGCTCAATTGTCGCAGGATGCGCAAACGAAACAAGCCCAGTTAGCCCAGTTCCAGCAATCGAGAGGTACTGAATTACAGCAGAAATACGCAAAGGAAATGGAAGTTCTCGCTAAGAAGATTGATAAGTTTTCAACTGAGTACTGTGAGGCAAACAATATTGATATTCTTCTTAAACATGGAGCTGGTGGTCAAGTTGGGTATGCTCACCCTTCAATGGATGTAACGATGGAGTTTATTGCTTATTTAAATCAAGCCCAAGAGAGATTAATTTCTGGTAAATAGTTTCAGTAAATGCTTATAGCCCAACAGAAGAAGAGCGAAAACATCGCCGAGTACATTTTATACATGTACCAAGTTGAAGACATCATTCGCGCTTTTAAATTTGATATAGATTCAATTCTAGCGAATTACGTTGAACCTCAATTGCCAGATTCGTCTTTTATGAATCAATACCGAACGTGGTATACTTCGTTGATTCAGCAAATGAAATCTCAAAAAATCGAGCAAAGTGGTCATTTAACGGATACTCAAGAAATTATGATTGAGCTTTCTTATTTGCACACTACTTTATTGAATACAACCAAAGACGAGAAGTACATCGCCTTGTTTGACGTTGCAACAAAGTACATCGATGAGTTAAAGTCAAAATCAAACCTGAAGGATAAGAATCAAGTAGAGATTGCGTTCCACGGAATGTATATGAAATTACTTTTGAAGCTTCAGAAAAAAGAAATTAGCCCAGAAACAGAAGAAGCTTTCGATTCAATGCGAATATTGCTGGCTTATTTAGGCCGTGGGTATCATAAAATGAAGGCAGGTGATTTAGATTTCCTTCAGAACTAGAATATTTTTCCTGGATTCAGAATTCCTTTTGGATCAAAGACCGTTTTAATTGAGCGCATTAAGTCAAGTGATTTCCCACTGAAAGGAATGTCCATATATTGCTTTTGCACCAAGCCAATTCCATGTTCACCTGAAAGTGTTCCTCCCAACTTAACCACCTCTTCGAAAAGTTCTCGAATCGCAATGGGCAATTGAATGTTCCACTGGTCATCACTCAATTCTCCTTTAATAATATTGATGTGGAGGTTTCCATCGCCCGCGTGTCCGTAGCAAACAGATTTGAATCCGTATTCCTTACCAATTCGTTTAACGTGTCCTAAAAGCGCTGGAAGCTCATACCTCGGAACGACTGTATCTTCTTCTTTGTAAATAGAATTTGCTTTTACAGCTTCTCCAACCGACCTTCTCAGCTTCCATAGTTTGTCCTTTTGGGATTGAGATTCAGCAAATAGAATTTCATCCGTTTCAAAATCTTCAAGCACTTCAACTATTTTCGAACATTCATCCATTAATTTCTCTGGATCGAATCCATCAACTTCTATTAATAAATGCGCAGCGTGATTGTCTTTTATTTCAATAGAATTGTCATTCAAAAAGTCACGCGTCCAGATCAAAGCATCTCGCTCCATAAATTCAATTCCACTTGGAGTAATTCCATTTTTAAAGATTGCAGCAACCGATTGGCAAGCTTCATCTGAACTAAAGAACGGAACAAGCATTAATAAATCATGCGTAGGGTGTGGGATCAGTTTTAAGACGATCTTAGTGATGATTCCCAATGTTCCCTCAGAACCAACCAAAAGTTGTGTTAGATTGTATCCCGTCGCATTTTTGAGAACGTTTGCTCCAGTCCAAATTATTTCTCCTGTTGGAAGAACAACTTCAAGATTCAAAACGTACTCGTTGGTAACGCCATATTTGACCGCTTTAGGGCCGCCAGAATTTTCCGCAACATTGCCTCCTATGAAACAACTTCCTTTGCTGGCAGGATCAGGAGGGTAGAAGAGCCCTTTTTCTTTTACAGCTTCTTGAAGTACTTGTGTTATAACACCCGGTTCAGTTGTGACTTGATTGTTGTTCTCGTCAATTGACAAAATTTTATTGAATTTTTCCATCGATAACGCAACGCCTCCATGGGTAGGAATCGCTCCTCCACTAAGACCTGTTCTTGCTCCGCTTGGTGTCACACAAATCGAGTTTTCATTGCAGTACATGAGGATCGTCGAGATCTCCTCGGCAGAATTCGGCTTTAAAACGACTGAAGGCAAAATAGAAATGTCTTCAGTTTCATCATGACTGTACGTTTTCAAAGCTTCATCGTCTGTATGCACATCTGATGGAAGAATGGAGTTGAAGTACGAAATGTCTTCTTTAGTAATTGTTTTAAAGGCGTTTTGCATGGCTTAAAAATACTTAAAATGTCATGATTTAACAGTTTACATTGATTTCCATAGTTTAGTTTTTAACTGCGGAGTTGCAAGTTGCCTTTCGGCAGACGCAAAGCTAGATTTGATTTTTCCTAATACTCCAAAAAATACAATTGGTTGCAATGGGTTTGAATTTAGCCAAAGCGAAATCTTGTGCCAATACAATTTACATCAATTTGTCCCTTTGTGCCTCTGCGGTTAAAAAAAGAAACAAACAAAAAAATCCCTGTTTCGGTTGATCCAAAACAGGGGTTTCATTTTTTTTCTAAAATCTAAAATCTAAAATCTAAAATCTAAAATCTTAATTCGATTTAATCTCGAATTCAGTTCTTCTATTCTCTTGTCTCCCTGTCGATGTACCATTTGTTGCAATCGGCAAGCTAGAACCATATCCTTCCGCTGTTAAACGTCCAGTGTCAATTCCTTTTGACTTAAGATAATTTACAACCGCTTGCGCTCTGTCTTGAGAAAGTGATTCATTTAACTTCGCAGAACCCGTGTTATCCGTGTGACCTGAAATTTCAATTTTCAAAGCAGGAACATCTTTCAAAAGTTTTACCAAACGATCCAACTCTCTATTCGAAGTACTTCTCAACGTTGATTTCCCAGTATCGAAGAAGATATTCCGCAGTGCAATTTTACTTCCGACAGCGATGTTTTTCAATTCGATAATTTTATTGACAAGATTGTCACCACTTCCTTTAGGGATGTCGAAGTTCTCGGAGTGGAATAAATATCCTTCCGCTTTAACAGCAATCCCATAATTCTTACCAGAAGCAAGTGTGATAATGAATTTACCCGTTGCACTATTTGTCGTGAAAGTCTCGATTAATTTTCCTGTGGCATTGTCCGTAATCTCGATTTCAGATTCAACGGGTGCTTTCGTCATTGCGTCGATCGTTTTACCTTTAAATACAGTAAACGACTTCTTTTTAACTTCAACTGTAGCTTCAATAGCATTGTCCTTAATTGGGTTTACGATGGATGCCAATAAGTAATCCTCCGTTTCCATTGCTGGAGTTTTTGGCGGTCCAAAGAAAGTAACCTTGTAAATATCATATCCACCCGATCCGCCTTCTCTATTTGAAGCGATATATGCGTATTTTCCATTTGCCGTAGCCGAAAAGAAGAAATCATCGTAAGGTGTGTTAATAGGGTAACCCATATTTACAGGTTCCGACCAAGCCCCTTTACTTCCTCTTGAAACAAAAATATCATAACCTCCATAAGACCCTTTTCCTTGCGATGCGATGTACATTGTTTCACCATCAATTGCAACATAAATTGGTCCTTCGTTGAATTTACTATTTATGGTAGATATCATAGTTGCAGCCATGTAGTTCTTTGTGATTTTACTCTGCATCGAACTGTACATAATTTCAAACCCATTTGAACGCGAAGCATTGTCTCTACCAAAATAGATACTCCATCCATCAGCACTGTATGCGCCATAAACATCATTGGTACGAGGTGAAGAAATTGCGCTCGGAAGAATTGCAGGAGATCCCCAATTCGCACCTTTCAATTTACTTTCAAAGATGTCCATATTTCCGTCGTTGAATCGGTGCAAAAGCATTTTTGTTCCGTCATAACTCAAGTTGTTTGAAATCTCATCCGCTTCGGTATTCACTCCGCCTTTTAATGGTTCAGGAGAGCTCCATTTTCCACCGGAAACAGTTGAAGAATAAATGTCTTTGTCATACGTTCCTGACTCACTTTTTGTATGCCCGTTTGGACGGTCAGAAGTGTAAATAATCTCACCTCCATCAGTAGTTACGGCTGGACCGAAGTCATTGTACTCTGTGTTAAGTTCTTTAACGTTGTCTACCCAAGCTCGGATTGGTGACGCGATTCCAGCTTTTGCAGCAACACATTCTTTTTTACGTTTTGCAACGAATTTAGAAAAGTCATCTGCTTTTTTATAGGCCGCATTGAATCCGTTGTATGCTTTAATCGCCTCGGTAAATTTACCGTCCAATTGCAAAGCAACGCCGTAATAATAAAGCATGAACTCATCGCACTCTGGATTTAATTTGTACGCCTTGTTTATGTATGTAATCGATTTGTTACTGTAAGGAGAGTTTGCATGACAAACACCAATCTTGAAATTTAACAATCCATTTTCTGGGTTGAATTTCTGAGCGATTTCGTACTTGATAAGAGCCATTTCATAATTGTGTCCTGGTCCTTTTACAGCGAAAAAAGCTACGTTTCCAAGCTCAAAAAATTCGTCACCTGCTTTGATTGCCTCGTTGGCTGCCTTAAGGCCTTCTTTATCGTCTTTGAAATTTGCCGCTTTGAATTCTACGTTCTGTGCACCCACGATATAGGCAAGAGAAACGAAAACGACAGTTAATATATTTTTAAACATGATAATCTAAGTTTTAGTTTCCGCAGTTTCCAGCGTAATAAGTTTTACCCATTTCAGATCCAAGTTCTTTGGCTTTCAACCAATCTTCACAAGCACCATTCATATCTCTAAGCATCTCTTTGGCCATTCCACGGTTAACGTACGCCGCAGCATTTTCTTTATCCAACTTAACTGCCTTGTTCGCCATTTCAAGCGCTTTTTTGTAATCTTCTTTCTTGAAGTAAATACCGCTTAAATTTGCCGCTGCAGGAGAATAATCTGATTTTACACTGAGTGCTTTTTCGAAATCTTTGATCGCTTCACCCAATCTGTTTTGATTCATTTGAACAACACCTCTGTTGTTGTATGCCAAATGGAAGTTCGCATCAATTGAAATAGCTTGACTAAAAGAAGCCAAGGCATCATCGTATTTTTTCAATTTTGATTGAGTCGTCCCCATATTGTTCAGTACGAACGCCATGTTAGGATTCTTTCGAACAGCCGCTTGATAATCTACAAGTGCCTTCGTGTAATCGCCTTTCATCCGGTAGGATGATCCTCTATCGTTTAATGCGTTTGCACTTCCACCGTCCAAATCAATACTTTTTGTAAAGAATTTTACAGCATCATCGTAATCTTTTTGTAAAAATCGAAGGGTCGCATAATTGTAATAGGCTTTTGGATTGGTTGCATCCAATGCGATTGATTTTTCATAATCCGTCTCCGCTTTCAAGTAATCATTCAATCCTTGATAAGATCGGCCTCTTTGGAAAAATGCCTTGGAATAGCTTGATTTTAATTCAATCAATTTCGAAAGGGTTTTGACACCTTCCGCAAATTTTTCCGATTCATTTTCAGCTACACCTTTGTTGTAATAGGCGGCGGTAAAATTAGGATCGAATTCGATTGATTTTTTGAATTCATTAATAGCAGCTCCAAACTTTTTAGAACCGAAATGTTCAATTCCTTTGTTGTAGGCTTCTTGGCTACTCGCGACTGTAGCGTTTTCTTGGTTTAACGCGGTAATTGAATCTTTGTAGGCTTGTTCTTCGGGAGTTAAATCCCCTGGTTGAGAAAAAGCGTAAGAACTGACTACCAGACAAAGTAAGGTAATCATCGTTTTTGGTTGTATCACGTTGATAGAGTTTATGATTTAGGGAATCCAAAATACAAACTTTGTGCCGAAGAACGAGAAGAAGTTATTAACAACTAGAAGAATTAGTATCTTTAATGTCTTAAATAAAGAAAATGTCAAAGGAAGTATTTATAGTAGACGGGATTAGAACTCCAATTGGAAATTTTGGAGGAACGTTGGCCCCAGTTAGAACAGATGATTTAGGAGCTCTTGTAATTAGAGAGTTAATGAATAGAAATTCTAACATCGATCCGATGTTGATCGAAGACGTGATTTTTGGATGTGCAAATCAAGCAGGAGAAGACAACAGAAATGTTGCTCGAATGAGTGGTTTACTCGCTGGATTGCCATGGCAAGTAGGTGGGGAGACTGTAAATCGTCTTTGTGCTTCTGGAATGTCATCTACAATTAATGCCTCAAGAGCGATAAAAGATGGAGCTGGTGATATCTATATTTCTGGTGGAGTTGAGAACATGACGCGTGGTCCATGGGTGATTTCTAAAGTGTCAAAACCATTTGGTAGAGATGCTCAAATGCATGATTCGTCTTTCGGATGGAGGTTTGTAAATCCTAAAATGGAAGAGCTTTATGGAACCGATGGAATGGGAGTAACGGCAGAAAATCTTGTTGAAAAATACGGGATTGATCGTGAGTCACAAGATCAGTTTTCAATGTGGTCGCAACAAAAAGCTACAGCAGCAATTAAATCAGGTCGATTCGCAGAAGAGATTATGGCGGTTTCAATTCCCCAAAGGAAAAAGGATCCAATCATTTTCGATACAGATGAATTTGTGCGTGCAAATACAACAATGGAAACTTTAGGTGGGCTTCGACCTGCTTTTAGAAAAGACGGTTCAGTAACTGCTGGAAATGCATCAGGATTAAACGATGGAGCATCTGCCTTATTGATCGCTTCTGAAGATGCCGTAAATAAGCACGGAATGAAGCCGCTGGCAAGAATTGTTGGAGCTGCAGTTGCAGGTGTTGAACCTAGGATAATGGGAATAGGTCCTGTTTATGCTTCTCGAAAAGTTTTGGAAAGAACAGGATTGACATTGGACCAAATGGATGTTCTGGAATTGAATGAGGCCTTTGCTGCACAAGTTTTGGCGTGTACGAGAGAATTAAACCTTGAAGACAACGACCCAAGAATTAATCCAAACGGCGGAGCGATTGCTTTAGGGCATCCATTAGGAATGACTGGAGCTAGAATTCTGCACAGCGCAGCGATTGAATTGCAAAAATCAAATAAACGCTATGCACTTGTTACTATGTGTATCGGTGTAGGTCAGGGATACGCTACTATTTTAGAAAAAGCATAAAGACCAACCTATTAGGAATTAAATACGTCATAGAAGCAATGAAATATACACTATTTATTCTGCTGTTAGTAACACTTGCAGCTTCTTGTAAAAAAGAACAAACGGTATGGGAATCCGACTGGAATGCACCTATTATTAATGACACATTGACCTTGGCGAATTTGGTTAATGATTCAACAATGGCTGAAAATTCAGGATTCTATGAATTGGACATGACAAGAACGTTATTTGATTTGAATGTCAATGAAATTGTTAAGATCCCTGATACAACAATCAATGAACCGTTTTCAAATGGATCTGTTGATAATTGGGAGATTAATCCTGGAGCCAGTATTTTCCCGCCTGGAGTAGTCACTACAGACGAACACGTTCTTCAATTGGAAGATGTTCAATTGAAAAAAATCATATTAAAGGCTGGTCAGATAAAGGTCAAAATAGAAAATCCATTATCCTTGAATGCAAAGCTAATTTTGGATTTACCTGGATTCACAAAAGACGGTGTTCCTTTTAATGAGATATATCCAATTCTTATTGGAACTGTTGCTTCTCCTGGAGTCTCGGAGCAAATAATTGATTTAACTGGATATACAATTGACCTAACAGGGGCGTCTGGATCGGAATACAATACGTTTGTTTCGGATGTTGATGTTATTGCAGACTCAGATGGTGTACCTACGAATTTTGGAAACGAACATACCGTTGTTATAAAAGCCACATTTAGTGATGTTGAAGTCAGCTACGCCAGAGGTTATTTCGGAAGCCGATTGATTTCAGATATCGTTGATGTTGATCTTTCAGCCCTTGATGTCTACCAAAGTGGCGCTATTGATTTATCAACGTTGTCTTTATCGTTCGATATTGAAAACGGTATAAAAGTCGGTGCTGAAGGAATCTTGAATTCTGTGTCCAATGAAAATGTATTGGGAACTGTTGTGAATCTAACTGGAGGCGGAATTGGAAATGCTTTTAACATTGATCCTGCAACAGGATCTTGGGGTACTTTAACACCGTCATTGAACTCTCTTAGTTTTACTTCGGGCAATAGTAACATTGAAAATTATCTCGAGAACCTTGGGACGAAACACACTGTCGATTATAGTATTGAATTAAATCCTTGGGGAAATACTTCTGGATCATGGGATGAAATTTATCCTCAGAGTGCATTAAAAGTTAAGTTACGTGCGCAAATGCCACTGGCAATTGGATTGAATAACTTAATTCTTAAGGATACATTTGAAATAGATTTAGTTCAGGATGCTGAGAAGACTCGAATTCTTTCTGGAGAGCTTATTTTAAATACAAGTAATGCATTTCCGTTTTCGGCTGATGTGAGTATTTTACTTCTCGATGCCAACGGAAACTTATTACATACCGTAAATGGATCAGAAAAAATCGAAGCCTCTCAATTCGGGAGTTTTGACACCAATCATAATTTAAATGTCGCTGAATCGGAAGTTCACTTTGTTCTTTCTGAAGCTGTTGTAACTGATCTTAACGATGTAAAGTTTGTGTTGGTCAAATCCCATTTCAATTCAATTGATCCAATGACAATGGTGAGCGAACAAATGATTATTCCTGTCGGAGCTTTCTTAAGTGTGAAGCTCAAAACGAAATTCAAATCTGAAAATAGAATTTAACAATGAGAAAGGAATTTTTCACTACGGTTTTTGCGACATTATTAATCGCAAGTAGTTCTTGGTCTCAGATGCAGATCAACTCTTACGATTCTACGGAATACAATCATCAGTTTATCTTGAGTGGTAATGGAGATTATAGCGCCTCTGGAATTGAAAATGCAATAGCATCTAAGTTCGTTCGAGGAGGGTTTATTGACAATGAAATGAAAGATGCATCATTCGATAAACATGGTGCAATCAATAGAATTGGAGTCGATTTAAGTGGAGAACTAATCTATCGGAATTTCAAGAAAAAGATTTTCAAGAAAAGGGATTGGGGAATGCAATTCCAAGCTGGATATTACACTTTTGGTGGAGCGCTTTACTCAAGGGATTTATTCGGTTTAGCATTTTACGGAAATGAAAGATACGTGGGCGACACGATGAGTATGTCAGGAACAGATCTGAGCTTGGTCGCTTTTCAAAAAGTTGGTTTTGGATTTGTCGATGCGAAATCTAAATCGAGCGTGATTTTTAACCTTTACAACATCAGTACTAGAGTAAGTGCCGATTTTCGTGATTTCGAAATAGCACAAACTGCCGATGGAATGAATGTCGACCTTTTGATGGATGGTGAGGTTGAAATGGGACAGAACAAGAAATTCAGCCAAGGAGTTGGTTTTGGAGTTGACGTTGACTTCAGATTAACTGTAGCATGGTATAAGAAACGCGACGCTAAGATTCAATTCATGGCCAAGAACATTGGTTTTGGATACATGCACGAAAGTCAGAAACGGTATAGCTTTGATACTACGTTCAATTTTAGTGGATTCAAATTTGAACAAATAATTGGCGACAATGCGATTCTTTCAGACAGCATTAACTTGTTGGATACCATAGGGATTCATTCGACGGATGTCAATCCTGTTTTTATGTTGCCGGGTTATCTTCAAGTAGGAAAAATGATTGATAACAACAGTGAATATAAATTGCAGTCCTTCTTTGGAGTGCGCGTTTACCCATCTTTGATTTACAGTCCCTATATTTTTGCAGGAGCAAATTACAAACCATTGGATTGGTTGAATGTTGGAGCTAGCGTATCATACGGTGGTTTTGCTGGACTAAGAGCTGGACTTTATAGTAACCTTTCTTTTGACAAATTTAAAATGGGATTGGGAACCGACAATTTCATTGGAATGGTGAGTAAAAGAGGAAATGGTCAATCATTATATCTGAAATTACAATGCACAATTTAATCAAGGTTGCCTTCGTGATGATTTTGCCATTCTCAATGTTTGGTCAAATTAATTTTTTAAAACATTATTCCGATAATGGTTATGATGCTGGGCAGGGAATTGTTCAGTTAGAAGATAGCAGTTACGCAATTTGCGGGTTATCGAGTAGTTTCAATAATGGACCTTCTCAAGCTTTCATGATGAAGGTTGATAGCAACGGAAATTACTTGTGGTCGAATCAATATGGAGGTTATGAATCGGAATCAGCTCGACGCGTTTTGCACAAAGAGAATTTCGGTTATTTCCTAGCTGGGTATACCAATTCAATTGGGAATGGAGCGTATGATTTCTACCTCGTTAAAACAGATGAAAACGGAACAAAGGAATGGGAAAAGACCTACGGAACCGCTGGATGGGAAAAAGTAAATGATGCCGCTCTAACAAGAGATACCGGAGTTATAATGGTGGGAGGAACTAATTCTACCATTACAACGGGACAGGACATGTTCATCGTGCGGACTGATAAAAACGGAGATACACTTTGGACAAAGACACTTGGTGGTATTGGTGCAGATGAGGCAAATTGTATCGAACCGTACAACGATTCATTGTTTATGATTGGAGGGTACAAATGGGCAGAAGACTCTTTGAAAAGAAAGGGAATGATAATCTATTTGCATGACGACGGAACCATAATAGATTTGGATACCTTAAATAACCCTGGGAATTGGGAGATAAACGATTTCACTTACTATAATGACACTTTAGCGGCTATTGGAACCCACCGAGATCATCCAGACTCTTTGTCAGATGCAGCTTTTTTTATATTCAGGGCTTTTACTTTCGCAATTGTACCTGTGGGTTACTATCATATAAATGATGCAGGAAATAGTTGGGGCGATCTTATTACTGTTTATGGAGACGGTACAAAACGTTATTTAGGTGTGACAAGTGCCGACAATAGTAATATATTCCCTTTTGGGCAAGATTTACTTATTTCCAGACACACTTCAACATTGAATTGGTTAGGTCAAGCCGCTTCTATTGCAGCTGACTATCCAGACGTTGGAGGACAACTTATTCCCACCAGTGATGGCGGTGCTGCTGCCGTTGGGTTCCGAGAAGGTGTTGGCGAAGGAGGAGGAACCGTATTCTTTTTGAAAATTGGACCAAACGAAACATATCCAGTAACAGATAATTTAGTGTTAACAACTCAGTTGGTTGGTATTGAGGATGTTGTTGAGTTCGAGTACGTTAAAATGTATCCAAACCCTGCTTCTTATTCTTTCAACATTGAGTTGCCGAATACAGATGATTATTTGGTAAGTGTTTACAATATACTTGGAAGTAAAGTACTGGAGCAAAAAGCCTCAGGGAATCAAGCTTTTGACATTTCTCAATTGTCCAAAGGAGCATATATGGTTCATATCTTCAGAGACAACGAGTTAATAAACATGAAAAAATTAATTATTGAATAATTGCCATTGATGCGAAACTACTCTACTATAATTATTGGAATACTATTTTTGATGTCAGCTCAATTTACATTTGGGCAGATCAACTATTTCAAAATGTATAGTGGTGATGAGAATGACCGTGGAAATAGTATTGTTCAATTAGATGATAGCAGTTATGTTATCGCAGGAGGTTCTGGAAGTTTTGACAATGGAAACTCGCAAGCATTCTTATTAAAGATCGATAGCCTAGGGAATTATCTCTGGTCTTATGATTATGGTGGTTTAGAGAATGAATCATTTGAAAAGGTGCTTCACAAGGAAAATCAAGGCTATTACGCCGTTGGATATACGAACTCGGTAGATTCTGGAGGATACGATTTACTTCTCAGTAGAGTGGACGAAAACGGCGTTGAACAATGGAACAAGTCTTTTGGAGCGGACGGCTGGGAAAGAGCTATTGACGCTGCTTTCACAAGTGATTCTGGATTAATGATTGTTGGAGAGGTATCTACAAACTCCGGAGACAAAGATATTTGGCTGTTAAGAACCGACAGCAATGGAGATACACTCTGGACACAATCTTTAGGGATGTCAGGAGATGATTTCCCAACTTCAATTGAGAGTTTCCAAGATTCACTGTATATAATTAGCGCTCAGGTTTATATCGAAGATTCGACTGCGCACAAGGGGTATTTGTATTATTTAGATGAAAATGGAAGTATTCTTTCAGAAGATACATTAGGCAGTAGTAATGGAGATTATATCATCAATGATTTCTTTGTTAGAAATGACACTTTAATTGCAACGGGAACTTACTTTACTGATGTGGATTCAGTTACAAATACGTGCTTTTTTAAGTTCGACGTTACTCAAAACTCTCTTGATTTAATTCAAGAGTTTCAAGTCGTTAATTCTGAAAAACAATCAGGGAGATTGATTACAAATATTTATAGCAATCCAAATAGCTTTTATTCCATTTTTGGGATTCAGAGTTATTGGACAGAACCGGGGGGAGACGATTTGTTTATTGGAAAGTTTAGCAACGATTTTAACTGGCAGGGAAGTGGAGGAGCATTGGCCGTTTCTGATCCTGATGTAGGAAATGAAATTATTCCGACAAGCGATGGCGGTGCAATGTTAGTAGGGTATACAACCTCGGGAGGAACCGGCGGAAGTTCTATATTTGTTGTGAAAATAGGGCCGAATGATACGTATGCTACTATTGCCGGAGTGACTTACGTTAATGATTTAGTTTCTACAAACGAAATTGAAGGAAATAAGAAAGTGTCGATTTATCCAAATCCAACTTTAAATTCTATCAGTATTGAATTTCAAGAAAATGGAACCTACCAGTATCAATTGAGGGACCTTCAAGGCAAGTCATTGATTTCAGGTTCGATGACTGGAAAACAAACAATTGATCTAGAGGCAATCTCCAGTGGTATGTATATTGTTGAAATTCTAGAAGGGAGTTCTATAATTTACTCGTCGCGATTGGTTGTTCAATAGTCTACCATTCAAAAGCTTTCTCAGAAAACCATTTGCCTTGAACACGCATTGTTTGTTCGATTACATCACGTACGCAATGTCGGCCTCCGTTATATGGAGATTGGTAATCACAGATCGCTTTTAACTCAACAGCCGCATCTTGAGGACATGTCGACACGCCAACAATTTGCAATACTTGATAATCAGGAATGTCATCTCCCATGTAAAGAACCTCTTCATCTTCGAAGCCGTATTTTTCTTTAAGAGTGGTGTAAACATCGACTTTGTTGTGCGCTCGCATGCAGACTTCAGTCACACCAAGAGTTTCTAGTCTTTTTTCGATTGCCTCAGAATTTCCGCCTGTAATAATAAAAATGCGGTATCCCATCTTCGAAGCAAATTGAAGCGCATATCCATCTCTGGAATTTAACGTTCGAACTACCTCGTCCTTGTACATCATGACGCTCCCGTCCGTTAGAACTCCATCCACGTCAAAAATGAAAGTCGTTATTGGATTTAATTTTTCTTTATAGCTTGCCATTCTTTGGATATGTGCGTTTAATACTGTCTGAAATAAGTTTGTAAATCTCTTGGCTCGATCCTTCTAATGAATTCAAATGATCCTCAATTGTTTGTTGATCGCCTCTTCTGGCAGGGCCGGTTTGAGCATCAAAAGGTGTGTCACTCTTCAATTTGTTCACGGTCTCGTTTAGAAGCGGTAAAAAGTGCTTAAAATCAATGTTGTGCTCATCGGAGTAGGTCTTTGCCTGATGTAAAATATGATTCGTGAAATTGTTTACCATTACTGCTGCAACATGCATATTTTTTCGTTCTGCCGATGATGCTAAGTTTACATTGTCACTTATAGTTGAAGCCAATTTCATAAGACGGTTACTGAAATCTGTATTCGTCGCTTCAATGAAAAATGGAACCTCGGAGATGTCTAGTTCGCTGCCTTTTGTAAAAGTTTGCAAGGGATAAAAAACACCAAGATCTTCCCGTTCAGGTAAATTATTGATTTGAATGGATCCAGAAGTATAAGCCGCTGGAATTGAATCGTTCAATTGTTCCAATACGGTACCTATTGCTTCGTCTCTTACACAAACAATTACAAGTTGGTCTATCGGTAATTTTTCAATTGTGCATACGACAGCACCAATCTCATTGGCCAATTCTAAATCAGATTGAGCATTGTGACCAGAAATGTGTGTTACGTCAACATCAACTTTCGACAGCTCTTTTGCCAAATGATGTCCCACATTTCCGGAACCGATGATTGATATTTTATTTGCGTTTTGCACGGTTTAAAGATACTTTATTTCACGCATAAAAAAAGCCTGAATCTCCAGATAGCTATCGGGACGAAACAGGCTTCAATATTATAATCAAGCAATAATTACTTACCGTGACATTGCTTGAATTTCTTTCCACTTCCACAAGGACAAGCATCATTTCTTCCTGTTTTCTTTTCAACCGATACCGGCGTCTGTTTTACAGGAGGTCTGTTTCCGCCAGAACTACGAATCGCTTCATCATAACCTTCTCTTCCAGAAGGTGCTTCCTTTTGACTGTCTGATGTTGCCGAGTTTCCGTAATTGCTTTGTGCTGTGATCTCTTTATTTGTACTCTTAATATCAGTTGATTCTGGAATGTCCAACTTCGTTAAAAGCTCAATTGTTTCAATGTTCAACCGTGCTAACATCCCTTTGAACAATTCAAAAGATTCCAATTTGTAAACCAACAATGGATCTTTTTGCTCGTATTGTGCATTACTAACAGCAGAACGCAAATCATCCATTTCGCGTAAATGCTCTTTCCATTCATTGTCGATTCTATCCAAGATGATGTTCTTCTCAAACTTGTTCGAAATAATTGCCCCTTCAGAATTGTACGCCTCTTCCAAGTTAATTACCAATTGAACTTCTTTTTTACCATCCGTTAATGGGAAAACAATGTTTTGGTACTTATCCGACATTGTTTCGTGAACATGCTTAATCTGAGGCATTGCCTTTTCGGCGATCTTCGCATTTTTACGGTCGTAAGATTTTCTTAATCCTTCGTAAACTTTGTTCGTGATGACATTATCATCTTCGCTTTCAAATTCCTCAGGAGTAACTGGAGATGAAATTCCAACAATACGAAGCAATTCCATTTCGAACTCGTTGAATTGCGTTTTAGTATGCGAAACCACAATAGATTCACTTACGTCATACAACATGTTGTCAACATCAATATCCAAACGTTCTCCGAACAATGCGTTTTTACGTTTTCTGTAAACCGCCTTACGCTGAGCATTCATTACATCATCGTACTCGAGTAATCTCTTACGGCTACCGAAGTTGTTTTCCTCTACCTTTTTCTGCGCTCTTTCGATGGACTTAGAAACCATACTGTGGGTAATTACCTCACCTTCCTTAAGTCCCATTCTATCCATAAGCTTCGCGATTCTTTCCGAACCAAACTTACGCATCAAACCATCCTCAAGAGAAACGAAGAACTGAGAAGATCCTGGATCACCTTGACGACCAGCACGACCTCTTAACTGTCTATCGACACGTCTCGAATCGTGACGTTCCGTACCAATAATGGCAAGCCCACCAGCTTCAATTACACCTTCACCCAATTTAATATCTGTACCACGACCGGCCATGTTTGTTGCAATTGTAACGGCTCCAGCTTTACCAGCTCCAGCTACAATCTCAGCCTCACGTTGGTGTTGTTTCGCGTTCAATACTTCATGAGGAATGCCTTTCATCTGTAACATTCGACCAAGAAGCTCCGAAATATCTACAGTCGTTGTACCAACAAGTACAGGACGTTTCGCTTCAACTAATTTTTCTATTTCTTCAATAACTGCCGTGAATTTCTCTCTAGCCGTTTTGAAAACGAAATCGTTATCATCTTTTCTTTGGATCGGACGGTTTGTTGGAATAACAATAACCTCTAATTCATAAATGTCCCAGAATTCTTTCGCCTCTGTTTCCGCCGTACCAGTCATCCCAGCAAGCTTGTGGTACATTCTGAAGTAGTTCTGTAAAGTAATCGTTGCGTACGTTTGTGTCGCAGCTTCAACTGTTACATCTTCCTTCGCCTCAATCGCTTGGTGTAATCCATCAGAGTAACGACGACCTTCCATGATACGTCCAGTAGATTCATCAACGATCTTTACTTTCCCGTCCATGATTACATATTCTACTTCTTTTTCGAAAAGAGCGTATGCTTTCAACAATTGGTTAATCGAGTGAATTCTTTCTGACTTCACACTATAGTCTCTAATAAGAGTATCTTTCTTTTCCAAGAATGCATCAGGAGTCATTCCTTCAGCTTCTAGTTTGGCAATTTCCAAACCGATATCTGGCATAATGAAAAAGTCACGATCTTCACTTCCTGAGATCAAATCAATTCCCTTACCTGTAAGTTCAATTGTGTTGTTTTTCTCCTCGATAACGAAGTACAACTCAACATCAATCTTTTTCATGTGCTTACCTTGCTCTTGCATGTAGAAGTTTTCAGTCTTCTGCAGGTGTGCCTTAATTCCAGGCTCAGATAAGTACTTAATAAGTGCTTTATTTCTTGGGAAACCCCTGTGCGCTCTCAATAAGGCTTTTCCACCTTCTTCAAGCATCACTTTTGGATCTTGTCCTTCTGGAACTTCACCATTAAGAACAACCAATTGTTTCTTTGCTTCAACCAAACATTGCGTAACGAATTTTCGCTGCACTGCAACGA
Organism: Crocinitomicaceae bacterium; assembly: GCA_034111925.1. GTDB lineage: Bacteria > Bacteroidota > Bacteroidia > Flavobacteriales_D > Crocinitomicaceae > UBA4466. Next base: position 20,160 of record JAWUWJ010000118.1, read on the forward strand.
TGTTTTCAATACGCGGCTTTAACTGATAAAATTCATGTTCGTCACCACGTGGAGTAGGACCAGAAATAATCAATGGCGTTCTCGCATCATCAATCAAAACGGAATCGACCTCATCAATAATTGCGTAATGGTGTTTTTGTTGAACAAGATCATCAGGACTTCCTGCCATATTGTCACGGAGGTAATCAAAACCAAACTCATTGTTCGTTCCAAAAATCACATCAGATAGATAGGCTTGCTTTCTTTCTGCTGAATTCGGTTGGTGCTTATCAATACAATCAACTGTAAGTCCGTGGAATTGGTACATCGGTCCCATCCACTCAGAATCACGTTTTGCCAAGTAATCATTCACGGTTACGATGTGAACACCTTTACCAGACAATGCGTTTAGATATACAGGAAGCGTTGCTACCAACGTTTTTCCCTCACCCGTCATCATCTCAGCGATGTTTCCTTTGTGAAGAACTCCACCACCCATTAACTGAACGTCGTAGTGAACCATATTCCAAGAAACAGGAGCGCCAGCAGCAGTCCATTCGTTGTGCCAAATTGCTTTGCCGTTTTCAATTGTAATTCCATCCTTTTTAGATGCCAATTCAATATCAAAATCGAGTGCAGTAACTTCTAATTGACCGTTTTCATTCCAACGACGAGCAGTTTCTTTAACAACCGCAAAAGCCTCAGGACGAATAGTCTCAAGTACTTCTTCGATTTTAGCATCTATTATTCCAGTCATCTTGTCGATGCTCTCAAATAACTCTTCTTTCTCGTGTATAGGAGTTGATAAGTCAGCTGCTTTTTTGTTCAAAGCTTCTAATTCGCTTTCCAATTTTGCAGTTGCCTGTGAAATTATTTCTTTGAAACCTGCTGTTTTTGCACGCAGTTCATCGTCTGATAAACCTTGGAGTTGAGCGAAAGCAGCATTCGCTTGATCGATTGACGGTTGGTATTCTTTTCTGTCCTTAGCGGACTTATCACCGAAAAGTTTCTTTAATAAATTTGAAGCCATATAATAATTAAAAATCGAAGACGTAAAAATAACAAATTCCCACTCCTTCTAGTAGCGTTTGTGTTCTATTTTGAATGGAATCGTCATAAATTATTCCAACTTGTTCTTTTATGACAAATTGTCTATTAACCTGAATTCGATTCTTAAATAAAGTCAGAATGTATAGAGGTATTTGGTTGCAAAGATTAATTTCAGGGAGATAGCGAGCACCACGTAGTAGCACCGAAGGTAATCTTTCTGGAAATTAAGCGAAGTAAACGAATGCTTTTCTACATAGTTTTAATCGGTTTCACTAGAAAATATCTGCCTTCTTCACTTTTATTCTTCGAAATAACCCGTTATTCCTTTAATCTAAAATCTCGAAGCCAACTATTTTCAAGCGATCTGACAAAATTTAATAATCGAATTCAGGTTATTAAAAATGTTGACAAAAAACGATAAACAATTTAAAGCAAATAGAAGTATTCACATTATCTTTGCGCCATGCATGAAAAGATTTTAATCCTAGATTTCGGTTCTCAATATACACAGCTGATTGCCAGAAGAGTACGTGAACTCAATATTTACTGTGAAATTCACCCTTGGAACAAGTGTCCAGAGATTAGTGGAAATTGGAAAGGTGTTGTCCTTTCGGGAAGCCCGTTTTCAGTTAGAGATGAAGCATCTCCGAAACCAGACTTGTCCGAAATTAAAGGGAAGATTCCTTTGTTGGGAGTTTGTTTTGGAGCGCAATATTTAGCCCATAATTTTGGGGGAGAAGTAGCTCCTTCGTCGACTAGAGAATACGGAAGAGCGAATTTAGCTTACGTTGATTCGAGTAATGTATTGACCAAAGGAATGACGGATGATTCACAAGTGTGGATGTCTCACGGCGATACAATTAAGGAAATGCCTGCTGGTTTTAAAACGATTGCAAGCACAAAAGATGTTGAATTCGCTGGGTTTGAAGTTGAAGGAGAAGAAACATTCGGGATTCAATTTCACCCAGAAGTTTATCATTCATCAGAAGGAGCGATTCTTTTAAAGAATTTCTTTGTCGATGTTTGTGGGTGCACTCAAGATTGGACGCCAGACTCTTTTGTTGATGAAACAGTTAAAGAGCTTCAAGATAAAATTGGAACGGATAAAGTGATATTGGGATTGTCAGGAGGTGTTGACTCTTCTGTTGCCGCAGTTCTTTTGCACAAAGCGATTGGTTCTAATCTACATTGCATTTTTGTGGATAATGGTCTTTTAAGAAAAAATGAATTCGAATCTGTTCTTGAATCGTATCAAGGAATGGGCTTGAATGTGAAAGGTGTAAATGCAAGCGAAGCTTTCTACAGTGAATTGGCAGGCTTATCTGATCCAGAAGAGAAAAGAAAGGCAATTGGAAAAGTATTTATCGATGTTTTTGATGAAGAATCCAAGCTAGTCGACGACGCAAAATGGTTAGGACAAGGAACAATTTATCCAGATGTTATTGAATCTGTTTCTGTTTCTGGTGGACCAAGCCAAACGATCAAGTCGCACCACAATGTTGGTGGATTGCCAGATTATATGAAATTACAAGTCGTTGAGCCATTGAGATTATTGTTCAAAGACGAGGTGAGAAGAATAGGAAAGTCTTTGGGGATTGATCCTAATATATTAGGACGTCATCCTTTCCCAGGTCCAGGACTTGGAATTCGGATTTTAGGAGACGTTACCAAAGAGAAAGTGGCCATCTTGCAAGAAGTGGATCATATCTTTATCTCTACCTTAAAAGAAGATGGATTGTACGATGATGTTTGGCAAGCCGGAGCGATTTTCTTGCCGATCCAATCCGTTGGAGTTATGGGAGACGAAAGAACATACGAAAATGCAGTTGCTTTAAGAGCGGTTTCATCTACGGATGGAATGACTGCAGACTGGTGTCATTTGCCTTATGATTTTTTGGCAAAAGTCTCAAACAGGATAATAAACCAAGTGAAAGGTATCAATAGAGTGACTTACGACATTAGTTCTAAGCCACCTGCAACCATTGAGTGGGAGTAATATTGTGTCTGGCACATGAATTGTAAATCCAATTCTGTAAATTTGAACTATGCGTACTATTCTAATTCTTTTCGTTCTATTAAGCTCGTCTCAGTTATTCGCTCAACCAGGTGTTGCACCTCAAAAAGAGGTAGCTGGTGTGATGAGTTATATTCACACCGTTGAATCCGGTAATACTTTGTGGGGACTCCAACAAATGTATGGGGTGAGCGTGGAGGAAATTATGAGCAACAATCCAGACTTGAATGAAGGATTGAGTCTTGGTCAAAAAATCATTATTCCTGTTCCTAATTACGTTAAACCATTGCCAGAAACATCAAAGTATAAGGTGAGAAAAGGGGAGACGCTTTACGGGCTTTCTCGAAAATTCAATACCACTGTTGATGAATTAATAAAAATCAATCCAGAATTATCAGAAGGGTTGAAAAAAGGGCAATTGATTCAAGTTCCTGGGAAAATCGAGCCAGAGATAGCTGTTGAGATTGTCCCTGAGATTATAGATGAACCCGTTCCAAATCCATTTGTTGCAGACACGATTGCTGAGACGCAAGAGGCGATTACAGTTTCTTTCAGCGATTCGATTGTTAGACATAGTGTTATGTCACATGAGACGATGTATAGTATTTCAAAACGCTTCATGGTTTCCATCGAAAAGATTATGAAGGTGAATGATTTGAGTTCTACTCGATTGTCAGATGGTCAAATTCTTATTATTCCAGTTAAAAGTGAACGAATTACAAGGGTTCCGGTTAAGCCCGTTCCAGATGTGTACGACCCGGATAATGGTGAGCCACTTATTTTTGAGAGTAAAGAAAGATATAAGATAGCTGTAATTCTTCCTTTGCATTTGGATTATGGACCAGGCTATTCAAAATTTGTTTCTAGCGCAGCAACGCAATACTATATGGGAGCTTCAATGGCTTTGGATAGTTTAAAAGCGATGGGCTTGAATGCCGATGTGCATTTCTTTGATTCAAAAAATGATTCTGCTGCGGTTTTAGCATTGGTAAACGGAAATGAGTTTGAGGGTGTTGATCTCGTTATCGGCCCATTTTTTCCAAAAACTCAAGCGATTGTTGCAGAGTATTGCAAGAACAATATGATTCGAATGGTTTGCCCCGTTTCTTCGGAATCTAAATTGTTAGAGAAAAATAGACTTGTTTACGCAAGTGTTCCTTCAAATATCACATTGATTAATGGATTGGCTCAATACGTTCTCAGAACCCACGCACATGATAAGATCATTCTGGTAAAGCCTACCAATAAGAAAGATTTGCCATTGTATGAAGCATTTAGAAAATCGTTTAATGAGTCTCCAGTCATTGGGTTAAGTAGACCTGCCTTGAAAGAAACGACTATAGATGGAATGAAGTCCTATTTGGATCGAAGTTCAAAGAATATTATTATAATACCAACGGTAGACAAAAATACTGGGGTTAAGTTTATGAATACCTTAAACCGTTCTTCGTTTAGAGCGAAACCGGATGAGATATTTGTGTTCGGAATGAAGGAATGGGTTGATTTTACGGATATCAATAACCTTTACAAGAACAAGTTCAACTTGCATTTTGGAAGTCCAAACTTCGTTGATTACTATACCGATGAAATGATTGAATTGAACAGAGCTTTTAGACGTGAATACAACACGGATATGTCTAAAATGGCCGTTCAAGCATACGATGTATTTTTGTTCTACTGTTCAAACTTCTTTTTGGAAAATCAAAAACCGAATTTGATGATGAACGATTTCAGAATGGAACAAGTTTCCGAATCTGATGGTTACGAAAATCAGAACGTATTTGTTGTAGAGCAAGAAGAATACGAATTAAGAGATAGCGAAAATCTTATTCATGACTAAGGAAAGTATAGC
>JAWUWJ010000119.1:0-23052 GCA_034111925.1 Crocinitomicaceae bacterium
AAACTGGGTTCACTGCCATTGTTTTCTGGTTTTATAGTTCTAGTTTGGTGTACAAAGCTTGCAGACCTTATACATAACTATAACTGTTAATAATTCATTTGGTTACAGAGTATAACGCAAAAACCCGACCATTATTATGCGCACACAACTATAAAGATGTGTTTTGGTTGAATTTGATTATAAATTTATATTTACAAATAATTTATAATCAACGTATTAAGGAAGGTTCAATAGAAAATCGGTATCGGTTACTATTTTCAAGAATTCAATCAATTCCTTCTCTTCTACGGGAGTTATTTGAATATCTCGTAACCGAAAGTCCTTATTTGGATGCAATTTAGAACCGGAAATATGTGACTGAAAAACATCACTTAAACTTTGCGCAGAGCCATCGTGAAAATAAGGTGCAGTTAATTCAATGTTCCTCAATGTTGGCGTTTTAAACTTCCCCATATCTGTTGAGTCATGCGTCACTCTAAACCTCCCTTGGTCCTCTCCATAATCTACATAAAGACCAATATTGTATGGTTGATAGTCAGTAAGATTCGGTAATTCATGGCATTCTATACAATTGTATTTATTGAATTTTGACCATCCTTTTAATTGTAGTTTATTCAAAAGACTTGAATCTCCAGTCGCTAGGAATTGATCAAACAACGAGTTCTTTGAAATCAAGGTCTTTTGGAAAGCCGCCAATGATCGCGTTAAAACAGAAGCATCAAATTCCTTATTGAAAATCTCTTGTGATCTCTCGTTGTATTCTGGAATTGAACGCAATTTCCGAATTAGATCTCCCATTGAAATATCCATTTCCGCATGGTCTTGAATAGGAACAATAGCTTGCTCTTCAAGTGTTTTTATCTCTGCATCGAACATGAATGAAGTTGCGTCAATAACATTTAACAAAGTGGGAGCATTTCTAAACCCCAACCTCCCTTCTACTCCTTCAGAAAATTTCTTTCCATCTGTAAAGGCTCGTTTGGGATCGTGGCAACTGACGCAAGAAACTGTATTGTCTATTGATAAACGTTTGTCGAAGAATAATTTACGGCCGAGTTCAATTTGAGCTTCAGAATGATCCTTAACAACTGGAACGGTTTCCGATCCCAAGGATTTTCCAGCATTCGATAGCAACCAAAAGAACAGCACGATAATTCCAAGAATTGTAGCTGCTAGAATTAACGAAATATACTTACTGGGTTTGCGCGATGGCATATATTACTTCTTTATAGCAATATACAATTTCTCATTTTTATTTAAGCGGAATCGGCTGTATTGCTCCTCTGAGTAATGCTGAGTCGCATCGAAAGTTTCAACTTCAAAACCTGCTTTTTCAAGCCATTGAGGATAATCATTTCCGAATAAACGAACGTGATCGTATTGCCAATAATGCTCTTCTCTAGCTTCAGGAGTTGTGATAGTAGGATCTTCGTACGTTTCTTCACGCGTATAATCTTGTGGGACTTGCATAATTGCCCACCCCCCTGGTTTCATTACACGGTGTAACTCCTTCATACATTGTAAAGCGTCTTCAACATGTTCCATTACGTGGTTGCAAAAAACGACATCAAACTTATTGTCTTCCAATGGAATGTCATGCAAATCAAAGTGCAAATCGGCGATCGGTGAAAGAAGATCTCCCGTCAAATAATTCAAATTGTCTTGACTTTTAAAGCGCTTGTGAAAACACTGCTCTGGAGCAATATGAAGAACATCAAGTCTCGTTGTCGAATTGAAAAAGTTGGAATGCCCATTTAAGTACAACCACATTAAACGGTGGCGTTCCAGCGTTAAATCGTACGGACAAAGAACATTTTCTCTATGCCCTTGACCATATCCGTAGGAAAGAAACTTAGAGAAAGACTTTTCACAAACTGGACATTCCACCTTATCGCCTTTATAAAAAGTTGGAGCAAGTGCCTTGAACACATAACTCATACGGATAAGGAGTGGTCTAGGTAATTTGTTCAGTAAGAATTTATACAGTTTTTTCATCGATCTCAAATTGTTCGACAAAATTAAGAAAAAGCGCAAGCTTTTGATAAGGAATTTGAGCGACTTATTATTATAAGCAGAGGTGACGGCGAATATCAGTTAAAGTCAAAGCTAGTAAGCGAGAGCTTTTAGGTAAAGCAATAGTCACTTCATTAAAAGCGCTCTGTTGGAAAGTTAATTCAGCAAAAAAAAATACAATTATCAGAATCCTTAATTTAGCGCTGTGAAATTGTTTTTAATCCTCTTGATTGTTTTTTGTTCTACTACTTCTCATTCTCAAGTAGATGATTCGCTAGCGTATACACTTTACAAGGATAAAATTGTTCTTTATAGTGACCTTGGCTTTAGCTCTTCTCCTTTTCATATTAAAGATAATTTCTTAGGTGGATTTAAGAAGATCAAGTACAAGCACAATCAAAAAGTGATTTTAGGAATTGGGGTTGCTTATAAATGGTTCGCACTTCGACTTGGTCTTGCACTGCCCGGAACTTTGCGTCCTGGAGGCAAGTTTGGAAACACGAATTACTTTGATTTAGGAGTTGCTTTTACAATTAAGAAAACCTATTGGGATATTAACCTTCGTAATTTTGAGGGATATGCCATTCAAGATGCGAATCAATGGGATGATTCACTCACTTCATTCAGGCCGAATGCGATTAAGCCGAAGGTGGCAAACTTTGACGTTTCTATCAATTCATGGTATTTTAAATCTGATGAATTTAGAATGCAATCCGTGTTTGGGCGGGTTGGTGAATTTAAACGAACCATTGGAACGTGGTATTTAAAAAGCACCTTAAATCTCTTTGGAGTTGGTAATAGTCTAGACCCTCTTGTACCCTATGAATTGATTGATACCACGGAAACGAAATCATCTGCAAATTCAATTACAACTCTTGATATTGGAGTCGTTCCTGGTTATGCTTACGTTTATCGCCAAGGTTTTTGGCAAGCTTCAGTATTCGCAGGTCTAGGCGGAGTTATTCAGTCTAAATTTGTCAGTGCGGAAGGAATTACAAGAGGACTTTTAGGGCTAGCTCCTAGAATTGATTTACGATTTGTTGCTGGGTATTCTAAACCAAAATATTTCTTTTGGCTCACAACCGAATTTGACATAAAATCAGTCTCACACCAAGAATTAAAGTACGGTGGAGCATATCATCTTATTCGCTTAGTTGGCGGTGTTCGCTTGGATAAAAAGCAGAAAGATAAAAAATCTAAGAATAAGATTTAAACGAAAGGGCTCTCGCTCACTGGAATCAACCAGATAGAGTTCAATTGAGACAAGCTTGTAATCATTGGATTGTACACTTTCGCATCCTTATGATTCTTTAAGTCAGAAACATGAATCGTTTCCATTTTGTCACCATTTTCAATAACCATATCCATTCTATTAAAGAAGTCGACGCCCAATTCTGAGCCTAAGTTCTTAATGAAATGTACAGATGTATCAATAGAACAGCCGGATGCGTTCACTTGAGATTCATCAACAGAAAGGATTATGAAGCGGGATTTATGAACAATTCCATTTCCAATCAACTTCGCTCCATGTGCCGCCCATTCAGGAATAAACACGGCTAAAGAATCATTAATAAAATTAACTTCAGTCGCGTCAAAATTACGACTTGATGTGTATACCCAGACTTTGCTGTTGGGATTAAGCTCAGGAAAAAACATTATAAATCAGCGGCGTTAGCGATAAGTTCAGCGACATCCAAAACTTCAATTTCGTTTTCCTTATTGAAATTCTTCAGTCCATCCGTCATCATTGTATTGCAAAATGGGCATCCCGTAGCAATTACTTCGGCCTTCGTTTCTAATGCGTCTTCAGTACGCTCGATATTGATTTCCTTGCTACCGTTCTCAGCTTCTTTAAACATTTGAGCTCCACCAGCACCACAACACAATCCTTTCGTCTTGCATCGTTTCATTTCAACCAACTCAGCATCCAAACTTTCAATTAAAGATCTAGGTGCTTCGTAAACATCATTCGCTCTACCTAAATAACACGGATCATGGAACGTAATTTTCTTTCCTTTGTATGTCCCGCCGTCTTTCATCGAAAGCTTCCCTTGATTGATCAATTCTTGAATCATTTGGGTATGATGAATTACTTCATAATTCCCTCCTAACTCAGGATATTCATTTTTCAAAGTATTAAAGCAATGAGGACAAGCCGTAACGATTTTCTTCACGTCATACCCTTCCAGAACTTGGATGTTCATCATCGCTTGCATTTGAAATGTAAATTCATTTCCAGCACGCTTTGCGGGATCACCCGTACAACTTTCTTCAGCTCCAAGAACGGCGAATTTAACATCGCACTTGTTCAAGATCTTCACCAATGCTTTGGTGATCTTCTTTGCTCTATCATCAAAACTTCCAGAACAACCGACCCAGAATAAAATTTCTGGTGATTCTCCTTTGGCCATCATTTCAGCCATTGTTGGAACATTCAAACTCATATTCTATTTTTTAAAAACTTGAATTGTAGCACTTTCATCCACCAAATCAGTGAATTTACCCTCAAACCGAGTCGCTCTTACAATGTGATTGTCAATCCAATGGTAATTTCCTCCTCTCGGTTTTCCCATCACCATTCCGTGGTAATTGAACCCATGAACACTTAACCATTTTTCAGTTACCTCGCGATGTTCTTCGATGCGAGAAGTGAAAAACGTAATTACATGTCCTTCGTCGTACCATTTATTGATCGTAACCAGTGCATCCGGATACAATTCTGCAGTTAACATTCTCTCTGGTTCTTCGTTCGGGATATCATCGCAAATGGTTCCATCAATGTCAATCATGAAATTCTTGACTGCATCCGGAAGCTTCGGAGATATTTGTTGTCCGTCCTCCTCAATAGCGATTAAATGACTATCCTTCTTCATTTGCCCAGTTTAAACGATCCGCAGGACTAAATTGCCATGGCGCACCATTGTTATCAATATTTGTAAGCATTCCTGCCAATTCGGTTGGGATTTTTGATTCCTCCATTACGAGGTACCTTCTTAAATCAATGATAATTGCCAATGGATCTATATTTACCGGACATTCTTGAACGCAAGCATTACAAGATGTACACGCCCATAACTCTTCTTCTTTGATGTAATCACCAAGTAACGATTTCCCGTCGTCGTGATCCGCACCATGTTTTCTTTTGTTTTCACCAAGTTCTTCCAATCGGTCTCTTGTGTCCATCATAATTTTACGAGGGGACAAAAGTTTACCGGTAATGTTCGCTGGACAAGATGATGTGCACCGACCACACTCTGTGCATGAATAACTGTCCATTAAGTTCTTCCATGTCAAGTCTGTGACGTCTTTCGCTCCAAATCGTTGTGGTTCGGGAGCTCCTTCTGCAGGCGCAGCATAAGGATCAGCTTCTGGGTCCATCATCAACTTAACTTCAGTTGTAACGGATTCCATATTCGTGAAACGGCCTTTCTTTTCAAGGTTTGAATAATACGTATTCGGAAATGCTAAGAAGATGTGCAGGTGCTTAGAGTATGGCAAGTAATTCATGAATGCGAAGACCATAAAAATGTGTCCCCACCATCCTACTCTTTCAAGTGTGTGCAAAGTGGACACGTCCATGCCTTCGAACATCGGACTGATCATGCTACTAATTGTAAAGCCATAAGAAGATCCATATTCTTTAAGATGCATTGCCTCGTCAGCTGAGTTCATCGTTAGAATACAAATAACAAGAACCAACTCCATGAAAAGAATCATGTTCCCGTCCATTTTCGGCCAGCCATTCATTTCTTTCATGTTCAAACGAGGAACTTTGATTAAGTTTCTTCTAGAAAGGAATATTAGCGTTGCAATGAAGGCCAATACAGAAAGGATTTCAATGAAAGAGATAATGAAGGTATAAAGTCCGCCTAAACCAGGTCTAAATATGCGGTGTGATCCTGAAAGTCCATCGACAAAGATCTCAATCAATTCAATCTGCGTAAGAATGAATGCTGAATAGATCATTAAGTGCAAAAGAGCTGGGATCGGTCGTGTAAACATCTTCTTTTGACCTAGAGCCACAAGAAGCATTGTTTTCAATCTTTCGCTTTTCTTATCAGAGCGGTCGAGGTCTCTACCTAAACGAATGTTAGACCTTATTTTTAAAATGTTCCATACAAAGAAGCTCATCGAGCCGACTAATAGAACTGCAAATACAATGTTAGAAATCATCTTTACTTAAGTGATAATTAGAATTGAACTAGTTTTTCAAAAGTTGCTTGAGCTTTTCCTCTTCGTCTACTGTCAAAGGAACGCCCTTGGTTTTAGCACCAAAAACAGAGAAGTGAATGTATCTTTCTGGATGTGCTTGCAAATCTTTCACAAGACCTTGAAGTGCTTTGTTTGATTCGATAATATCAAAATACAATTTATCATCCGTCAAGAGTTTACCTAGCGTACCGGTACCGGCAGCGGCTTCATCCAGAATCTTATTGACATGTTTGATCGTTTGAGTTGCTTGAGCAATTGTTTCTTTGAAATCAGCAGTTACCAAATCATCCGTAATCTGTTTTACATTTCCAATAATGGCTTTAACAGTATCGTTACTCTTACGAAGATTCATCGTAATTTCTTCAACATTGTTCATGATCCGTGACAATCGAATTCTTTCATCCGTTAGAAGTCCTTCAATTTGATCTGCTGCATTTCCGAACTTACGAATTGCAAGTTTGATCTCTTTCATACTTGCTTCAAGTTCAGAGGTTGCTGTGGTATCCCAGAAAGCTTGCACTCCTTGAACCATTCCGTCAATAGAAAGCAATGCTGTTTGCAAACCTTTATTAATCGGTTCTGCGTAATCTTGAACTTGGGTCATCATATCGGTTGAAACAAAGCCTTCCAAGACATCTCCATTTTTATGATTCCCTTCAGGACTAGCTTGGGCCATATGAACCGTTAAACCTTTTGAGAAAAGGTCAATTCCACCAGCTTCGATGCGAGTTCCTTTCGTGAATGTTAGGTTTTCTTCAGAAATATTAAAGGTGATTTTTACCATTTTTGATGAGTCCTTACTGTGAGGTAAAATCTCTACTTCAAGGACTTTACCTACATCTACTCCATTAATATAAACGGATGTTGCAGGTGTAACGCCTCCTGAACTTGAGAAATAAGCGTAATACACTTGATCGCCTCCAAAGAAGCTATTTCCCTTTAAAAAATTGACTCCAGCAATAAGAAGTGCAACAGCCGCCAACGTAATAACACCGGTGATAATTTCTCTAGATAACTTCATGCCTTTTATTTTTCTGCTAAGTTAATAGCTTTTTGCAAATTAATTCGCTCACCATTCAAGAAGCCTACAACAAATGCATGGTCAAATCCATTCGCACGCATGTCGGTCTTCATTTTACTGGCAGCGTTAAAATTATTAACGAAACTCCCAACAGTATATTTGTACAACCCATTTTGGCTGTATTCATAAACCGTATTCCCTTTGAACTTAGAGTCCGTCAAGCCGATCTTAGATTCAGAAGTTTCAATCTGAACGCGGAAAACCACATCTGTTGAAGCCACTTCATCAACCACTAATATCGGAGTTTCTACTGGATTTTCATCAACAGTTTGCTCATCAATTCCTTCCAATTCATTTTTATATTTTCTAAATGCAGTGAACATTGAACTTGCCATTTGGTCTTGTGTCGAAGAATCAGCCAGAAATTTTTCTTCTTTGGGATTTGTCAAGAAACCCGTTTCTATCAACACACTCGGCATCGTTGTTTTGTACAAAACAAGAAATCCAGCTTGCTTCACACCTCTATTGTGGCGTCCAATGCTCGTGAATTCTGTTTGAAGCTTTGAAGCGAAATTGATCGATTGATCGAGAAATACACTCAATTGAATTTGACGCGCAATAATCGCATCAGGAGACATATCGAACGATTTGTATTTCGCTCCGCCGTCATCTTCTAAGTGAATAATCGCATTTTCTCTTGCTGCAACATTTTGTTGCGACTCTGTTCTGTGCAGGCCCAAAACATACGTTTCAGTTCCATATGCAGACGCACTTGCAGCGTTTGCATGAATACAAATAAACAAATCTGCGTTATTTCGGTTGGCAATTTTAGCTCTTTCACCCAATTCAACAAAAACATCGGTGTCTCGAGTGTAAATAACTTTAATGTCCGGATAGGTTTTATTGATCTTCGATCCTAACATCAATGCCATTGAAAGGCAAACGTGTTTCTCTTGAGCTAAAGCCCCGTGACAGCCTGGATCTTTACCTCCGTGTCCTGCATCAATAACAACAGTTTTTATTGTTCCCATCGAGAATTCATCGACCTGTGCAATGACAGATGATCCAAATCCAACGACAAATAATACTGCAATTGCAAACATTCTTTGACAACTCCTTCCTTTTTCAATCATTTGAAACGTAATTTTAATAGTTTTGCTTCGTTATTCTTGAGGTACTAACAAAAATAAGACACAATTGGTCTTCAAAAAGTGTTCCATACATCTAGTTATACGCTCTACATTGTTAATAATGTGCAGTGCTCAGCTAAGTTATGCCCAAGATACGCTCTACTTAAACAGTCAAGATATTGAAGATCCTATCTTTTATAGCGCAGACGATTCTATCTATGCAGATTTAAAAAACAACAAAATTCATCTCTACGGCAACGCCAAGGTTGATAATGGAACGGTAAAAATGGATGCCGGTTACATTATGATCGATATGGACAATGAAGAAATTGCTGCAGAATATATTTATGATGCCGATTCGAACATGATCCAACTTCCACATTTCACAGATGGATCGGAAGAACTAATTGCACAGAAGGTTCGATATAATTTCTCAACCGAAAAGGCATTTATCGAAGAAGTGGCGATTACTCAAGATGAGATTTTCTTGTACATGGGAAAGGCAAAGAAACATGCAAACGATCAAGTTCACTTCAGAAAAGGACGGTTTACGACTTGCGACTTACCGGATCCACATTATCATTTTCAATTGTCCAAAGCAGTTATGGTTCCTGAAAAGCGAATTGTTTCTGGGCCAATGAACTTATGGATCAAAGGAGTTCCAACTCCAATTGGGCTGCCATTTGCGATAATTCCGCAAGTTGAGGACAAAACACAAGGATTGATTTTTCCTGAGATAACGCCTTTGTCAGCCTTCGGATTCGGGTTCCAGAATCTGGGATATTACATTCCGATTAATGACAAAATTCAAACAACGATGTACGGAACTCTGTACAGTCGAGGTAGTTGGGGATTGAGAAATAGCACTCAATATACCAGTAGGTATAAATTTAACGGAAGTTTTGAACTTGGATATCAGCAATTTAGAGCAGGATTCCCTACAAATGTAAACAGTAAAAAGGCGACAGTTAGATGGACACATCGAAAAGATCCAAAATCAAATCCGTACTGGAATTTCAACTCAAACATCAATTTTGTATCTGATAACAACACACAGAACAGCTTGGATCCTTTGAATGAAGATTATTTCAATAACACCTTGAAATCAGATGTCAACTTGACAAGAAGCTTCCCTAACAAGCCAATATCGATGGGAGCCAAATTATCGTTAAGCCAAAATTCACAAACAAAGAACATCAGTTTGACGAGTCCAATAGTAACCGTGAACGTAACAAGTTTCTACCCTCTTAAGAAATACATCAAAAGCAATAAGAAGACTCCACTTCGAGAATTGGCGAGGCGAATGGCTGTCATCTACAACTTTGCAGGAGAGAATAGAGCTTTATTCCAAGATACGCTATTAAGAGACGGTCAATACGGAACAATTGGAAGTCAATTCATGAATGGGTTTGATCAAACAGCGAGAGTTCAAACAACGACGGGGTTCTTCAAAAACACATGGAAATTAACGCCGTCGATTTCGTACGGAAATAAAATCAACTTTCAACAAACGGAAAAAAGGTATGCTGCCGACAGTTCAGTAGTTACTGATACGATTCAATCAGCGGGAATGGCACACACACTGAATTTTAATGCTTCTTTAACAACAGTGGTTTATAGTTATTATCGCTTTGTAGGAAAAAACAAGCCTTTGTTACGTCATGTCTTAACACCTTCTTTCTCTTACAGTTATCGACCTAATTACAATACGAATTCAATTCTCTATGATCCTTCAATTAGCGCTGACACGATAACCTATTCTCCATTTGAAAGAAGTCTGTATTCAATAGGCACAATTCGCGATCAATCAATTTTAAGTTTCGGATTCAACAACACATTTGAATTGAAACGAAAGTCAGAAAAAGACACGATTACCGGATTCAAAAAAACACGAATTGTTGATGCCTTATCTTTCAGAGGAAGCTATGATTTTAAAGATACGTTGACTCCACTATCCAACATTTCTTCAAACTTGAGAGTTAGTCCAACGAAATGGATGAATTTTGTAACGACAGCTTCATTCTCGCCTTATGGATGGGACACAACAACAGGTGCCGATACTATTGCTTATGCAACGAATACGAATCAAGGATTGGGACGGTTTAAATCAACGACTTTCGCGACAACCTTTACTTTAACCTCTAAACAAGGGAGAGAGCGACTCGGAAATGCAATGGACAATATCGAAGAAAACTGGAATGCCGATTATGAATACTATTTATTGCACCCAGAACATTATTTAGATTTCGATATTCCTTGGAAGCTTTCATTTTCGCATGTTTATACACTGGCGGCGAATACGAATATTACGACAGACAATTCCCAACGCTACAATAACATTCATACTCTTATGGTGAATGGCGACGTTAGCTTTACAAAACGTTGGAAACTAGGAACACGTTCGAATTTAGATTTAAAAGAATTCAAAATTACCAATTCACTTTTAACGCTGACAAGAGACATGCATTGCTGGGCCCTTTCGTTCAGATGGACGCCAATCGGGAACAACAAAAGCTTCATGTTTACAATCAGATCCACATCAAGTCTTTTCCAGGATGCTAAAATTGAGCTCAGAAAACCTCCTGCTTTTTTATAAATTAGTATATTAGAATGTCTTGATAGATTTCGATTTTTCAAATAACGCCCAACCGGAAAAAGGAAGCCTTCTAATTTCCGAACCATTCCTGATTGACGACTACTTCGCTCGTTCGGTGATATACCTATGCGACCACAATGAAGAAGGCAGCTATGGATTCGTTTTAAATAAGTTCATAGAGACAAGTTTGACTGAAGTCGTGGAAGACTTTCCCGAAATTGACTTTAAAGTGAGTGTTGGCGGCCCCGTTGATACAACCAATTTGTTTTACGTTCACGATTTTGGCGATCAACTTGAGAATTCATTGTCAATATCCAATGGGTTGTTTATCGGTGGAAGTTTTGACAATATGAAAGTGATGTTACAAGAATGTCCTTCAAAAGCAGAAGGAGTTCGCTTCTTTATCGGTTATTCAGGGTGGGAAAAAGACCAGTTGAATGATGAACTCAAAGAAAAATCGTGGATTGTCGTTAACGGAATCAAGAAGGAAACAATTCTCGATACAAAGAACGAAAGACTTTGGAAGGATATAATGACCAAATTAGGAGGTAAATTCAAAGTGATGTCACAGTTTCCCAAGAACCCCTCAGACAATTAATAATTCGGAATTCATATTCCTTAATTATTAACTTTACTCCTCTAAAACAAACCATGAGTATACTCTCGCCTCTTGCTGAACGTATGCGTCCTTTAACGTTAGATGACTACGAAGGACAGGATCATCTTTTAAAGGATGGTGCATCGTTACGCCGAGCTTTGGATTCAGGACTTATTCCCTCAATGATTTTTTGGGGTCCTCCAGGCGTTGGAAAGACGACTCTCGCGCATTTAATTGCGAATCATTTACAGCGTCCATTTCATGTTTTATCAGCGATCTCTTCTGGAGTCAAAGACGTTCGCGAAGTCATTCAAAAGGTTGAAAATGCCGGAATGTTTCAACAATCTGGAACAATTTTATTCATAGATGAGATTCATCGATTTTCTAAAGCTCAGCAGGATTCATTATTAGGAGCTGTTGAAAAAGGCGTTGTGACTTTAATTGGAGCAACAACCGAGAATCCATCATTCGAAGTCATCTCTGCCCTTCTTTCGCGTTGCCAAGTATACACGCTCGTTGGACATACTCAGGAATCACTTTTAGAAATTCTGCACAAAGCGATAAAAGAAGATACAGTATTAAGTCAGAAAGAAATTGTTTTGGAAGAAACGAACGCTCTACTTGCGATTTCAGGTGGAGACGCACGAAAACTTCTGAATGTCTTCGAGATAATCGTGGGAACATTTAGAGATGAAAAAAAGATTACAATAACGAACGAAATAGTTCTTTCGACTGCGCAACAAAGTGTTGCGATGTATGATAAAGATGGAGAACAACATTATGATATCGTTTCCGCATTCATTAAGTCAATTCGAGGAAGTGATCCAAATGGAGCAATTTATTGGCTTGCAAGAATGGTCGAAGGCGGAGAAGATCCAAAATTCATTGCACGTCGCTTGATTATTTCGGCTTCGGAAGATATTGGATTGGCGAATCCAAATGCGTTGTTAATAGCCAATAACTCATTTCAAGCCGTTGTCAATGTTGGTTGGCCAGAAGCACGGTTGATTCTTGCGCAATGCACTATTTATCTTGCGAATTCACCGAAAGGAAACGGTTCATACATGGCCATTAATAGAGCTCAAGCACTCGTAAAGGAAACGGGGAACTTAGGTGTGCCTCTACCCTTGCGTAACGCTCCAACCAAGCTCATGAAAGAACTTGGATACGGTGAAGGCTATAAATACTCTCATGATTTCCCAGGCAACTTTGTTCAACAAGACTTTCTTCCTGAAGAAGTTGCGGGCACCAATTTTTTCAAAGCTGGAAGTAGTCCGAAGGAAAAAGAAGTTGAAAACAATATCGCCGAACTTTGGGGCAAAAGATATTCTAAGTAATGTTAGCGCGCATTGGATACTATATATTCGTTCTACCGCTGTCTCACCTTCCGCTGGGAATTCTTTACTTGTTCACCGATTTCCTTTATTTGATCCTTATCACTACTGGAGTCTATCGGAAATCAACAATTGAAGAAAATATTGAACGAAGTTTTCCAAATCTTTCAGCAAAGGAAAGAAAGAAGATCAAGCGCAAATTTCACCGCCATTTCACCGACATTTTAGCAGAAGGCATAAAAAACCTTTCTATTTCTGAAAAACAACTAAAGAAGCGGTTTAAAGTTGTGAATCCAGAATTGATGCAAGAATTGCACGATCGAAAGCGCAATGTGCTTCTCGTTTCAGGCCATTACAACAATTGGGAATGGTTGATTACAGCGCAGAACTTCCTGTTTCCGCACAAAGCAATTGGAATCGGAATGCCCTTATCGTCTAAATTTTGGGACAAGAAAATCAATTCACGACGTGAGCGATTTGGAATGAAGGTTGTAAACGCTAAGAACTACAAGCAAGAACTCAAGTCAAATCCAGAAATGCTAAAAGCGGTATTGGTACTTTCGGATCAATCGCCCGGCGATGCATTAAAAAGTTACTGGATGGATTTTTTGAATCAGCCTACTCCTGTTCTCTTTGGAGCTGAAATGATGGCGCATGATCTTGATTATTCCGTTGTGTTCTTTGCAACGCGGAAAATAAAACGTGGGCATTATAAAATGGAGTTATCTTTAGTCGCTGAAAAACCGAGCGAAACTTCATGGGGACAGATCACTGAGTCTCATACAAATAAACTCGAAAAAGAAATTATTGACCAGCCGGCCTATTGGCTTTGGTCGCATAAAAGATGGAAGCGAGAGCAGCCTGAAAACCTTGTAGAACTGAAAAAGAAACAAAATGAAAATTTTAATAAGCGCTTTAATTTGTAGTGTCTTTTTAGGTCTTAGTCTTGATGTTAACGCACAGAGCAACACGAAGAAGTACATTAAAAAGAACAGCAAAGCACCGATCACCGTTTATGGAGATTCGAATACTTATTCCCGTGGATTATATATTGACACTGGACTGGTTTATTTGGGGAATTCGAACGGCGCAATTTTTCAACACGATACGGATACCGATGAAGGCGAATTGGTATTGAAATTCCCTAAAGTGACGGAAATTCGTGATATCGAAGCAAGTGGAGATTTCCTTTATGGAATGCAAAGCGGAACAGATGGAAAGCTTGTAAAGATCGACAATCGAGGGCCTGTTGGCTTTATTGAATACCCCGAATGGAAAGGTGTTTTCTTTGATGCGATTGACTTTAACGGAGATGTCGGGTTTATTCTTGGCGATCCAGTTGATGGTAAGTTCAGCCTTTTTCACACCAAAGACGCAGGAGAAAAATGGACACGATGCGAAGGAGCACCATCTGCATTTAAAGGAGAAGCAGCCTTTGCAGCAAGCGGAACCAATGTTCGCGTAATGAACGATAGTACATATATGTTCATCTCTGGTGGCATGAGAAGCAATTATTACTGCTCCAAAAACAGCGGAAAAACATGGTCGAAAGTTGAACTCCCTTATTATCCTGGAGAAACAATTGGCGCGTACTCCATGTGCTTCATGGATGAGACATTCGGGGTCATTGTTGGTGGAGACTATACACAGCCTGAATTGAAAATGAACACTACCTATTATACGTATGATGGCGGCGAATCTTGGATGAATTCAATGTATCCACCTCGAGGCTATAGATCTTGTGTTTATTGTGTGAATGGCGTTTTCTATGCTTGTGGTAGAAATGGAATCGACTTTTCATTGAACAATGGAAAGGACTGGACAGCATTTGCAGACGGGGCTTATTTTTCTCTTAATAGCATCGAAGGGAAATTAATTGCAACGATGAAGCACGGTAAATATCAAACATTCGACTTAATTGAGTAAGATGAAATCAATTGTAGAGACTATTCAAGACGAGATCAAATCTCAATTTGAAGGTGATTCTTCTGGACATGACTGGCACCATATCATGCGTGTTGTGAACATGTCGAGGTACATTCAACAAACAGAAGGCGGCGACTTAGAGGTAATTGAACTTGCGGCACTTCTTCACGACATCTCAGACCATAAATTTAACGGCGGAAGATTGGATGAGGGCGGGAAAGTTTCGTTCAAACTCCTACTCGACCTTGGATACGATGAAGCGAAGGCTGA
Source organism: Crocinitomicaceae bacterium (assembly GCA_034111925.1). Lineage (GTDB taxonomy): Bacteria > Bacteroidota > Bacteroidia > Flavobacteriales_D > Crocinitomicaceae > UBA4466. The sequence goes on from JAWUWJ010000119.1 coordinate 15,101, forward strand.
GCAAGTGAGATATATCGTTGACAACGTTAGCTACAAAGGCGCGAATACGCCAAGTGAAATGAATACCATTGAAGGGAAAATTGTCCAAGACGCAGATCGAATCGATGCGATTGGAGCCATAGGAGTTGGTCGGACTTTCGCGTATGGCGGCAACAAGAACCAAGCGATGTACATTCCCGAATTGGAAGCCAAACTGCACAATAGCTTTGAGGAATACGCAAACGAGAAGACAAGTACGATCAATCATTTTCATGAGAAATTATTACTTTTATCGGATCGTTTGAATACAAAAACGGCTAAGGAAATTGGCAAGAAAAGACATCAGTTTATGGAAGGTTTCCTCAATCAGTTTTATGCTGAGTGGAACTTTCAACCAGAAAATAAATAAATGAAAAGAAATTTAGCATTAGGAGTAGATATCGGTGGAACGAATTCCGTATTCGGTCTCTGTGATGAGCACGGAACATTGTATTTTGAAGAATCAATTTCAACGCGTGAATACGCGACACCTGAAGGATTGGTGGATAAGATTTACGAACGTATTAAATCCGTTGGTCATCTGCCAAATGTTAAGGGAATTGGAATTGGTGCGCCGAATGGAAATTACTTTTCAGGTACAATTGAATTCGCTCCAAACCTTAAATGGAAAGGGATTATTCCTCTCGCTCGATTGTTCGAATACAAATTCAAAGTTAAAACGATTCTAACCAACGATGCAAACGCTGCAGCCATTGGCGAAATGATCTATGGAGCCGGAAGAGATCTTAAAGATTTCGTGACAATTACACTTGGCACTGGACTGGGCAGCGGCGTAATCGCAGGAGGTAACCTGATTTATGGACACGATGGATTCGCAGGAGAATACGGACATATTAGAGTCATTCCAAACGGCCGTCAATGTGGTTGTGGACGTAAAGGATGTCTCGAAACGTATGCATCTGCAACAGGTGTTGTTCGTTCTATTCATGAATTGGACTCCGAGCTTCGTGAAACTTCCGAATTGATCAATCTTAAGAATCCAGAGGCGAGTCAAGTGTTTCAACTGGCAGAAGACGGCGATAAGTTTGCTGTTGAAATCATTGAATACACGGCAAAAGTACTTGGGGAATCGCTTGCAGATTTCGCCTGTTTCTCTAGCCCCAAAGCGTTTATTCTGTTTGGCGGGATTGCCCAAAGTGGACCGAGTTTTGCAAAGAAAGTCAAAGGCTACATGGAGGACGCGCTTCTACACATTTATAAAGACAAGATTGAAATTCGAATTTCTGAATTGCACGATAAAAATGCAGCAGTATTAGGCGCTTCATCACTTGTCTGGAACGAATTAAGCTAGAACTATGAAAAGATTAGGCCTCATTGTATTCGCATTTATTTCACTTCAAGCGAGTGCACAACTCAATGAAATCAAAGGTGCAAGTGATGCCGCGCAGAAAAAAATGAATCCTGAATCTAGGAAAGGAAATGTTTTGGATTTTGATAAGTTGCCGTTTGTAAATCCTTTCGTTGGAACTGGCGGACACGGTCACACCTACCCTGGTGCCAGCGCTCCTTTCGGAATGATGCAATTGAGTCCTGACACACGACATGATGGATGGGACGGTTGTTCTGGGTACCATTATTCAGATTCATTGATCTACGGTTTTAGCCATACGCACTTAAGCGGAACTGGAGTTAGCGATTACGGCGATCTGTTAATCGTTCCGCAAATTGGAAACCCTAGAATAGATCCTGGATATATTTCTAAGAAAGGCTATCAAGCCACTTTTTCCCATGAAGATGAAGTGGCAACGCCTGGCTATTACAGCGTAAAACTGAATGATGGAGATATGAATGTTCGTTTGACGGTTTCAGAACGAGCAGGATACCATCAGTATTTTTTCAATAAAGAAAGTGGGAAGAAATTCATTCTAATTGACCTTGATCATAGAGACAAGCTGCTTTCTAGCGCAATCAATCTCATTGACAAAAAGACAATTTCTGGGAATCGAGTATCGCATGCTTGGGCAGAAGAACAATATTTCCACTTCTATTTAAAGATGGACACGCCATATCAAAAGGCACGAATTTTTAAAAAGAACGGAAGAAATAAGCTTTTGTTGATTTTCCCAAAGACGACGAAACAAATTAGCATTAAGGTGGGGATGTCTCATGTCAGTGAAGATGGAGCCAAGTTGAATCTTGAGAAAGAACTTCCAGATTGGAATTTTGAAACTGCTAAGGCGCGTGTTCAAAAGAAATGGCGAACTGAATTGGATAAAATCAGTTTCTATTCAAAGGAGCCAGAAGTGATGAACAACTTCTACACGGCGCTGTATCACTCATATTTGAATCCAAACGTTTCAAGTGATGTTGATGGAAAGTACAGGTATGGAGACACAATTCACCAGTTGGAAAAAGGAGATTATGAGAATTACACTGTTTTCTCATTGTGGGACACCTATCGCGCAACACACCCTTTATTTACTCTAACTCAAGTCAAGCGGACAAATGCATTCATCAATACATTCTTGCGTTTTTATGATTTCAAAAAAGACCTTCCTGTTTGGGAATTGGCTGGAAATGAAACGGAATGTATGATTGGTTACCACAGCGTTTCCGTTATTTCTGATGCGTATTCAAAAAGAATCTACGATTACGATGCTCGAAAGGCAATTGAAGCGATGATCGCTACTTCTAATCTGGACGAGTTTGGGAAGCGTGAATATGTAAGAGAAGGCTTTTTAAGTACGGGAAGCGAGCCTGAGTCGGTTTCCAAGACATTGGAATACGCTTACGACGACTATTGTATCCACGAAATGATCAATCGATATACGGTAGAATCAAAAGATTTTTTCTTTGCAGATAAATTGGACACGTATTTAGAGCGCTCGAAGAATTTTGTGAATCTCTATGACCCGAACACCAAGTTCATGCGAGGAAGACGTTCAGGACAATGGCACTCCCCTTTTGATCCAACAGAAGTAAACTTCAATTACACAGAAGCGAACAGTTGGCAATATTCATTGTACGCGCCTCATGCTGTTGGAATACTTAGAGATTTGATTGGAGGTAAAGATTCTCTAGAAACGTGGTTAGATCGTCTCTTTTCAACTGAAATGGACCTTTCTGGAAGACATCAAGTGGATATCACTGGTCTTATTGGGCAATATGCGCACGGAAACGAACCTTCGCACCACATGGCTTATTTGTACAATTACACAAACGCCCCTGAAAAAACGCAGCATTATATTGATCGTATTCAACGCGAAATGTATTCAAATACGCCCGATGGACTTTCAGGAAATGAAGATTGTGGCCAAATGTCTGCATGGTATGTTTTGAGCGCCTTGGGGATTTATCAAATTGCGCCTGGGAGTACACTTTATGAATTTGGACGCCCATTAATGAGTAAAGCAAAGATTCAATTTGAAGATGGTAAAGAACTGTCATTCAACGTGAAAAATAACAGTCCAGAGAACAAATACATTCAGAAGATTGTTTTGAACGGTGTTGAATTAAAATCAAGTTTCATAAGTCATTCACAACTTATTAAAGGAGGAACAATAGTAATTACCATGCAGGGAAAACCGAATTCCGTTCGGAAAAAATACCCGCATGCAGAAACGATAAGTGATATGGGTACATTCGTACCTGTCCCTTTCTTCAATCAAGAAGAACGCATCTTTGAGAGTAAAATGAAGATTTCATTGGATGTGATCAATAATAAGAAACATACTATTTTGTATACCTTGGATGGCTCTGACCCTTTTGAAAGTGAATCAACAAAGAGTTATACAGGCCCTTTTGAAATCTCGGAATCTACAACGATAAAAGCCGTTGCCAATGCTAATAGCCTATTATCATCTGGTTCAGACAGATACAGCTCTATCATTGAAAATAGATTCATCAAAAAGAACACAAACGTTTCCATTTCGGTAAAATCCGAATATTCAAATCAATATGCTGCTGCTGGTGATTTCACATTGATTGATGGAATTAAAGGCGGTGATGAATTTAGAACTGGTGATTGGCAAGGCTACTGGGATCAAGACTTTGAAGCAACTGTTACATTTGCAAAGCCAACTAACTACTCTGACGTTAGTGTAAACTTCTTGAGTGATATGAAATCTTGGGTGTTCTTTCCGGAAACAATCACATTTGAAGTAACTTTTGAAGATGGGACTAAAGCAGTAAACACGCAAACATTCGATCCAGAAGTTAAAAAGGACCAATACGCCCACAATCGGGAATTTAATTCGGGTGTCGTTTATACACAGAAAATCAAACAGATCACGGTTAAAGCCACTCCAGTAAAGGAATGTCCAGAATGGCATTTAGGAGTTGGAAATCCAACGTGGTTATTTATTGACGAAATCTCTTTCAAATAATCGTATCTGTAGAAAAGTCTGTATTTTAGCGTCGACTAAAACCAAAATATAAATATGAATCAAATTAAAATAAGCTTAATTGCTGTTGCCTTCCTTTTTGGATCTTTTGCCAAAGCTGATGAAGGTATGTGGCTTCCATTTCTACTAGGAAGAAATTATGAAGACATGAAAGAACATGGGCTTCGTTTAACTGAAGCAGAAATTTATGATATTAACAACTCTTCATTAAAAGACGCAATCATCTCATTTAATGGATATTGTACTGGTGAAGTTATTTCTAAAGAAGGATTGATTTTAACAAATCACCACTGTGGATACCCTTCGATTGCAGGAGCTTCTACTTCGGTGAACAACTATTTAGACGATGGTTTCTGGGCTAAGAATCACGAAGAAGAAATTGCAATCCCTGGTCTTTTCGCTTCTTTCATCGTTCGTATTCAAGATGTGTCGGAAACGATTAATGCTGAGTTAACTCCTGATATGACGGAAGCAGAAAGAGCAGTTAAGATCAAAGAGATTTCTGCTCTTCTTACGGAAGAAGCTATTAACGGAACTGGATACACTGCATTTGTAGAGGATTTCTTCGCTGGAAACGAGTTTTACTTGTTCGTTCAAGAAACATTCAACGATATTCGATTGGTAGGTACGCCTCCTCAATCAGCAGGAAAGTTCGGTGGAGACACGGATAACTGGATGTGGCCACGTCACACTGCGGATTTCTCAATGTTTAGAATCTATGCAGACAAGGAAAACAAACCGTCTCAGTTCGCTGAAGGGAATCTTCCTTATGTACCGAAGCATTCTCTGCCCGTTTCTATCAAAGGAGTTCAGGAAAATGATTTCGCAATGATTTTAGGATATCCTGGATCAACGGATCGTTACAGTAGTTCTTGGGGAGTTGACCAATTGGTTAGCAAAGAGTACCCAACAAGAATTAAGATCAGAAATAGAAAGCTTGAGATCATGAAGAAGTATATGGACGCTGATGTTGACGTTCGTTTGAAATACTCTTCTCGATATGCGCAAGTAGCGAATTATTGGAAAAACTTTATCGGAATGTCTCTTCAAGTTAAGAAGAACGGCGTTATCCAAAAGAAAGAAGCTGTTGAGGCGCAATACCGCGATTACCTTAAGAACATTAAAATGAGTTTCGATGTTCTTGGAGCTATGGAAGGTTATGTGAAAGCGACCGATCCTATCGTTGATATTCGAAGTTACCAACAAGAGTTTGTAATGAGAATGGGAATTAACAGAACAGCAGCCACGTTTGGTGTTTGGATTGAAACACAAGAAAAAATAGACAATAGTGATGATCTTTCTACAGAAGACAGTGAGAAACTTCAAGAGTACATGACTCGAGTTGAAGGTTTTCTATTCGGTAGAATGGATACGTATTACGCTGATCAAAACCCAGCAACGGAATTGGAAATGATTCACGACTTGTTGGATATGTACATTGATGACATCTCGGAAGAGCAAATGGGTGAATTGACAGCGAAGATTGCTTCTAAAGGACATTCTGGAGTTGACAAGTACACTGCCAAGCTTAAGAAGAAGTCGATGTTCTTTAACAAAGACCTTTTCGAAAAGTTCAAAAGCAAACCATCGATTAAAGCAATGCAAAAAGATCCATTGTTTGCATTAATGACGGATTTGGTCGCTGCTTATGATGCTGCTGTGGAAACAGAAGAGATCAAAACGGCAAAAGAAAAGTTGAAAACAGCAAAACGTTATTTTGTTTCAGGATTGAGAGATATGAATCCAGAAAAACAATACTATCCAGATGCGAATTCAACATTGCGTTTGACTTACGGTAACGTTTTACCTTACGATCCAAAAGACGGTGTGACATACCATTACACGACTACATTGGACGGGATCATGCAGAAAGAAGATCCTACGGATCCAGAATTCATTGTTGATCCTAGAATCAAGGAAACTTGGAAAAAGAAGGATTACGGTCAATATGCTGATAAAGATGGACGATTGGTTGTTAACTTCCTTTCGAACAATGATATCACAGGTGGTAATTCAGGCTCTCCAGTAATCAATGCTGACGGAGAATTAATTGGAACTGCGTTTGATGGTAACTGGGAAGCGATGTCAGGTGATATCTATTTCGAGCCAAACATTCAACGTACAATCTCTTTAGATATCCGTTACACGCTTTGGTTGATTGATAAATGTTTCGGAGCGACAAACATCATTGAAGAAATGGATTTGGTAAAGTAACCAACTCAAATAAATAGTTAAATCCCAATTCAGCGAACTGAATTGGGATTTTTTTGTCAAAATGGTTACCTTTTATTTTTCTTGGCATTAATTGGAAAACCAGAACATGACAGATCTAGAAATCATCCACTCTCTTCGCAAAGGACAGCGTGAAAATGTTATCCGTTGTCTATACAAAGAGTTTCCAAAGATCGAAGCTCTACTATTTAAAAGCGGTTGCAACGCTAATCTTGCCAATGAAATTTTTAATGACAGCTTAATTCTATTTATTGAGAAAGTTGAATCTCCTGACTTTGAAAGCACCTCGAAGCTCACAACTTTTCTTTATGGAATTAACCGTTTCCTCGTTATGCGAGCAATTCGAGATTCTAAAAAACACAAGAACCTTGAATGGAACAACACTTTAATCGTTTCAGAAGAAGATCTTAATTACGATTTTGAAAAAGAAGAAAAACTTCAAAAAATAGAATCGATACTCAGTATAATTACAGAAAAGTGCAAGAAGATTTTTCAGCTTTTCTATTTCAATAAAAACTCAATGGAGTCCATAGCAAAGGAGCTAGGCTTTTCGAGCGTTAATTCTGCCAAAACACAGAAATACAAGTGTTTGCAGAAAGCACACCAACTCGCTCAAGAAACCACTAACCCTTTAATACATTAAGCTATGCGACCAGAATTAACACAATACGAATTAGTCGAATCCTATATCAGCGGTTCAATGACACAAGCAGAAGCACAAGCTTTTGAAGTACAAATTTCAGCATCACCAGAATTGCAAAGTATGGTTGAGTTCCAGCCTTTGTTTGCACAAGCCAGTAAACGAAGTGCGCTCAGAGCTGAAATCGCGGCAATTATCCCTCCTCCACCTCGAAAACCATGGAATGGAAAATGGACAATTGGTGGAATCTTCCTTGCCTTAATTACGACAGCGTCTTTCTTCTTGATGAATAGCTTTGCTGACAAGCCAGTGAAAACATCAGATATCGATAAGTTGCCGTTGCAAGAAATTGAACAAATTGATGTGATTCGAGATACAACACTAGAAATTGCTATCGTCGAACCTGCCTATATTGCGGACACAGAATGTGAAGTAAAACATCCTGTTGCTCCTAAAACTCAACCAGAAATAGAGATCCTGAATACTTGGGTTCCGTTGGATATTCAACACACTACTGTGAATATTCGCGAAGGCGCCACGGTTCTTGGAGATGACGGAACATTGGTCGTAATTCCAAAAAATGCGTTTCTAGATAAGAATGGAAAACCAGTTCGCGGTGAAGTTGACTTCCAATTGGTAGAAGCGCTTAAATGGGAAGATATGATCGCATACAATCTGACTACAGTTAGCGGCAAGAA
>JAWUWJ010000120.1:0-24720 GCA_034111925.1 Crocinitomicaceae bacterium
ACTCCGTGGCTTTTACAACTATAAAATATTCCTTCTTCAACGACATTTGAAGAAGAGAAGATAGAATGCTAATTTCTCGATAGAGTCTATTGATCTTTATTTAATAATTAAAGTTGTGTATACAACAGAATCCTCATTATAAACTTTAACGTGGTATTGACCATGTCTCAATTTATTTTGGTCGAGCATTGTTGGCTCTTCATAATTCAAAACACCTTCAAATACAAGCGCACCAGTAATGATATTGTATATTTCAATGTTACTCGTTTCAGATTTGGAAAGCATTTTAATATTTAAGGGGCTGTCTGATGAAGCTGGATTTGGGAATACCGCAACTTTTAAATCGCCCGACACCGAAATTTGAAATACAAATGACTGTTGAAGGCAGAATGAAGTAACGCGATGAACAACTTTGTAATCACAAGAAGCGTTCAATCCGGTAAAAGTCACAGGATCATTAAAAAGTGATGTTCGAATCACTGAAGGTATTCCTGAAGGAATCCAACCATTTCCATCACAGTCCATATAAAGAGCGAACTCTTCCCACTCATAATCCCCTGTATTGAATGGATTATTTTGAACAGTAAGTGTTGATGCCGTTCCAGCCTCAACCCAGTCAATTGTACATTCTGGATTAGGTTGACAACATTCCTTAACTTCAAAACAAGCTTCTGAAGTACAGCCCAATAAGGAAGAAACATTTTCATCGCTCCAAGCAATTGTTACGCAATAGTCCCCATCACCAAGGTACGGGATCTGATAACCAGTATAAGCCTGACTGAGTGGACCTGAACCAGACCAATCATCATACGTCCATGAGTAAGATAAAGCATCTGAATACGGCCCTGTTAAGCCGACACTACTCGGTGGAGCACCCATAAATGGTGATCCTTTTGCATTACAGTAATAAATATTATCAATTGTTACTATTGGACCAAACCCGACTATTACATTCACAGTATGACTTGATTGACATCCATATTGATCAGTAACAATCAATGTATAACTTCCATATTGAGTAGGTGTGTAACACGGTCCGCCTTTTGTTCCTCCTGAAACCAAAACTGAGGTTTGCGTAATTGGATTATTGAAATACCATTGATAGCTGTAATCGAATAAAACATCATCCTCTGGTCCACACAAAGCTTGGAAATTACCACTGCAAACACTAATAGAAGCTGGTAAACTAAATGGCGCTACTGTAATTAACCAAGGGTCATTGTCAAGAAAATACTTCATTCTCGACTCTTGACTGAAATACTGATCTCCATTACCCATCGTAAAACTCAACACACATTGACTTGTGGCGTACTCCATAGTATTCGTAACAATGGGTGTATATAGTGACCCTGTTCCAACTTCGTAAACAGGAACTGATTCACTACAGTTTGCCAAATTCGAGTAACTCACTCCGTATGAAGCTGGTGTACTGCAAATATAATCTCCGCACTCTTCACAATTGGACCCATCAACCAATTCACGACAAGCTCCAAGAGCAGGATTAGTGTTCGATGAACTGTTACTTTGTGATGTATGCTCTAAACCAAAAGCGTGTCCCATTTCATGTGAAAAAGTACGCGTCTCTACTGCTCTCAACGTAGGTTCGTACGGATAAGTACCTCCCATATAGATGTATCTTTCTCCTGATGCAGCCTGCAAAGAATACCCCCCATTAAATGATCCAGTAGGACCCCATGAAGTCGCGGCGTGGTTAGGTCCGAAAACAAATATTGTAATCCCATTAGGATGGACATAGTTATTCTCTAAATATACATCCATATTATTACTTAAGATTTCCTCTGATGTCACATTACCATCTACTAATTCAATAACACATCCGACTTCCAAAAAAATGTTCATCGGTAAAAAGTCATCTACCATAATATCGAGTCCATCTAGGATTGCTGACATCGATTCAAAGTTTCCTAATGCATCTCGAAAACTAATAACATATACAGGAATGTGATACTCGGTGTTTGGGTCTGATGTATAACCTGAAGACTTTGCAGTGTTAAAGCTTAGGGCCTTATTATATCCACTATCCTCGGTATAACAACCGGTTTGGGAAATACTGTTAAAGGATGAAATGAAAAAGAGAACAACCAGTGTTGTAATTACAGATAAATAGCTTTTGTAAGGCATAACTTTGTCGAAATTGGTTAAGTATAATTAATGACTCCTAAGTTAATTCAACAAATCGAAATTGTCTCACGTACATATACCTGATTTTGAAGCAACAATTGCGTGAATTAATTTCAAAATTTAGGGATGTGGTAATTGTAAAACACACAAAAAAGCCACGGTCCTGTACTCCGTGGCTTTTACAACTATAAAATATTCCCTTCTTCAACGACATTTGAAGAAGAGAAGATAGAATGCTAATTATTAAGTAGTCCTTTTTTAACGAGGTCGGCAATAACTTTACCGTCTGCTTTGCCTGCAAGTTTTCCAGACAACATTCCCATCACTTTCCCCATGTCCTGAGGTCCTGCTGCTCCTGTTGCCGCGATTGCTGCATCTACTTCTACTTTGATCTCTTCTTCAGACATCATTTTTGGCATATAAGCGCCGATTACTCCCGCTTGGAATTTTTCATCCGCTGCAAGGTCTTCACGCCCTTCTTTGATGTACAAATCGTATGTTTCCGTACGTTGTTTGTACAACTTCATCACAATCTTCATTGCTGTTTCATCAGATACTTCTCCTGAACCAGAAGTCGCTTCTAATAACAACTTAGACTTGATGTCTCTCAATGCTGCCAATTTATCTTTCTCTCTCGCCAACATCGCTGTTTTGATGTCTGCGTTGATTGTATCTAGGAATGCCATTAGTCTACGTTATCATGTAAGAATGAGTTGTTTCCGCTCAATGAAGATCCGTTTTCATCTTTCGATACGCTAAAACGGCTTGTGTTGTCCTCTTCACTTGGCTTAGACTCATCTAAGGTTATATTTCTACGAATGTAAGCAGGCTCTTTCTCCAAATCTTGGATTCCATCTGCCTTTTTCAAACGTTGCGTGTATTCTTGAATTTTAGAAAGACGCTCTTGAGAACGCTCTTGTTGTTTTTTAGGAGAAACCGTTTCTCTTGTATTCACAGTATCAAGATCCATTTCTTCCATGTCGTCTTCCAACGTGAAACGCTTCACTTCTTCTTTCGGCTCTTCAACCTTCAATACAGGTTCCTCAGCTTCTTTAGATGTGTTCGTTACGTTCCAATCTAAATCCAATTCTTCTTTCTCTTCTTCAGCAACAGGCTCAACATTCCAAGATTGTACAGGCTCTTCTTTTTTCGTTTCAGGCTCAGCTTTCAAAAATGGTTCGTCTTCAGCAACAACTTCTTTCGCTCCAGCCCAAGGGTTAACTTGTGTCGGAGAAGCTAAAGGTGCTACAACCTCGTTCTTCTTATCTTCTTCTAATGTTGTCACGTTCTTTTTAGGAGCCGTTTCAAACCCAGTGATTGGAGTTGATTGGAATCCAGTTGCGATAACCGTAACGCTAATTTTATCTCCTAATGAATCATCTTTAGCGTGACCGAAAATTACATCTGCAGTTGATCCCGCAGCATCTTGAATGTAATCCGTGATTTCCGTGATTTCATCCATCAATACTTCTTGATCACCGTATGTGATGTTCAACAATACGTATTCTGCACCGCTGATGTCATTATCGTTCAACAATGGAGATTCAAGCGCTTGCTCAACCGCTTTGAGCGCTCTGCCTTCACCTTCAACTGCTGCGCTACCCATAATGGCAACACCACTGTCGCGCATTACAGTATTCACATCGTTGAAATCGACGTTGATTGCTCCAGTTACTGCAATTACTTCTGCAATACCTTTCGCTGCCGTTGCCAAAATTTGATCTGCCAATGTGAAAGCCTCTCCGATGGAAAGATTTCCAGTAATTTCTCTTAAACGTTCGTTGTTGATTACAAGTAATGTATCAACACTTTTACGCATTTCTTCTAGTCCTGCTTCTGCTTGAATACGACGTTTTCTTCCTTCAAAGTTGAAAGGCACCGTTACGATTCCTACAGTAAGAATTCCAAGTTCTTTGGCTACTTGAGCGATTACAGGCGCTGCACCAGTTCCAGTTCCTCCACCCATCCCGGCAGTGACGAATACCATTTTGGCATCTTTACTTAAGAATTCTCTAATTTCTTCAATGTTTTCAACAGCGGCATTCTTTCCAATTTCTGGCAAAGAACCTGCACCACGGCCTTCTGTTAAAGAGGGCCCAAGTTGAATTTTATAAGGTACTGGAGAAATGTCCAATGCTTGTAAATCTGTATTACAAACGATGAAATCCACTCCTACTATTCCTTCTGAATACATATGGTTTACAGCGTTTCCGCCTCCACCTCCAACACCGATCACTTTGATAATCGATGACTTGTCGTCTTTTGGTAAGTCAAAATCCATTTTATTCTATTTTTTAGTTGTTGTCTTCTTTTTTGTTGTGACTCTCAATTCGGGGCCACTTCCCATCCCTAAGCTTGGAATCCATTAAACTCTAGGGTCACTTTCCGTTCCCAAGATTGATCAAAGATCAATCTTCATCTACGAACCATGTTTTTCCTCTTTGAATGATTGAATCAAAGAATGAACCTCTTGTTTTTTCTGAATGTGTTTTCACATCTCCTGTACTTGCTGCTTCTGGCTCAACTTTCGCAGATTTTTCTAAATCTTCAAATCCTTTATGAACAAGTCCAATACCTGTTGCATACATTGGGCTTTTGATCGCCTCGTTGTTTGTGTTTGCCAAATGCTCTGTTGGATATCCAATTCTAGAATCCATTCCAGTCACGTATTCAAACAATTGCGTGATGTGTTTCAATTGAGATCCACCACCCGTTACTACGATACCACCAATCAATTTTTTCTCGTAACCAGAATTTCTGATTTCGAAATGAACAAGATCAATGATCTCTTCCATTCTTGCTTGAATGATGCTAGCCAAGTTTCTAATTGTAATTTCTTTTGGAGCGCGGCCTCTTAAACCTGGAATTGCAACAACTTCGTTTTCTTGACTTTCGCTAGCGAGAGCAGAACCGAATTTTTGTTTCAACTTTTCAGCTTGACGTTTCATGATCGTACATCCTTCTTTGATGTCATCTGTGATCACGTTACCACCAAATGGAATAACAGCTGTATGACGAATAATTCCTTCGTGGAAAATCGCAACATCTGTTGTGCCACCTCCTATATCTACTAAAACTACACCTGCTTCTTTTTCTTCGTCTGTAAGAACAGCGTCTGCCGATGCGATTGGTTCTAGAATAATATCTTTTACTTTCAACCCTGAACGCTCAACACATTTGTGGATGTTCATTGAAGCTCCAATATTTCCCGTAATGATGTGGAAGTTCGCTTCTAAACGAACACCTGACATTCCGATTGGATCTTTAATTCCAACTTCGTTATCAATGATATACTCTTGAGGCAAAACAGTAATAATTTCCTCACCTGGAGGCATTGCCATTTTATACATGTCATCAACCAAACGATTGATGTCCTGTTGAGAAATTTCACTTTCGATATTCGTTCTTGTGTGAATACCTCTATGTTGAATGCTCTTAATATGTTGACCTGCGATACCAACGTTCACAGTTTTGATCTTCAATTTTCCTTCTGTGCGCTCTTCTGCTTCCGCAACGGCACCGTTGATTGACTGGATAGTTTTTTCGATATTGGAAACCATTCCACGCATCACGCCAAGGGACTCTGTCTTTCCCATTGACAAAATCTCGATCTTTCCGTGCTCGTTCTTACGCCCAACAAAACATGCAATTTTTGTTGTCCCGATATCCAATCCTACTACTACTTTACCCATTGGTTTCTTTTTTCTTGCAAACTATTTGATCCTCATACTTCAGGCTTATCTCCTTGTAGGTATCCCAACCAGCATAAGGCATCGCTTCTTTATAAAATATTCTAAGTTTCTTGAACTTCTCCGTGACTTCTGAATCAGAATAAGCGGAACCAAAGATTATCTTTTGATCTCCCACCAGCGGTACCAATACAAAGTCGCCGTTCTTTTTTAAATGAATCTGACCTATGAGTGAGCGGAATAAGGGATCATCACAAACATAGCTTGAAATACGGTAGATATCATCGAGCTTCTGAATACTTTTCAAGGAATCATTGTTAATAATATCGTCCACTGAAACGGATTCAATTCGATCTGGAATATCGCCCGTAATAACCAGAACTCTAGCGGCATGCTGACGCGAAGTCTCCATTGTCACCCCTTCACTATCGAGATAAAATGAACCTCCAAATTTGTTGTAAATCCGTGCGATTGGCTTCCTCGTTTCAAGGTCAATTTCCCAATTTCCGCCGAGCAAAGAATACACTTTCACATCTTTTACTTGTGAGATTTTACTCAAGTGCGCTTCAATCTTCTCCACGTCTAACTCTCCTCGTGTTTGACCTTTCCAAATCAAAGCTTCATGAAACAACTCATCATACACTTCATCACTCGTTATAAATTCGTTCTCGCCAACGACATGCACTTTAATCACAGGATTTTCGAGCATTTTTTCGCTTTGAGCATTCTGCGTCATAAAGACAAGTACAACAACGCACAACCCGAAGAAAGACCACATCGTTATTTTTAACCAATTCTTCATAAGGCGAATTCAGTTTTTAATTGTGGGACTATTCTATCGATATCGCCCGCGCCGATAGTTAAAAGGACAGTTGAACTGCCTGATATTGGATGATTGGATTTTAGATGCTGGACGGCTTCAGTTGGAGACATTACTTTTTTGTCCTCAATGCTAATTTTGGACAATAAGGCCTCGCTTGTGATTCCTGCAATTGGTTCTTCTCTCGCGGGATAAATAGGAAGTAAAATCACTTCGTCAAGTTGACTTAGTTCGTTGGCAAATTCATCAAAGAAATCGCGGGTACGGGAAAATAAATGCGGTTGAAATACACCTGTGATTCTTTGATCTGGATAGAGCAATCTCACGGATGAGACCAATGCTTTAATTTCTGTCGGATGATGCGCGTAATCATCGATATATACGAAGTTGTCTTCTTTGACATGGTATTCAAAACGACGCTTGACTCCTGTAAAAGATTTCAATCCATGACGAATCACTTCTTCGGATAAACCAAGTTCTAAGCAGAGTGCGATACAAGAAATTGCGTTTTCCGCATTGTGCAAACCAGGAACGCCCAATTCAATATCACTCCAGTTTCCATTTGGCGTTTTAAGATCAATCAAGAAACGGCCGTTTACAAACCGCGGATTGCTTCCACTGAAATCAGCATCTTGGCCCAAGGCATAAGTAATCTCATTTGGATGATTCAAGGCCACATCTGCGTGTCGAATCAAATAGCCTTCGGGATTAATTCGTTTAGCGTACTCCTTAAATCCAATTAGGAAATCGTCATTGCTTCCATAGATATCAAGATGATCGGCATCCGTTGATGTGATTATAGATGCGAACGGATTCAACTGTAAGAACGAACGGTCAAATTCATCTGCTTCGATAACTGTTAAGTCGCTATCGCCGCTAACGAAATTAGAATTGAAATTTGTACTAATCCCACCTAAAAAGGCATTGCATTTCAATTCTGACTCGTTTAAAAGATGTGCCAACATTGTACTAGTTGTCGTCTTTCCATGCGTTCCTGCAACACCAAGCGCCTTGGAATCTCTAGTAATCATCCCCAAAACTTCTGCACGCTTTTTTACAATGTATCCACTGTATTGAACATGCAACAACTCACCAAAGTTGACGGGAATGGCTGGTGTATATATAACTAATGTGTTTTCAATATTTTTAAAATCTTCTGGAAGCGATGGCCCGAAATCTTCGAAATGAATTTCAATTCCTTCTGCTTCTAATTTATCTGTTAATGGCGTTGGTGTTTTATCGTATCCACCGACTTTCCATCCTTGGAAATTGAAATACCGGGCAAGTGCCGACATACCGATTCCACCTACTCCGATGAAATAGGCTCTACTGAATTGATTGATACTTAAATCTTCGTTACTCAATTACTTTACAATTTTTTCAAGTTCATCTACGATTTCTACCGTAGCGTTCGGTTTCCCTAAAGGCTGAATGTTTTTAACAAGACCTTCGCGAGCGTATTCGTTTTCAATAAGCTCCAATGCCGCTGGAATCAATAGTTCTTTTGCTTCAATATCTTTCACGAGGATTGCAGCGTTTTTTTCCACCAATGCCATCGCGTTTTTCGTTTGATGGTCTTCGGCAACATTTGGAGAAGGAACCAAAATTGCTGGCTTGTGAATCAGGCATAATTCCGAAACAGAAATTGCACCCGCTCTAGAAATAATCACATCTGCCATGGCGTAAGCAAGATCCATTCGCATAATGAACTGAACCATTTTCACATTGCCCATTTCCGTGTCTTTCAACTGTTCGAGCAAACGCTCGTTGTACAATTTACCGCACTGCCAAAGAACCTGAACTCCAGATTCAGAAAGCAGATTCAAATCTTTCACAACGCTTTCATTTAAGGTTCTTGCACCCAAACTTCCACCGATGATTAGAATCGTTTTCTTGTTGGAATCAAAGCCGTACTCTTTGTATGCCTCCTCCTTTTTTCCAACAATATCCACCATGTCATTTCTGGTCGGATTGCCTGTCAATATAATTTTTTCAGCAGGAAAGAAACGCTCCAACCCTTCGTAGGCAACGCAAATAACTTTGGCCTTTTTCGATAGGATTTTATTCGTTTTTCCAGCAAATGCATTTTGTTCTTGAAGTGCCGTTGGAAACTTCAACATCGATGCTGCTTTCAGGGTCGGGCCACTTGCGTAACCTCCAACGCCAACAACGACATCAGGATTGAACTTTCGAACGATTTTCCTTGCCTTCATTACACTTTTAATGATCTTGAAAGGAAGAATGAAATTTGATAGAGCTAACTTTCGTTTGAACCCAACGATCTCAAGTCCTTCGATTTTATATCCCGCTTGCGGAACTTTTTCCATTTCCATTTTTCCAGTTGCGCCAACGAATAAAATTTCAGCGTCTGGATTTCTACGTTTGATTTCATCTGCAATGGCGATTGCCGGGAAAATATGCCCCCCCGTTCCACCTCCTGATACTATTGCCTTTTTGATCATAACTTAAACGTTTTCTAGAATTTCTTCTTCTGATAATTCCTCATCAGATACTTCTTTACCCTCCTCCGATTTCGGTCCGATTTGCTTATTCGCAATACTTTGGACCATTCCAAGTGCCAGACATGTCATGATCATTGCAGATCCTCCCATGGCAAGCAAAGGCATATTTTGTCCTGTAACGGGGAATAAACCTGTACAGACAAGCATATTCACAGACGCTTGACTGAGGATAATAATTCCAATTCCGATACAGAGATAGGTTTCAAATAGACTTTCAGCATTTAGACCAATCCTCATTATTCGGAAAAGTAAAATGAGATACAGCAGCAAGAGCATTCCAGCGATAATAGGACCAAATTCTTCTACAAAACTGGCATAGAAGAAGTCGGCATAGGCTTCAGGCAGGTATTCTTTCAATTGGCCATCTCCAACCCCTTGACCTCCAAAAATGCTAAGTTGCTCCCAATCCGCAACCCAGTTCACACGTCCATTGTAGATCGCTAATTCGGAATTCAAGGCCTGCGCATTGTCCTGCGCACTGCCATCATCTGCAATCTTATTCTCATAACGATTCACCCACGTTTCCCACCTTGGCAACAAATTTAAATCCGGAGCTGATATGTGTATCAAAACAATAAACATAAACAACGCGATACCACCACCAATAAGGCTCAGGATTTTCAAAATAGGAACACGACCTAAAAACAGAAGTGTTAGTGAGATGGCAAATAAAATTGCCGCAGTAGAGAAATTGTCCTTGACGATTAGTCCACAAATAATAACAATCGGAATGACGACGGGCCAGAAACCTTCTCGCCAATTGTTGAGTTTGTCCTTCTTTTTCATCATCAATCTAGACACGTATACAACCAGTGCCAGTTTTGCAAAATCAGATGATTGAAAGGTTAATCCAACGAATGGAATTTTAACCCAACGTCCTGCATCGTTTACTTTCATCCCAAAGAAAAAGGTGAAAATAAGAAGTGCAACCGCAAGATAAAACCCAAATTTGGCCAGTTGTGAGAAGTACTTTGGATTGGCTCGATGGACCCAAAACATTACTCCTAAACCTATAAGAACGTAAACGAAATGCTTGAACAAGTACTTAAATGGCGTACCTCCCTCGATTTTAACGAGAATAGGGACAAAGCTATACACGCTCACTAATGAGAATGCAAGCAAGAGGAACGTGATGATCCAAATCACACGGTCGCCTCCAAGATATTTAAGTACGCTATTCATTTAGTTCCAACTTTCTACAAATGCATTGAAGTCATTCACATCCTTAACCACTTCGTTTCCTTCGGTAGTGAATAAGAATATTCTTCTTTGCTGTTCTAATGATTGAACCAGTTTTAATGCCGACTCAAGACTTCCAACACCTGCTACTTTTTCCAAGTTGGCGATTGCAAGATCATTCAATTTTAAGTTCGCCTGATCGTAAACAATCGCTGTTTCCATTGTATCCAAAACTTCTGGATAATAGGTACACGCACATTTAATTTGTTCGTGTTTACCGATCCAAACAACTGGAAAGGGGAAAGATGCAATTGCCGTTGACAAGGCTTCAAAATGTGGGTTTGCCCACGAGAATACGTCCATCCCTCTCCATTTACCATGCGCCCGCATAGAATCGAGTGAACGTGCTCTTTCGAGTCCTTCCTTCCTTGCTTGAAGAAGTTCCTCGTGTGTAGTATGAGTGGATTGAACTTTCTTCATATTATAAAGATCTAACTGCTTTTTTAAATTCGTTTCCTCTTTCCTCGTAGTTCTCGTACAAATCGAAACTTGCGCAAGCAGGTGAAAGAAGAACCGTTTCGTCTTTTTTGGCCAATCGGTATCCGTAGGCAACAGCTTCCATTGCCGAACCTGCTTCGTAAACTTCGATTTCAGATGCGCTAAAAGCTTCGATAATCTTCGCATTGTCCTTACCAAGACATACAATTGCTTTTACTTTTTCATCAACCAATTGTGTCAATTCAGAGTAATCGTTTCCTTTGTCTACACCACCAACAATCCAAACAGTTGGTTTATCCATGCTCTCAAGCGCGAACCATGTAGAGTTAATATTTGTTGCTTTTGAATCGTTGATGAATTCGATTCCGTGCACTTTCGCAACGAACTCCAATCGGTGTTCAACGTTTACGAAATCACCCAAGCTCTCTCGAACGGATTCCTTTCTAATTTCGAGGATTCTGGAAGCGATTCCAGATGCCAAGGAATTTTGTGCATTGTGCTTTCCTTTTAAGGCTAAATCGTGAATTGACATAGTGAATTGTTTGTTTATGTTTATTGTTATTTGTTGTTCCTTTTCTAAGTAACCACCTACTTTCATTTCTTCTTTCAAAGAGAATGGCGCTTGTCTCGCGTGGATATCTCGAGATTCGACTTGTTCCTTTATGATTGGGTCATCGTAGTTATAAATGAACCAGTCTTCTGCAGTTTGGTTTTGGACAATTCGCATTTTTGAGTTTGCGTAATTCTCCATTTTGTATTCGTATCGGTCTAAATGGTCCGGTGTAATATTCAACAGCATCGATATATCCGCTCTGAAATCATACATATCATCCAACTGGAAAGAACTCAATTCCAAAACATACCAATCGAACCTTTTTTCAGCGACTTGCTTTGCGAAACTTTCACCGATGTTTCCAGCCAAACCAACATTTACGCCTGCATTTTTTAAGATGTGGTGCGTCAACATTGCCGTTGTTGTCTTTCCGTTACTTCCAGTAATACAGATCGTTTTTGCTTCGTTGTAAAACCCAGCGAATTCAATTTCAGAAACTACTTTTATGTCGGCTTCTTTCAATGCCTTTATCGGTGGAGCCGTATCTGGGATCCCAGGTGACTTCACAACTAGATCAGCCTTTAAAAGCTCTTCCATCGTGTGCGTTCCTTCTTCCCATTTCACACCCAAATCGACAATCGACTCTTTGAACTTTTCGTTGATTGAACCAAAATCTGAGACAAAAACCGTCCACCCCATTTTCTTAGCGAGAATGGCTGCTCCAACGCCGCTTTCGCCTGCGCCTAGAATTACGATATGTCCTGATTCAATTTTCAACTTTGTTCTATCTTACTTTCAGTGTTACAATTGTGATAACCGCCAGAAGAATTGCGACAATCCAGAAACGTGAAACAATTTTCGCTTCGTGCATTCCTTTTTTCTGATAATGATGATGCAATGGCGCCATAAGGAAAACCCTTCGCCCTTCACCGTATCTCTTTTTCGTGAATTTGAACCAACCCACCTGTATGATCACCGAAGCATTTTCAATCAAGAACACACCACATAAAATTGGAATCAGAAGTTCTTTACGAATGGAAATTGCGAACACAGCAATGATTCCACCCAAAGCCAAACTTCCTGTATCGCCCATGAAAACTTGAGCAGGATAAGAATTGTACCAGAGGAAACCGACACACGCTCCAACAAAGGCCGAAATGAAGATTACCATCTCTTCGGCGTCGGGGATATACATCACATCGAGATAATCGGCGAAATGGACGTTGGTCGATACATAGGCCAAAATGGCCAATGAAATTCCGACAATGGCCGAAGTTCCGGTGGCGAGTCCATCGAGGCCGTCCGTCATATTTGCTCCATTGGAGACTGCAATAACAATGAATATTACAACAGGAATAAACAACAACCAACCCCAAGTTCCCATCCAATCACCAACAAGCCAATTGTAGTTGAACTCGTTGTTACTTACGAATGGAATCGTCGTGGTCATGTCGTCCGTTTCAATCCATTTTGCTTGATGCGCTTCATCTTTGTCTTCGTCGATGTGCATTTTCGTCACAAATTTCTCGCCCGATCGAAGCTCATAATTCGCCTCTACCTTCTTGTGAACCACAACATCAGGATGGAAATAAAGAATCGATCCAACGATAATTCCCACACCCACTTGACCAAGGACTTTAAATCGCCCTGCAAGACCCGCTTTGTTCTTTTTAAAGACCTTGATGTAATCATCGATAAATCCAATTGCTCCCAACCAAACCGTTGCGATAAGCATTGTGATTACGTAGATACTGTCCAAACGAGCAAATAATAACGTTGGAATAAGAATCGCAGCGAGAATAATCAAACCACCCATTGTTGGCGTTCCTTGTTTCGCCATTTGACCTTCAAGACCTAAGTCACGAACCGTTTCACCGATTTGTTGCTTTTGAAGCAATCCGATCAATCGTTTCCCGAAGAGCATCGAAACAATTAGTGATGTAATCAAGGCCATTCCAGCACGGAATGAGATGTAGTCGAACAATCCTGCACCAGGAAAGTTCATCTCGTTTAAATATTGAAATAAGTAGTACAACATTATTTATTGAGTTTGGTAAATAATTCTTTTATCGTTTGCAAATCATCGAAGTCGTGGCGAACCCCATTGATCTCTTGGTATTTTTCATGTCCTTTTCCAGCGATCAAAATGATGTCGTTTGCTTCCGCCATCGTCGCCGCTGTTTTTATCGCTTGTTCTCTGTCGGTAATTGAAAGTGCCTTTTTGTAATTGGCAGCATCCACCCCTTCCATCATCTCATCAATGATCGCATTTGGATCTTCCGAACGCGGATTGTCTGAAGTAAGAATGACACGGTCTGATCTCTCACAAGCGATTGAAGCCATGATTGGTCGTTTCGCTCTATCACGATCTCCACCGCATCCAACCACCGTAAAAACAGTTTCGTTTTTGGTGCGGATATTTTCAATCGTTCTCAAGACATTGTCCAAAGCATCTGGTGTATGTGCGTAATCTACAATTGCAATGACACCGCCTTCGCTTCTGATATATTCGAATCGACCATCAACAGATTGGAGTTCGCTGATTACGGTTAAAACTTCCGTTTCATCTTCGCCCAGCTCTTGTGATACTCCGAATACCGTTAGCAAATTGTACGCGTTGAAATCACCAATTAGTTTCGTCCAAATCTCCTTGCCATTGATCGATAAAACCAATCCTGAAAATTGATTTTCCAACACTTTGGCTTTGTAATTACTCATCGACTTCAGCGAATACGTTCTCTTCGTCGCCTTGGTGTTTTGAAGCATCACAAGTCCGTTCTTATCGTCTTCATTTGTAAGTGCAAAAGCCTCCTTCGGCAACACATCGAAGAATCTCTTTTTAACATTGATGTATTCCTTGAATGTTTTGTGGTAATCCAAATGATCATGCGTGATATTCGTGAATGCACCACCTGCGAAAGCCAATCCCGCAATTCTATTTTGATGAATCGCATGCGAACTCACCTCCATAAAACAGTGCGAAACGCCCTCTTCAACCATGTCGTGCAACAATTGGTTCAATGAAATCGGATCAGGTGTTGTGTGCGTTGATGGAATATCTCTATCGCAAATTTTATTGACAACTGTTGAAATCAACCCGCATTGAAAACCAAGTTTTGAATACAAATTGAACAGCAACGTTGTGATCGTCGTTTTCCCATTCGTTCCGGTAACTCCAATCAACTTCAATTTTTTAGAAGGCTCACCAAAGAAATTACCCGCCACAATCGCAAGCGCCTTGTGCGTATCGTCAACAACGATCAATTGCACACCTTCCTTTACCTCAACTTCTTTTTCAGAAATCACAACGGCACATCCGTTATCGCAAACATCTTGGATAAAATCATGGCCATCTCTAACCACTCCTTTGATTGCAAAGAAAACAGAGCCTTCAACTGCTGTTCTGGAATCGAATGTTAGAGACTCAATCTCAACATCCGTTACTCCAGTAACAACTTTGATGTTTACACCATATAATATGTCTTTCAACAATTGCATTACTTTAACTTTAATTCTACCACTCCGCCACTATACGCTTGCACGCCAGCAGCGAGGGATTGTTCAACAACTTTTCCGTAACCACTTATTTTGGCTACCATTCCTGCACTTTCTATGAGATAAACAGCGTCTTTAGCTGTCATCCCTTTGACATTGGGAACCGTTTTCTTTCCGATATATCTGCGCATCATCTCTACATGATCCACTTGTGTATTCGTGTTCACCCAACTCGAAACCTCAGCCATTTTATAGGGGATATTGAGACTCTTGTAACATTGAATCAAATCGTTGCTGTTTCCATCCGTTGAAATTGGCATTCCTTCGACAACTTCGCCTTGATTCACAGGCTTGTGATACTTTAAACTAGATGCGTAGACCTTGTTTGCAATCGATGTAAATACAGTTCCAGAAACCGTCGCTCCATAGATGTTTTTCCCAGGAGCAGAAACGACAACTATACACGAGTAGATCGGATCTTTTGCGGGAAAATAACCAACAAATGATGCCTGGTATTTTTTCGGTGATCCCGAATTCGTTCTATCAATAATATGAGCGGTTCCCGTTTTTCCAGCGATATCAAAAAAGGCAGAATTGATTTTTCTTCCCGTTCCTCGTTTCATAACACCAACAAGACATTCCTGTAAATCGATGATTGTTCTTGGCGAGCAAATCTGATTGATCATAACATCTGGCGTGAACCTTTTTACAAGATCATTCCCTCTGTAAATCTCTTTTACAAACTGCGGTCGAAGTAACCTTCCATTGTTTGCCACTGAATTGTAGAAAGCCAAGGTTTGAAGCGGTGTTTGTTGAAACCCATACCCAACAGCCATCCACGGCAAAGAAATTCCTGACCATTGCGAATCACCTGGCTCGTGCATTACAGGATCTCTTTCACCTGAAATAGAAATACCCAATTTCTTATTCAATCCAAATTGCTTTAACCGTCTGATGTAGGCTTCGGGATTTGATTTATACGCATCGTTTATGATTTCCGTAAATACGTTCGATGATTTTTCAAATGCCTTTTGAATCGTGATCTCTCCATAACCAACACCGTTGTTCGAGTCATCCATTCGAGCATTATAGAATTTATAAACTCCGTGTGCATTCACCTTATCCGTTAATCTTACTTTCCTATCTTCCAAAGCAGCCATCAGAGACGCTAGCTTAAATGTCGAACCGGGAACTTCAGGAGTACCGATGGCATGGTTAAATGACTCATAATACTTTCCATCGTCCGAGTCTTTTATCAAGTTGACCATTGCCTTGATCTGACCCGTTTTGACATCCATCACGATCACACACCCTTTTTCAGCGTTTTCAGCGATCAATTGATTCATCAACTCCGTATGCGCCACCTCTTGGATATCGATATCAATTGTTGTCACAATCGTCGCACCCTCAACAGCCTCCTTAGTTATAACACCCGTTTTTTTCCAACCTGTCGAAATTTTCTGTTCAATCTCTTCTCCTGGTTCTCCTGCAAGAAAACTTTCAAAGGCTTGTTCGATTCCGACCTTATCAATTTTTTGCTTCTCCTCGTTCCACTTTATATAGCCAAGTGTTCTTCTCAAGTATTCGCCATGCGGCAGCACTCTTTCAATCACTTCTTCATTGTCAATCAACCCACCTTTAAAGCGACCCAATTTGAAAATCGGCAATTTGTTCAACTTCTTACGGACTTCACCTGAAACCTTTCCATGGATCTTCAAGTAACGTCTTCCACCTTCACGCGCACTTCTAATCTTAGAACTAAACTCACTCGCCGATTTCTCTGGAAACAACTTATTCAATCCTTTACACAAAGCACTCAAATCCTTATCCAATACATCTTGAGCGATTACCGTTGGATCCATGTAGATGTTGTAATAAGAAACTGAAGTCACCAACGGAGACATATTCGCATCAAGTATTTGACCTTTCCTCGATTTGCGAAGCGCAGTTCTCGTCGGTAATTTTTGCTCACCGCTTGTAGAAGACATAGTTGTTGCATTACCCCCATCAAACTGAATACTTACAGTTTTGAAAATGACAATTAACATCAACACGACAAACCCGAAATAAATCAGGTAAGCTCGCCAGTATATATCTTTCTTTTCGTTCACTTTAATTTTTCTTAATTCGGATCACCTTTGTTGGGTTCACCGTTTCTTTTAACCCATCTGATTTTAACTCTTCAATCAATCGCGTTCTTTCCGTTTCTTCCTCTAATCTTGTTTTCGCTTCGAAATAATCCGAAGTCGCTTCATCCAATTGCTCTTGTGTTGAATTCACATCTTTCGTCAACTGCTTTCCGTAATACCCTTTCCCAACAACCAAAAGCAAAAGAAACATTATGAAAAAGATGAAATTCAGATTGCCAACCATGAACTCTTTTGTAAAAAAATCACCGTTCAAAATCTGCACGAATGCATTCGGTTTTCTTTCCTTGGCCGCTTTCTTTTTCGCTACCTTCTTCTTCGTTTTCTTTTTCTCAGTCGCATCTTGTTCGTCTAACTGAGCTTTGTCTAAAAATTCATTATCCATTGCGTTCAGCTATTCTAAGTTTCGCACTTCGCGCACGATTGTTCCGTTCTAATTCTTCTTCGTTTGCTACGATAGGATGTCTTACAATCTCATCGAAAGGTTTCAGAACATTCCCGAAAAAATCTTTTTCAATTTTCCCGCTAATTGCTCCACGCTTCATATAGTTCTTCACCATTCGATCCTCCAAAGAATGATAGGACATCACAACCAAGCGTCCTTTTGGGTTCAGCACTTCTTCAGTCGCCTCCAAGAAACCTTGAAGAACTCCCATCTCATCATTAACTTCGATTCGAATCGCTTGAAATACTTGAGCGAAATATTTATGCTCTTTAAATTTTGGTGCGCAAGACGTTACAACATCCAACAAGCTTTGCGTCGTTTTTACTCTTCCATTCAATCGAGCAGTAACAATTGCGTTGACCAATTTCCGAGCATTTGAAATCTCACCGTAGCTTCTGAAAATTCGCATTAGTTCGTCTTCAGAATATTCGTTGACAACCCCTTCCGCCGTGAGTTCACCGTTCTGGTTCATTCTCATGTCCAAATCAGCCTCGCCACGGATAGAAAAGCCTCTATCTTCTTTATCAAATTGATGCGATGAAACACCTAAATCAGCGAGAATTCCATCTACTTTTTTAATTCCTAATAATCGAAGGTGATTTGAGATATAAGCGAAGTTCGCAGCGACAAAATCAAAATTTGGCGCTTCCCATGCATTTTTGCGCGCATCAGGGTCCTGATCAAAAACGATCAACCTCCCTTTGGCATTTAATTTTTTGAAAATCTCTTTGGAATGACCACCACCACCAAAGGTGACGTCAATGTAGACTCCATCAGCTTTAATATCGAGCGCATCGATGCACTCTTGAAGCATTACCGGTACGTGATATTCTGGTTTATTCGTTGTCATTTTCCAAGTCTCCCATTACTTCATCTGCTAAATCAGCAAAATCAGCCATGGAACCTTCGATCATTTCGAAGTATTTCGACTTGTCCCAGATTTCAATACGATCGTTGTATGCGATCAGCATTACTTCCTGGTTTAACCCAACACGCTCCATGTGCCCAACAGG
The DNA here is from genome assembly GCA_034111925.1 of Crocinitomicaceae bacterium. Classification (GTDB taxonomy): domain Bacteria; phylum Bacteroidota; class Bacteroidia; order Flavobacteriales_D; family Crocinitomicaceae; genus UBA4466. The sequence continues at coordinate 18,504 of JAWUWJ010000120.1, forward strand.
AACAAGCGCCCTTCCGGCCTTATCCAAGCTTACCAACTTTGCTCCTTGATGGAACAACCGGTAAAACATTCTGTTTTTGGGTTTGAAAAGGTTCATTTTCGAAAGCTTCGCACTAACCTTTTCCCACTCGTGAAGTGGGAATAGTGTTAAACAATCTTCAAAACCTTTATTCAACATGAAATCTCGCTGAGCCGCAGGAGGAAGCTGCTTCCGTAAACCGGAAGGAAACATGAAACGCCCTTTAGCGTCCATTTTAACCTCGAATTCTCCTACTAAGCCTGCCATGACAATTTATAATGGGATAAAAATACTTGATTTCTACCACTTTTTACCACCGTATTCCACGTTGTTGATAAGTATGAACGTTTATTTCATAGCAAGGTTACAATTATTTTCTAATAATCCCCAATCACAAGGGATAAATCAATGATTTGACAGAAGTGGTACAAAGTGGTAAATTAATTTCAAATTGTTGAAAACTCATCAGTTTTGCACAATTTCAGGAGCAGCACGAAACATCCAATAAATGGTGTAATTTTGTGCCGTGATAAAAGCATATAAAAGCTGGTTTTTACTGATTCTTCTCGCATGTATTTGGGGAAGCTCCTTCATTCTCATGAAGCTTGGAATGTTTGCTTCTGACGGATCAACGATCTTTTCGGATACTCAAGTTGCTGCCTTACGAATGCTAATCGCAGCACTGGCATTACTTCCATTTGCCATTAGAGCCTTAAAGAAGCTCAAACCTCTTCGGAACCTTGCCCTTTTAACTCTTGTTGGATTTGCGGGAAACTTCTTACCTGCGTTTTTATTCACCTACGCAGAAACGGGACTTTCCTCAGGATACGCGGGAATGCTGAACAGTTTCGTTCCAATATTCGCTTTGATCATTGGCTTTGTCATTTTCAAAAACAAATTAACAACGCTACAAGTTTCTGGCATTGCAATCGGAACGGTAGGAATCATTTTACTTACACTTTCCGGAGCAGATTTAACACTTTCAGGCTCCTGGACACATGTAGGCGCGATCTTAATCGCAACGCTTTGCTATGCGATTAGCGTAAACACAATAAAGTATACGTTACAACACTTATCAGGGCTTGAAATAACGTCACTCTCTTTCATGCTAACGATTGTACCGAGTATAATAATCAACCTATACTCTGGAACTTTAGAAACAATTCAAACGAATGAATACGCCTACCAAGGCCTCGGGTTCATCATCTTACTTAGCGTTGTTGGAACAGCGATTGCTGTAGTACTCTTCAACGTATTGATCTCGAACTCATCCGTTTTATTTGCCAGCAGCGTTACGTACCTCATCCCTGTTGTTGCTGTAATCATTGGTCTTTCGTTTAATGAACACATCAACCTCAATCAAGTTGGATCAATGGCCATTGTGTTGACCGGAGTATTTGTAGCGAACGTTTTAGGCAAGAAGAAAATACTCAAGTAAAGTTGCGCTGTGTGATTCCAAAGAAGTAGCCCACAAAAAAAATGACCGATGAAATTTACCAGCCATTTTTTTTAATCAATTTTAAATAAATTCTATTCTTCAAAATTCAGATATCCGAATTTTTCTTTACTTCCTTTAATAGCGTAAAACAACATTTTTCGATTGATATAATCCGTGTTAAACAACTTAGGGACTACAATGGCACCAAGTTCCGATCGGTCAAAATACATCTTACGGGTCTTGTCACCAGAGCTCAAATCAATTTCGCAGATCGCAACGGTATTCTTCTTCTTGGATATACGACTAGATTTTACCTTCTTCCCTTCTTCCAAGAAAAACTCACCAGAAGCTTCAGAATAATTCTGGACATTATCATTAAAGAAGAGGTACATCGTCTCCTCCGTAACATAGCGGGCATACGAACTAAAATACCCTCCATCGTTTGTTGACACTTGGTACTTGTCTATTTTTGAAAGCCAATCAAAACCACCATCAGCACCCACTTTATAAGCAACTATATCATTGTAATAATAGTAATATGTAGTTCTCGTCGCTCCTGTGTTAGGATCAGTTGTTGTCACAACGCGAATGTAAAATTGCTCCATAGTCCCCACGATTCCTCCGTCTTCTAACGCATGGACATCGCGCATCCTATAGCTATAAAGAATGGGCACAACATCCTTCCCTTTGGCCTTCTTCCTATCCAATTTTTTCTTTTGTCGATCACTCCAATCTGAAGTAATAAAATCGTCACCAAACTCTTCGAAACCTTCAACTAATATTTCTTGATCTTTAAAATCCGCCTTAAGATAGAACATCCCCGTAACCCCACGCTTATCTTTATTACCGTAAATTCCTGTAATTACAAAAACGCGATCGTTATCCGAACTGAAAGACATTGCCTCAACTCGTTTTCCGTCTAAATCAATTTCCATTTCAGACTCATCATCTTCAGATATATGATAAATGTGCACCGAAACATAGTCATCAAATCGCCTAACAACCCTTTTTTCAGAATCCTTATACTCAGTAATGGAAACAAACAAATCTCCAGAATCCGAAAGGTAGAAATCATTAATATCAGATGCTTTTTCCTTGAACTGTACCTCATATTCTCCACTTCGAACTTCTTCTAGATTTTCATCGTAAATTTTAAATCCATAAGTCGATTGCTCTTCCCTTTTTCCAGGAACTGTCCAAACCACAGCAAAAAAGGCTCTGTTTTGCGACTGGTGCAAATCAAAGGAACCTTGAAAACGTTTTCTAGCACTCTCTACCTTATAAGAAGCCAATTCTTCCATCTTTCCATTTGACTCCATTGACGAATTGTATTCTTGCATATAGAATATATTTTCACCTTTCTTACGATCCGATAGAAAGACAACAAACTTCTCCCCAACAATTGTCGCGGCTTCAAATTTTGCCATCGTTCCATTTGGCGCACGCAAATCCAACTTCCCTTCATCAATCAACTCTGTACCTTTATGGTAAGACCCTTCTAGCCTTCTAGACAATGGACCTCCACTGTGTCTTAAAGCGTAATAACTATCTTCTCCTTCAGGAACAATATCCAATAGTTTACCAGTACTTTTCGCTAGATCTCCCCATTCAACATCACCTTGAGCACTGGTATTCATCCCAATAAATAAAAGCCCAAGTAGTAAAAGTCTCGCCTGAATTAAATATTTCATAATCGTAATTTGATTCGCTAAAATAGCATTTAATGGAAGACTGATTTGAAAAGGCACGGCCGTACTCGCATATTTAATAGAAAAAGGAACATTTTAAATCAATTAAATGTGTGTTATAAATATAAATCTCTATCTTTGTCGTCCGAATTTTCGGGTTATAAACAATTAAAAACAAGGCTATATGTACGCAATAGTGGAAATAGCAGGGCAGCAATTCAAAGTGCAAAAAGACCAAAAGATCTTTGTACACCGTTTAGATGCAGAAGAAGGAAAGAAAATTACTTTCGATAAAGTTCTTCTTGTTGACAACGATGGAAAAGTAACTCTTGGCGCCCCGGCTATAGAAGGTGCAACAATTTCAGCGAAAGTTGAAGCGCACGTTAAAGGAGACAAAGTAATCGTTTTCAGAAAGAAAAGAAGAAAAGGTTACAAGAAGAAAAATGGACACCGTCAAAGCTTCACAGCGATTACGATCAGTGACATTAAAGTAGGTGGTGCTAAACCAGCAGCAGCGAAAAAAGCTGAAGCAACTAAGGAAGAAGCTCCAAAAGCAGAAGCGAAAAAAGCTCCAGCAAAAAAAGCAGCTCCTAAGAAAGAAGCAGCTCCAAAGAAAGACGAAGAAAAATAATAACGATCCCTTTTGGGACATAAATATTAAATACTATGGCACATAAGAAAGGAGTCGGTAGTTCGAAAAACGGTCGTGAATCAGAGTCAAAACGATTGGGAGTTAAGATTTTTGGTGGACAAGCAGCAATAGCTGGTAACATTATTGTTCGTCAAAGAGGTACTAAACACCACCCAGGAACGAATGTAGGGATCGGAAAAGATCATACTTTATTCGCTTTAACTGACGGTGTAGTTGAATTCCGCAAAAAAGCAAACAACCGTTCGTTTGTATCAGTTACTCCATTTGAGGCAGCTGAGGCATAATTGAACATCATATTATTAAAAAGCGCCTCGGTTTAACCAAGGCGCTTTTTTTATGCACTAAAGAATTCAAAAGCTCAATACTTGTATTGCAATTGATTAAATTCGCGAACCATTAATAATTAAAATAGAGATGCTAGAGATACAACGCATTAGAACAGACAAAGACAGTATTATTGAAGGACTTAAAAAACGTCACTTCGATGCAAGACCAATTATAGATGAATTGTTATCCATTGATGAAAAGTGGAGAATCTATAAAGGTCAAATGGAAACTGCTGCGTCGGAAATGAATCAACTCTCTAAGCAAATTGGAATTTTATTCAAACAAGGGAAGGCTGCTGAAGCAAACGCTATCAAAGGTCAAACTGCTGAATTAAAATCAAGAGAAGCAGATTTGAAAGAGAAAGTAGATGCTTTCGAACAGCAAATCACGAACTTGATGTACCTATTGCCAAATGTTCCAAACGAACTTGTTAAGGCGGGTAAGAGCGAATTGGACAATGAAACGGTTGAAGAACATGGCGACGCTGTTTCTTACAATTTCAAAGCAATTCCGCACTGGGAATTGGCAGACAAATACAATCTTATTGATTTTGAATTGGGCGTTAAGATCACAGGAGCTGGATTTCCAGTTTACATTGGAAAAGGAGCGAGATTACAACGTGCATTGATCAACTTTTTTATTGATGAAGCGGTTGATGCAGGATACAAAGAACACCAAGTTCCTCATTTTGTTAATGAAGCTTCGGCTTATGGAACAGGACAACTTCCAGACAAGGAAGGTCAAATGTATCACGTTGGCGTAGATGATTTGTATGTCATTCCAACGGGAGAAGTTCCATTGACGAACATTTACCGAGGAGTGATGCTACCGGATGAAAATTTTTCAATCAAACTAACGGGTCATACACCTTGTTTCAGAAGAGAAGCTGGATCTTATGGAAGTGACGTTCGTGGATTGAATCGTTTGCACCAATTTGACAAAGTAGAAATCGTTCGTATTGAGCACCCCTCTAATTCAGACGCGGCATTGAACGAAATGATTAATCACGTAAAAGGATTGCTAGAGAAACTTGGTCTTCAATACAGAATTTTGCGTCTATGTGGCGGCGACACTGGGTTTGCAGCAGCCATGACGTATGACTTTGAAGTTTATTCTGCAGCGCAAGAAAAATGGCTTGAGGTAAGTTCAGTTTCTCGCTTCGATACGTTCCAATCTACGCGATTGAAATTGAGATTCAAGAATGCTGATAAGAAAAGTCAATTGTGCCATACTTTGAATGGTTCTGCATTGGCATTGCCTAGAATTATGGCTTCATTAATGGAAAATCATCAAACTGAAAACGGAATTGCTATTCCCGCGGTTCTTCAAAAGTATACTGGATTCGATACGATATAAGATATACGGTCGATATGAAGTTTCGTGTTCATCTAAATCTGTAACGATTTTTTAAAACCCCCGTTGCATTACTATGAAAACACTCCTCTCCATATTCGTTTTCTTTTCTTTTTGTAGCGTCAATGCCCAAAACAGTCAAGACACACTTTCCGTTTATTTTGATTTTAATAAATCCACTTTATCAGGTGCTTCAAATGAAGATTTGATGGAATTCAATGCTTCAGAACATACGACGATAATTAGTGTTGTGGCGCATTGTGACACTTCAGGAAGCCAAGAGTACAATTTAAAACTTGCTCAACAACGATTGGATGCTGTTCTACTCAAAATAGATTCAACGGCGAATACAACAATTGCACAAGGTGAAAAAACATCATCGAAAGCAAAAGACTACGACGCACAATTTTACCGCCGCGTTGACATCATTTATTCGGACAAATCGAAAGAACCGCCAAGTCTAACTGAAAGCATTGCTGAATTCGTAGAAAGTACTGAGACGAAACTCAATATTGATTTAAAAATTTTATTCTATCCTGGAGAAGCTCGATTGCTACCCGAATGCTTTTCTGAAGTACAGGAATTCCTTTCTATCATGAAAAAAAATCCAACCTTGTATGTTCATATTCATGGCCATGTTTGTTGCGGACCGAATTATATTCTTTCAAAGAATCGGTCGAACGCTATATACATGTACATGCTCGAGAACCGAATTAACAGCAAGCGCATGAAATATACTGG
>JAWUWJ010000121.1:0-15971 GCA_034111925.1 Crocinitomicaceae bacterium
TAATAATGTATAGCTTTTAATTCTTTCAGACTTTAATTTTTTAGTGTTCCGTTCTTTTATTTCAACGTTTTCCACATCATTTTCATAATCATTAATTGAAATAGCAACATCAAGTTTATTGTTCTCAATCTTCTTTCTGACTTCCAACAAATTCTCCATCATTTGTAAAGAAGAATCAATTTCTCCTTTAACTTTATACTTTTCATGCAATAATTCATAAGCCATTTCCTGAATATTTAAAGCCTCTAATTCAAGCGAAATGTTTAATGCTGAGTTCAAAAAGAAGATTGCCGAATCTGGACTTTTCTTTGTTTTTGCTATATATATTAAACCCGAAGAAATATCATATTTATTTCCAACTTTCTGACTAATACCTAATGCTTCCTCAAACGACTTATAAGCTTGTACGGTATCTTTTTCTAACAAAAATATTTCACCACTTCGAATCAATGCTATCGAGGAAAAAGAATCTGGTGCTTTAATGGTTTTAATAAGAACTTTTGCTGAATCGGTATACTGTTTTGCCAGATACAATTCTCCAATTTGTGCATAACAAATGCTTAAATTAAGATAACTAGACAAAACACCTATGCTATCCCCATCACTCCTATCTGAGACTAGTAAGGGCTTGTAATAATTAATTGCTTTTTCATTTTCTCCAATCTTCGTATATAGTATGGCAAGATTATTAATCAAAGCCTTATGTATTTTGGAATAATTAGGTTTACTTTTTAAAGTTGGAGTTATTAATTTCAACGCAACCAAATAACATTCTACAGATTTTTGATTTGAACCTGTGAAAAGAAAATTATTTCCAATACCAAGGTAACCCTTAACTTTAAGTAAGTTATCATCAGTATTTATACCGATTTCTAACGTTTGTTGAAACTGATCAATCGATTTTACAAAATTACCCAAATACATTTCGGTGTATCCCTTATGAAAGTATGACTGAGCTAAAAAATGTGGATTATCACTTTGTACAGCCAATTGATTCAAAGAATCAGATAGCTCTATAAATTTTAGAGAATTTTTCTCAGGCTCATTATTTAAAAACGCATTGATATTCTCCATTTTTTGGAGGGACTTATCTTCTAGCTGTCTATTATTATCCTCTCCACAGGAAGTTAAAAGAAGACTAAATAGAATGAAATAACTTAATAATTGATTTAAAAAATTCACAATTCTTTATTGGAAAAAATAGTATTCATAATAAGTTATGTCAACTGAGATTAATAAGTATTTGAAGATCTGTCACTAAACTCAATACCAAGAATTGATAGGGCCAATTTTAGTAAAAATCAAAATTACCGATAAGAACTATTTAATAGATCATTTCATCGAATTCTTTTTCTAATTACACATATTCACACGGGTCGTGTGAACGGTATCACTATAAAAACACCTTGTTTTGCATCTTTTAAAAAAGTAACTATCAAATAATTAAGATGAAACAATTCAAATTATTTTCAATACTATTTACATTAAATATAATTTCTAGTTTGTCATTTGTTAATGCTCAAAGTCCAGGTAATATTACCAACAATGGTTTATGGTTGAAGGCCGATTTAGGAGTGGCAGGGACAACACCTATTAGTGGATGGTCTGATCAAAGTGGTAATGCTGAACATGCCGCAATAAATGGTGATCCAGTTTTTCAAGCGGTTAACTTTAATTACAACCCAACGGTAAACTTAGATGGTGTGGGGGATTTTTTTACGTGGGGAGATTTTGTTGAAGGCGTTACCGCGGGAGATGTCTTCTCTGTTCATCGTATACCTACGGCAACTCCTGGTGTTGCAAGGGAGCTTTGGGATTGGAATCCTGGCGTTTCTTCAGGGAGTTCACACCCTTATTTCGACAATATATTTTATGATGATTTTGGTTCATTTGGTGGAAATGTTTTACCCGTAGGAAATTCATTTCTTTCCTATGTAGATGTAACCAAACAATACATTTATAATACTTGTGGAGATCCCTCTGTTAGAGAGAATTACATTCAAGGGATATTAACAAGTATAAAAACTGGTATGGGCCCATTACAAGATACAGTAACTATTGGGAGAGGTGGTTTTGGAGGAACCCAACCTATAATAGCAGATTTTGGAGAAATTATTTTTTTTGATAAAAAGTTAACATTAATAGAAAGAAGGAAGGTATGGACCTATTTAGGAGTTAAGTATGGTATAACACTGGAAGATATTGGTGGTGGAGCTAATGGAGATTATATTGCTACCAATAATTCATTAATTTGGGACGCCTCAGAGAACAATGCGTATCACAATAGCATAATTGGAATAGGAAGAGATGATGATGAAACTCTTTTACAGAAACAATCACATACGTTAGATGATACAACACGCATCTATTTAAACACCTTACAAACATCCAATATTGATAATACGGGCGCTTTTTCAAATGACATTTCATATATCCTAATAGGGCACAATAACGATTTACTTTACAATGTCGCACTTCCTGCAGCTGAAATTCCTTTGGGACTTGTCAATTGCGATCTATATTCAAGATTGGAAAGAGAATGGAAGGTGACTAAGACGAACGTTACTGAAAATTTCAATTGGGATCAAAAAATAGCAGTGGGTGCAGTTCCAACAAGTGTAAACCCCGCCGATCTTCGATTGCTTATTGACGATGATGGAGATTTTTCGAATGGCGGAACGGTATGCTATTACAATGGAGATGGATCGGGTGTTGTAATTTCATATTCCAACCCAACAATTACTGTTGCTAACATTTCAGCTGCAATGATTCCTAATAATAGCACACGATATATGACTATTGCTTCAATCGATGCGGCGACTCCGTTACCAATAGAATTAACGCAATTCGATGTTGATTGCCAAGACGAAACACCAGTCTTGACTTGGACAACTGCTTCAGAACTAAACAACGATTACTTCACCTTAGAAGAAAGCCGAGATGGGTTGTTTTTTGAAACCGTTGCTACTGTTCAGGGAGCTGGAACAAGTACATTGCAACATCAGTATTCGTGGACAGACGCGACTTCTTTTTCAGGAGTTAAATACTTCAGATTGTCGCAAACAGATTTCGATGGAACAACCGAACAGTTTGGATCACGATCAGTGAATTGTGGCCTTAGCCAAAATGTTATTATTTCTCCGAATCCTTTTGAGAACCAATTTACATTGAACGCTAAATATGATGGTACATTAACCCTAATCGACAATGCTGGAAAAATAGTTCTTGAACAGTTATTCAATGCTGGAAACAATTCAATTCAAACCCACAACATTGCTTCTGGATATTACTATACATTCATCCTACTTGAAAATGGTGATCGTGAGATTCTTAAGTTGATTAAGCTTTAATTAATAAAGCGCGAGCAATTGGCTCGTGCTTTATATTATGTCCAATATGAAACGTTTGAAATAATGTACAAAACGCCATTTTGTCTAGCCCTAAATAACCGTTACAGGTTTTAGACTAAGACACTTAATTTATTAAACAACGAGGAGAACGTTGTCTTCGCTGTTTTTGTTTTTATAGGTTTTCATTATTAATTCTCGCTGACCATTCATTTGTCGTGTGTCAATAAATGACAATAAGAGGAGATAAATACGAGTTTGTAGCCAAATTAAGCACAGGAATGTATTACGTAAAAATAAACTACCACCAACAAAGTGTATAAGCAGTTGCATCCTGAAAGGTGCTACCGCTTATACACAAACTGTTATACCACTTTGTTTTGCCTGCTCAAAACACGTTCTTGAAGGAGTAATATCCCCTCCAAATCTTCTGTTAAAAAGTTAGACGTTTTCCCGCTTTATGTGACCGCTAAAGATTCAAACACCTTGGAAACAAATTGTTAGCAATCTTTCAATCAGCTTATTGGCCTTTTTGGGCCAAGCTTCTTTCTTCAAAAGCTTTGCTTTTTCTTGTCAGGGTCACGAATTTTGATGAAAGTCCTGTAAACATTTTGTTTGCAAGGCTTTTTTGATTTTTCACCATTTCTCAAAAACTTCTTTTCTTCTCAAAAACAGCCAAATAGCCTTCACATTTATTCTTAATCAAACATGTTTGAAAAGAATTTCTTCTCAAAAAACTCAATCAACAGAAGTTGATTGAGTTTTTCGCACTGCCCTAACGAACAGAAGACTATTGTTCTTTCAACCAAACCTGCTGCCCGAATTCATTTCCTAGGTAGGTCAGACTTTGTTTTGTAATAAAACGACGCTCTTGTGCAAGCTCATCACCATAAAGATTCACATAGACCGATCTAAAACTCCAAGCATCGTCTGCGTTGTGACCTGGTCGTGAGTTTTTTCTAATGTACACTCTGTCAATAAGGTTCAAGTCTAATTGTGCCGCAGCAATATTAAGATTTCCAGTACCATCAACCGTTGAAACCCGATTCAATCCACCAACTCCGTCAGGTATATCTCCGACATAATATTGGCCAGAACCATTGGGTTCAAAATTGTTGATTTGTGCGGAATAAATTGCGAATTCAAAACCTCCGATATTGGGTCCATGAATTCCTAGATAAAGATGATCATCTGTTCCAGAACCCCGCCGGCGTGCATCTGTTGTTAGATCAATTGTGATTCCTTTTAAAATACCCATAGTGCTAGTGTTATTAGTGAGCAGCCAAAGTAGTGGTGTCCAAGTAGACATTTATCTCAAATCATAAGATGAGACAAAAGAATTAGATACTTGCAACGAATTTTTTAGGGGTTGAAGAAGTGTGCCTTTTAAATGCACGGTAAAAAGAAGCTTTACTATTAAAGCCTGAATCATAAGCAATATTCTCAATGGTGTCCTTTTTAGGATCATATTTTTCTAAGAGAGTCTTAGAATGATCAATACGAAATGCACTCACAAAATCTGAAAAATTCATATTGTATTCAGTGTTAATCGCAAACGAAATTTGATGTATTGGAATGTTCGTTTGTTCTTCTAATTTTCGTTGATTAAAGTCCATTTCTAAGTAGGGTTTCTTCTCAATAAAGAAAGTATTAAGTGCTTTCATAGTAGCTGGATCAACGCTCCGGTTATTTAAGTCTCTGCTATCATTTTCGTCGTCTATCTCATCAGGGACGGACCAAAAGTTGATCATAAACTTCCGGTGGTTGAAGAGAATATACATGTAGAGTAGGTTCATTCCTAGAGGAAGAAACAGATATTCTGCGAGGTACTCCATCCCGAAAATATATGGAAGCACGCAAAGTGAGTATACAATGATTATGAATATTAATAGCCTTCGTGAGTAACGAATAGACTCTCGCTCAATGTTGAATAAGTTGAGGTTCTTTTTGTCCCCTTTCTTGAAAACTACGATAGCAATATCGATAAAAGAAATAAGTTGAGAAGTATAAAATACCGTGTTGTACACTTGAAATTCAAAGGGTGGCTTATTATCCACCATGCCCTGTAGAAACTTTAAGACCTCTTGTTCTGATTGAAACGAAAAGTTGATGGCGATAATGCTAGGCGAGAGAATGGCAACATAACAAGCGATATCGGTGACAGATCGAAAGGTCACCTTTTTGTTTAAGATATGATTTATATGCGCTTTTAAGAAGATGCAAAATAAACCAGAGGTGGAAGATGATAGAACGAGTAGCCATGGATATGAGACAAGACTTCCATTAATTACTACGCAGTTATTTAATAGGTTGAATACTGGAATAAGGATGAGTAATGATAGATAGGTGATTTGCTTGGATTTAGCCATTCCAAATTTTATTGTCGCAAACAACAATAGGAAATAGAAGACAGAAAAGAAATTCAGATAAAACAGAAAATCGTTCATTGGGATCGAATAGTATTATGAATTTGAAATTAAAAAGAAAATTATCATGACGTTCAATTTTTGAAAATTAATTAGTATTAATACTACATCAGAAAACAATCTTAGCTAAGAATCGTTGTAAGTAATAGAAATAAATACAAATGACTTACTTCTATTAAATAATAGAACTGAAGACCCAATTATCGAAGTAGAATTAATGAATGTTATACCTGAACAAAGGAATTTTGGAATTACAATTCCACGAGAATTTGATAATGCAGAAGTACGGCATAAACCTTATAGCACTCAATTAAAAATAAAAAACACTACTTACAACACTATGTAAAATACATTAAAACGCATTTTACCCTAAACGTTAGAAATAACTAAATCTAGAACTATAAAATATGATTGAGTAATGGAAAAACGATTTTTGCACCGTAGGCTATGAGCCATTGGTGGATCCTTGGATCAAATAGGAAAGTTCATCGAATCACATTACCTTTAGTAGATTAAAAACAAGCATATGAAAATTAAAAGTTTTGGAATAATTCTATTGGTAGTTAGTCTAACAGTATCAATGACAAGTTGTAAAAAGAAAGGCTGCGTAGATGCATATGCCGAAAATTTTGACGCGGAAGCTGGAAAAGATGATGGTAGTTGTACTTATTTAAGTAACAAATTACTTGGAACATACTCTGTTACTTCAGATTGCCAATACGAAGGAATGTCTAGCTACAGTATGAATGTAATTGAAGGCAGCAACAAGGGAGAAGTAATTCTTCAAGGACTGGATGGTTCGTTTGACATGAAAGCAACAATAAGTGGAACACAGTTTTCCTTTGGCGAAGATAAAGCCGGCATAACCTATGAAGGGACGGGTTACTTAGTGGGCTCCAATCAAATCACAATAAACATGGAAGTGTGCGAGACGTTCTTTTATCCTTGCTCAGATCCTGATTATTGTACTTTAACTTGTACAAAATAAGATTAGTATATAGAAAACGACTCATTACAAAGGCTTATATAGTAAACGGGGCTTATGCTTCGTTCTATCATTTAAGTTTAGAAAATAATCTGCAAAAACTTGGACTTTTTCTTGTCAAGGACACACAAAAAAAGCTCCATCTTCAGATGGAGCTTTTTTGATTCTAGGCCTTTAGTTTATTTCAAACTTGTTATTGCTTCCTCATAATTAAGATGAGGCACTATAAACTAAAATCAAGCTATTTAGTTTAACCACTCTACCTTTCCATTGTCCATATCATAGACCGCGCCTACTATTCTGATCTCACCATTGTCCTCCATCTCTTTTAGAATAGGACTTCGCAGTCTAATCTCATTGATTGTGTTTTGAACATTTGATATAGAAACATCATGTACGAATTCTTGATTTCCAGAATTTCTTTCACCGTCATATGTCACGTTGTCAACTGCGGGTGTTATTTTTTCAAGCATTGCTGTTATGTTGCCTAACTTTACATCATCAATTGCGGCTTTTACGGCCCCGCAATGTTCATGTCCCATTACTAAAACCAATTTTGAGCCGGAGACTTTACACGCAAATTCCATGCTGCCTAGAATATCTTCATTTACAAAATTACCTGCTACTCTTGCTACGAATAGATCACCAATCCCTCTATCAAAAACATCTTCGACAGGTACTCGGCTGTCCACACATGATAATATGATGGCTTTTGGGTACTGAGACAACGTACTGTTTCTAACTTGTTTCGAATGGTCGCGAGCCGTTAAGTCATTCTCTGTAAATCGTTGGTTCCCGTCTTTTAGTATTTGAATTACCTCACCAGGTGTCAACGCTTGTTGCTGTTCTTTTGTCAAAACATCTTCTACTAGTCCAGTTGTGATTGCCTCAGAATTGAGCGTTTCAGTGTCAATATTTTTTTCTGTTTCAGTTTCACCAGTGCAAGCCGTCATTGCTGCTGTTAGAAGTAAAAATGTCGTGAGCTTAATTGATTTTTTCATTTGTTTTTAGATTTTAAAATTTAATTTCATAGGCCCTGATTTACTTAGATGAAAAGTGAATCCTACAACTCAATTTAACCTGGAGCCTTTCCTTTTTTCTACTGTAAAACTCCTTATAAAGAATTAGCGATGAATTAAGGTGGTATTAGAATCCAATTAGAATTTGGAAAATGAGCGGCGGGTCCACGACTTTTTAATTATCTATGTGCTGCATTATAATATTTTTGATTCATGAAAATTTTAATTATCGAAGACGAGCAAAGTATTGCCTCATTCCTTAAAAAAGGGTTAGAAGAAAATGGCCATGAAACACATCTTGCCTTTGATGGAGAAGTCGGATTGATGTTAGCCGCAAGCATTCCTTTTGATGTTATTCTGCTCGACATAATTCTGCCCAAAATTAATGGATTAGAAGTGTGTCATAAACTTCGAAACGAGCTACATTTTGACAAACACATCATTATGCTCACCGCCCTTGGAACGACAGATAATTTGGTGGATGGATTGAATATCGGGGCCGATGATTATTTAGTGAAACCCATAAAGTTTAGAGAATTGCTGGCACGACTGAATGCCATTCATAGAAGGGTTGATTCTTCAACAACCAACGCCATTTTGAAGGTCGGCGATCTTGAATTAAATTTGGACAGCAAAGAAGTTGCCTTTAATGAAAAAGAAGTAAAATTAACCGCGAAAGAGTTTTACCTTTTGGCATATCTTATGCGAAACAAAGGAAAAGTGATGTCCAGAATTGACATCCTTGAAAACGTTTGGGAAATCAATTTTGATTTGGGAACCAATGTTATCGACGTTTATATGAATTACCTTAGAAAAAAGATTGACAAGGAGTTTAATATCAAGTTATTGCACACAGTTGTGGGCATGGGGTACGTATTAAAAGAGGAATTATGAAAATAAGAAATCGAATTTCTTATACTTTTACTGGGCTTTTTGGAGTTCTAATTTTGGGTTTTTGTTTACTCATTTACCTTGTTTCTTCTGCAACGCTTGATGAGTTGTTTTACAACCGTGTAGATTCAAGACTCGAAATAACCGAAAAGTTTTTTCTTGAAAAGGATAAATTCCCCGAATCTGTTAAAAGTACGGTACAACAGAATTTTCTAAAAACCTTGCCTCAAGAAATTGAATATGTAGACACCCTTGCAAAATTTTCAATTCCTAGCAAAATACAGAGCCGGGTGCCGTTGGACTTGAAGAGTTCTTTAAAGAACCACAATGAAATTTCTTGGGTGAAATCGAACTTTCAAGGAATTGCACGAATATATACCGTTGATGAAATAGATTATGTTGTTTTGGTCACAGCATTCGACAAAGACGGGGCAACATATTTAAAAAAATTAAGGTCCATTTTAGCGTTTTCTTTTTTCTGCTCGTTAATTATCATTTTTGTCTTGAGTAAGTACTTTTCTAGGAACGTTCTAAAGCCGATTGCAGGCAAAATAAAAAAAGCAAATAATATCAGTGCCTCAAACCTTGATATGAGATTGACGGTTCATAATGAAAACGATGAACTGGGAATGTTAGCTCTTTCATTCAATAGCCTTCTGGACCGCTTGCAAACGTCATTTGAATTGGAAAAAAACTTTGTACGGTACGCTTCTCATGAAATTAAAAACCCACTGACAGCAATTCTTGGTGAAGCAGAAGTCACCCTTCTAAAGGAAAGATCTTCCAAAGAATACATTGACTCGATAGATAAAATCATGAATACTGCAGGAAAACTCAATCAATTGGTTGAGCATTTTTTAAACCTTTCTAAAATGGACTCGGTAAAGCTGAGTTTGAAAAAAATAGGTCTAGACAGTCTATTAATGGATATTACATTCAGTTTATCACAACACTATAAAGAAATTGATATTCAGTTCGATATGGAAGAGAATAGTTCATCGGAAGATTATGAATATTTGGCTGATGAGCCCCTTTTGCAAAATGCCCTTTATAATATTGTCGAAAATGCGTGTAAATATTCAAATGACAATTCGATTGTATCTATCGACTTACGTAAGAAACACGGAAAGATCCAAATAACAACAACAGACAGCGGTATTGGTATTCCCGAGGATCAAATCAACCATATTTTTGAACCACTTTATCGGGCTCATAATGTTCAAAATGAGGAGGGCGCAGGAATCGGCCTCTCTTTGGTAAAACGCATCATAGTATTGCATGAAGGAGAAATTCATGTGCAATCTGAACTTGATAAGGGCACTGTTTTTTCAGTTCTACTTTGACTCAAATTAAAATTCTAATCTGATTTTAATCTCTCTCTAAACCTGGGTTAACTTGACGGCCATAGATTTGTTCAAAATAAGAACGATGAACACATTCAAGTCAGTAATTTTAAGTACGATCGGATTAATTGTAACGGCAAATTTAGCTTTTGGACAAAGTGACCCAGAAATAAAAGTTTACCATTCAATTGAAGAAGGATTGAAAGAGCCAGAAAAGGTGGAATACTTAGAAATAGAAAGTATTTCAGATGAAGACAGCCTAAGATTGCTCAGTCAATTTCCAAAGCTTCAATCCTTAAGTCTAATTGACTTTCATTCAGCGTCGGCACCTGAAGCCATATCTAACCTCAAAGGATTAACAGAACTTCGTTTTATCAATGACGATTTCACAACAATTCCAGCGAGTTATGCGAAGCTCACCAATTTAAAACGATTGGAATTTATTTATGACACCCATCTAAACCTCCAAATGGCTTTGGATGTTATCAATCAAATACCATCTCTGATTGAATTAAGGATAGAGGGCTTGCCTGGATCTAATTTCTCGAATGATTTAACATTTCCAAGTCATCTTCACTTCCTGAGTTTGAGAAACAATCATTTAAACCATATTCCGAAGGGTATATTGACTCTATCAGAACTTGAGACCCTGGACCTTGGAGACAACGAATTTTTTGATCTGCCAAATCAACTGTCCAACCTTACCAATTTGAATACAATTTACCTTGATCGATTGCCATTTATTCAAATCGATCGCGTCTTTCCAATTCTGAATAATGTTCCGAAACTTCAAATTGTCCATTTAGAGGGGAATCATCTTAACAAGGAAAAAATAGAAGGGTTTAAAGAACTGTCTTTGTTTCAAATCTTCTTGGACGAAAACTTAATAATGAATCAGCAAAAAGTTTATTTAGACTTGCCAGAGATATCAAGGTATTCAAACGATCCAAAGGATGCATCTTTCAAAATCCCTATTAAGCGCGATTAAAATCTAATGTGATTCTAATTTAACATTAATCAACCCATAATTCAATCTTATCAAATTTATACAATCATTAAAACAAACAAATATGAAAACTCTAAAAATCACCTTGGCAGTGCTTCTTTCTTCTTCATTCTTATCCTGTACAGTTATTCGTCCAGGTCAAGTAGGAGTAAAGCAAAAACTAGGAAAACTATCAGAAAGCGTTATGGACGAAGGTTCTCACCTTTACAACCCTTTTGTGACTAAAATTATCAAGGCTTCAGTGCTTACTGAAAATTTAGAATTAAAACTGAATTTACCGAGTAAGGAGGGGTTAAATGTTGGGGCAGAAATATCGATTCTATTCAATATTCAAAAAGACAAGGTGCCGAGTATTATAAAATCCGTTGGCTTGAATTACAAAGAAATAATTCAAAATGTTTTTAGATCAGCTTCCGCAGATGTTTGCGCACAATTTTTAGCAAAAGACATGCATTCGGGAAAAAGGGCTGAAATTGAAAATGAAATCAGGGTTAAAATGGCCGAGAATCTTAATGAAAAAGGAATCAGTATTGAAGCTGTTTTGATGAAAACGATTAAGCTCCCACCTGGACTTTACAATTCAATTGAAAACAGGTTAGAAGCTGAACAAGATGCCATGAGAATGAAGTTTATAATTGAGCAAGAGAAGCTCGAGGCTGAGCGAAAGATTATTGAGGCGAAAGGTTCAAGAGATGCGCAAATCATTTTATCTGAAGGATTAACTGAAGAAATCTTGAAACTTAAAAGCATCGAAGCGTTTCTAAAACTTTCGGAATCTCCTGGAGCTAAAGTGATCATTACTGGAGCTGGTGAAACGCCAATGATCATAGAATAGCGAGAACACGAAAAGCGTCTTTCGATTCTAATTCTAAAATTTAGAACGAAGGACTAAAGATTAAAAATCCACTTAAACGCAATGTTTAAGTGGGTTTTTGCTTTTACATTTTTTGAAGTCACCGGCTGTTCAAAACGGGCGGTTGAATAATTAATCGTTCAAAGCCTATTGAATCTCTTTTCTATCTTTAAAAGAAATTGTTGTGTGTTCAATAATACAATTGACTTTTACAAAATGATACTAATAATAGGAGCAGGTTTATCTGGTCTTTTAACAGCAACTCTTTTAAAGAAAGAAGGGATTCCGTTTAAAATTCTGGAAGCAAGAGATAGAGTTGGCGGCAGAATCAACACGTTATATGGAACAAACAAAGCTCCTATTGAAATGGGCGCAACATGGTTTACCAGTCAACATACCCACTTAATTGGACTTTTGGAAGAACTCGGCATTGCGTACTTTGAACAACGCATGGATGCCACGGTGTTCTATGAGGCTGCCCCTAATTCGCCAGTGCAAGTGGTTGAAATTCCCAGCCAAGCACCTAGTTATAGAATCACTGGCGGAACCTCCAGTCTATTGCATGCGTTGCGCAATCAATTGGATGAATCGGACATCCTGTTCAATCAATCCGTGAAGGACATAAAGATCGATGAAAATTCGGTTCATGTAACTTCGGAAAAGACCTTCGAGGGCAGTGCTGTTGTTTTGGCCATCCCACCTAAATTGTGGGCAAAGAAAATTGCTTTTGAACCTCAATTACCGACGGATTTAATGCGTGTCGCTCATCAAACACATACGTGGATGGAGGACTCCATTAAAATTGCTTTGACGTATGATCAACCCTTTTGGGGAAAAGGGAAATTGCCGGGTACTTTGTTCAGTAATTCAGGGCCAATCACCGAGTTCTATGATCAGAGTAATCTTGAAATGTCGAAATTTGCACTTTGTGGATTTATAAATGCGTCACTAAAGGACCTTAGTTCTGCAGACAGACGCGAAAGTGTCATTGCCCAATTAAAAAGAGTTTTTGGAGCGAAGGCAGAAGAATTTACGAGTTATGAAGAATGCGTCTGGAGCGAAGAAGAAAACACATTTGAGCCTTCAGAAATGTTTCTTAGCCCGCATCAAAACAATGGAAACCCAATTTACAACAATTCTCTTTTTGATGGGAAACTATTCATTTCAAGTACTGAATCAGCTTCAGAGTTTCCTGGGTATATGGAGGGAGCCGTGCATTCAGCGTATTCGATTGCTCAGAAATTAATGAAAAGTTAGAAAATGAGCATCTGAAATACTACTTTCATTTGAATAAAACGGATTTATTACAATGACTAAATTGAAAAAAAGGCAATCGTACCACTATCATTTAATGATTGCTTTTGTTTTGGCCATTTGGCTTGCAATTTTCTTGATTTTAATCGCTCCTTTTGATATTGCAGAGTTATCCATTGGAGTTCGACTGGAAATAATGCCCATGTATGGTTTGATCTCATTTCTAGGATACTTGACCCTAATTCCGTTGCAAATCTGGGCGAATAAAAGAAAGAAGAGTCGCTCAATTATTTTTGAGATCCTGGTCATATCTTTATTCAATGTTCTCGTTTTAAGCGGCAGCTATATCTACTACAGGTCGAGTATCGTTAATGGTGATTTTTCTTTCGTGAAGTTCACGTTTGAAGTTTACCTTCCTATTTTCTTTATTCAATTGCCAATAATTATAATCGCTCGATGGTTTGTGAGCAAGAAAGGAATCCAAAATGATTCTGGAAGAATGATTATAAAAGGAGACAACAAGCTTGATATTTTACAGATAAAAAATGACGATTTAATCTGTATTTCAAGTGCCGATAATTATGTAAATGTAACGTATTTGATCAATGGAAAAGCAAGCAATAAATTATTACGAACGACTTTAAAGAACATTGAAACTGAACATCCAGAATTGGTTAAGGTACATCGCTCATACCTCATTAATCCATTTCATTTTAAAGAATGGAAAAATGCAAATACACTTTTATTAACGCAAATTGAAGTGCCTGTTTCCAAAAGTTATAAGAAAGCCCTTATGGAGCTCGATCATTCATCCCTAAAAGCCAGTGCTTCACCACTACCTGACTAAAACCAAGCCTTTACGATGATTTCATTTCTAATTTTGGACTTCAATCTTTAAAAATATAAGTGATGAAAAAATACATAATCTTATTCGCCTCTTTCTTAGTAACCTTTGCGAGTATTGCTCAAGACAAGAATGAAATTGTCAATGAATTGTTGGAAAAAATAATAGTCGATAAAACGGTTGTTGGGGTGTCTGCTGGATACTCGGTAAATGGCGAAATTATCGCTCAGTCTGCCGCAGGATATGCAAACAAAAAGGAAGAGAAGAAATTTGAACTGGAAACCAAGGTAAGAATGGGGTCGATTGCAAAATCATTGACGGCGATCGCCGTAATGCAATTGGTAGAAAAAGAACTCATTGATTTGGATGTGCCTATTCAAACGTACATTCCAGACTATTCCAAACATGAAACAACGCAAATTACTACGAGACATTTATTATCGCACACTTCAGGTATCGATGGGTACAAAGACGGCAATGAATCAAACACAACGACAGAATATGCAACACTTTACGACGGCTTGACATTGTTTAAAGATAGAGCGCTATTGTTTGAACCAGGCACTCAGTATCATTATACTTCGTATGGATATACCGTTCTCGGTGTAATCATCGAAAGAACGTCGGGAATGACATTTGAAGCGTATATGCAAACAAATATTTTTGACAAAGCAGAAATGACAAATACTGGCGTAGAAAAGTTTGGTGTCAAAGTCGAGAATGCATCTGAGCTATATACGCGTAACAATGGAAAGGGAAAAGCGAAGGCTGCCAAAGAGAACAATTTGAGCAATAGAATTCCTGCTGGAGGCTTTTATACAACTTTAGGAGACTTGTTAAAGTTCGGCAACGCTGTGATAAATTCTGCTTTTGTGAATGATAGCACTTTAAGTCTTATGCGTGAACATCACAGTTTAGAGAAAGAAAATAACGCCTATGGATTTGGATGGTTTCTCTATTCAAAAAAGCCAAATGAAGGTGCTGTTATTGGACATCCAGGTGCTCAAACAGGAAACACGTCCTTTCTTTTTATCGTTCCAAGTAAAAAAGCGGTCAGCGTAATCCTTGCAAATACATCCAGGGCTCAGTCAAGTGTAGACCCGATAGCAAATAAGCTATTGAACCTCTCTTTGGAGGGTTTAGAGAAATAGAATCTTCTTATCTGGAGTCATCAGCGAGGTTTGTTGTTGTAAGTTGAAAGTCCCTGGAATACGTCCTAAATAGGAGAAAATACTAATTTAACAGGTCGAAAATGGCCATTCACAACATAATACTGTCGTCTGTTTCAAATTTTAGTCGATCCATCTTCATTTGTTTTACTTTTATGATGAACAAAGAAGTTAAATGGCGCAACTTAAAATTGTAATAATAGAAGATGAATTCTTCGCCGCGAATCATCTTAAGGACGTGATAACATCCTTAGGACACTCTGTGGTTGGATTATTTGATAGTGGAGAGGACTTTTTAAAGGAAACAGATTGGAAATTTGACATTGCAATTGTCGATATTCTTCTCTCCGAAAAAATGCTGGGCCTAGATGTTGCGGTACACTTGCAAAAGAAACGAAGGCCTTTTATTTTCTTAACTGCCAATCGCGATGCCGAAACCCTAACTCAAGCCGCTCGGTTGAACCCTAAGGCATATATTAGTAAGCCATTCAATCAGAATGATATTGCTGTTACGCTTGAAATATTTGCACTTCAACAATTCGGAAATCTTGAAATAAAAGGAACGAATGGCATTGAAGAAGTTAGCCCGAATGACATTTTATTCATCAAATCAGAAGGCGCATATATTGAAATTCAAACAACCAAAAAACGAATTTTACAGCGCAAACTCTTAAAAGAAATTGAAGATGAGTTGCCTGAAATATTTGTAAGAACGCACCGGTCTTATATTGTAAACCGAGATTATATTGACCAAAGAAGTGCTACTGAATTAAAGGTGCACGAACACACAATTCCCGTTTCGAGAAGCTATAAAAATTTCTAGTTGCTTTTTTA
>JAWUWJ010000122.1:0-53287 GCA_034111925.1 Crocinitomicaceae bacterium
AAAATGTACTGCACTCCAGTTGATCCATCCTTAATGATTTCATTTTCATCAATTTTACTTGTTTTAGCATATTCTGAAAATCGCGACAAAGGCACTTCTCCAATCGAAAGAATTCTTTCTGCGAGTTCATCAATTATTTCAAGAGACCTCGTATACAATTCTTCGTACTTAAGATGAAGTTCAAAAAATGCTCTTCCTTTTACATTCCAGTGCAATGAACGCAAGTTTTGATAATGAATTTGATAACTCGACAGCAATTGATTTAAGTTGCTGATATATGTTTCTGTGTTCATGATATTTTGTTTTCGTTACTACAAATTTATGCTGAATCAGCTATAGCATAAATCGATTTAAATTATATTTGCATAAATATTGTTTATATGATTTCCATTCAACAAATGCAGTACATTGTTACGGTTGCAGAAGAACGCCAGTTTCAAAGAGCTAGCGAAAGGTGTTTGGTAACGCAGCCAACACTTTCAATGCAAATTAAAAAGGCAGAACAAACGTTGGGGAATCAAATTTTTGACCGTTCGAGATCGCCTCTTGAATTGACAGAATACGGCAAGGAACTCCTCGTTATTGTTCGAGATGTTTTATCGGAATATTCACGTGTTAAGTTATTGGGAGAACAACGATCGGGTGCGTATCGAGAACAGGTTAAGGTTGGGATAATTCCAACCATAGCTGGTTACATGTTGCCAGGAATGTTTGATGAATGGATGAAAAATTTAAAGGATGTTGAATTGATTATCGAAGAAATGAAAACCGAGGAAATCTTGATCGCTCTTGAAGAAAAGACAATCGACATGGGGATTCTCGCAGGGCCTGTTCACCAGCCAAAGTGGAGAACGACCGTTTTGTTTCACGAAGAAATTTACGCTTATGCGCCAACGATTAAGGCCAAAACGATATCACCGCAGAAGTTGGAAGAATACCATCCATGGTTGTTGAGCAAAGGGAATTGTTTAAGAACGCAAATGATTCATTTTTGTGAATTAACAGAGAAAAGTAAACTCGGATGGAATTACGAAGGCGGAAACATAGAACTTCTTGTTAAAATGGTTGATTTACACGACGGTTATACCTTGATTCCATCGAATTACAAAGAATTATTGAACCTGAAAAATGTCGTTCGAATTCAATCGGATGAACTTAAGGAATATCCAGCAAGAGAGATTATAGCAGTGAGTTCAAATAGAAATCCGAAATGGTCATCAATGGAGAAGTTGATTCGATTGGTTCAGTTGAAGTATTTTAAATCTGGTGAGGACGGTTTGAAGTTGTTAAGTTGGAAGTGACTTTTCGGAGTGGCTGCGCTTTTTAAGAGCTTAGAATTTAGATGTTAGACAATCTTTCTTCTAAACTCTAATCTCTAAAATCTAAAAGGGAGTTTACGACTGGTCTAATATCTCAACTTTTCAAAAATCTTATCCGAAGCCCCAATGTTCTTCTCAACAAAATCGGCAGCTTTAGCATCAATTTCATCTTTATTGAATAGAATCGCGTCAATTCTAGCTTTCAACTCTTCGCTCGTTCGAACTTCAAATCCGAATCCGTTTTCAATGAAATGATTGGCTTCAGGAAAGCGACTGTGTTTAGGTCCATAAATAACGCCCATTCCGAAAACGGCTGGTTCCAAAATATTGTGCAAGCTTCCAGTAAATCCACCACCGACGTAAGCCACTGAACCAAATGCGTAAGCGCTCGATAAATGTCCGATTGTGTCCAACACCAAAACGTCTTGATTGTCGATAGAAGCTTCGTCTGAATACCGTACAAATGAACGTTTCAATTTACTTGTAATACCTTTCACATGGCTTTCATCAATGTTATGCGGAGCGATAATCACTTTGCATTTCAATTGATTGATGACAGGAAGTAAAATTTCCTCGTCTTTTGGCCATGAACTCCCTACAATAAAAACGGTTTCCTTACCGCAAAACTTAGCAATTGTCTCGTTCTTTTCTAGGTTGGATTTGTTCTCCGCAACTTTGTCAAATCGACTGTCGCCACTGATCGAAACTTTGTTTATTCCGATTCCATTGAGCAATTGAACTGATTCTGCATTCTGAACAAAAAACCAATCAAAGAGCTTCAATGTCTTTCTGAAAAAGGCTCCAGTTGGCTTAAAAAATCGATGGTCTTGTCTAAAAATACCGCTGACATTGTAAATCTTCGTTCCGTTGTTTTTACACGCTAAAATATGATTCGTCCAGAATTCATATTTGATGAAAAACGCCGATTCAGGTTGAATGGCTTTGATGAATTTTTTGGCTTTCGAAGAAGTGTCTAGGGGGATATAACAAACGTGATCTGCCTTATGATTCCGCTTCTGATAATGTTGCATTCCAGAAGGCGAGAAGAAAGTAACGATTAGAAAAACCGATGGATCATTTTCCTTAATCTTATTCATTAACGGAAGGCCTTGATCGAATTCGCCCAATGACGCGCAGTGAAACCAGATCACCTTTTTGCCTTCTAAATTCGGTAATTCTTGAAATAAATAGGTTCTTCCTTTCACCCACAGTTTCGCCTTCGGATTAAACAATGACGCAATTCGCAGTCCGAGGCCGAGAAAAAAGATGCTTATGTTATAAAGCAGATGCATCAATCGAAGTAGAAGTCTTTAGGTTTTCTCTGATAAACAGGAATCAACCATGCAAGCTTAAGTCCGTATTGGAGGTCCAACAATATGTCCTGCGAAACAGGCGTGTCTGGTATGTCAAAGAAGATTTCTCTTTTGTTTTTGGTAAAGCCTTGTTGAAAGTAAAAACCAGCGTAGAAATTCACAAAACCTTGATTGGCCATAAATGCATAACCAACAAACTCACTAATGTTAAGGCCCTGAGCCAATCGGTCATATCCTTTCTTGTAGTCCAATTCTATTTCTGGAACCACGTGCTCTTGCGTTTCTATTCTCAATTTGTGTGCTAAAAATCCAGCACCTAAACTCACGTAAAGACCTGAATTTGGATTTGGACTTAAAACAGGTAAAATCTTTCCGATGGATCCGTTGATATACATTCCGCGCGATTGCACTTGAACTGTCGCGATATCTCCATTTTGATCCGTGATATTTCCTTTCGAATCGACCAATGCATCAAACAATCCAGTTGTTCTTACGTCTCCACCAAACATGTAATTTCCTTCCGCTGCATAAATCCAATTTTTCTTAGTTTTGTATCCCGCTAAAATTCCAATGTGATTGAAAAAACCATGATTTTCTGCAAGATCACCACCCGTGAAGTTTAAACCGTATTGAACGGAAACCCATGGAGTTCCAATGACCGAATCGGCAACTTTTCTTTGACTCATTCCATTGAATGAAATGATCGATATAAATCCTGCTATGAGTAGAAGTCTGTACATTCTAATTGTAATATTTTACAAGTATAAGGTTTCCTGATTAACGTTCAATTGTCGTTCTTATTGAATTCTGTTAAAAAAGCACATTTCTAACTTCGTTTTAGTTGAAGAACATTGGGTAAATAAGCAAGTGATTTTACTTCACCAAAAACGAATTGTTTAATAATTGTTCTCTATTGTATTTCATTTCCTCCTGCGTTTCCCAGTCAATTAATGAGTATCCTGCATGATTACAAATCGCGTGTCCTGCTGCCGTATCCCATTCCATTGTTGGAGCAAATCGTGGGTAGCAATCGGCAGCACCTTCAGCAATCATGCACAGTTTTAGTGAACTTCCTTTTGAAATTAAATTGACTTTTCCATGTTCGGCTTCTATCTCTTGAATGTAGTCTTTAGTTCTTTGAGATAAATGCGATCGGCTGGCAACAACCGTATACGGCCTTTCTGAATCAACAATTGGAAGTTTTGTTGCTGCTGCGTGAATTTCCTCAAATGGTTTCAATTCAAGAATGCCAGCCAATTTGAATGCGCCGTCATCAATTGTTGAGTAATATAAATCATTCAACGCAGGAACGTAAATCACACCCAAAATTGGTTTCTGATCTTCAATCAACGCGATGTTTACAGTGAATTCGCCGTTTTTATTGATAAATTCCTTCGTTCCATCAATCGGATCAACGATCCAAAGTTGGTTCCAATCTTTTCGGTCTTTGTATTCAATTTCGTTTCCTTCCTCAGAAAGAACCGGGATTCCAGTCTGAATTAAATACGATTCAATAATGTTGTGCGAAGCAATGTCTGCCTTTGTTAATGGTGAATTATCCGATTTGAAATCTACTTCAAAATCTTCGTTTTCATAAATTTCCATGATTCGTTGGCCCGCTTTCAGAGCAGCTTCAATGGTCAATGGTAAAAGTTCAGTCAATGTCATAAAATCAAATTATCATTCCTGCCGCAACAGTTTCGTTCGTTGAATCATCAACCAAAATTATACTTCCAGTAATTCTATTTTCTCTATACGAATCGATCATCAAAGGCTTCGTCGTTCTGATTTTTACCCTGCAGATGTCGTTCATCCCGATTTCCTTGTCTTCAGTATCTCGCGTAATCGTATTGATGTCTATTTTGTAAACGACTTCCTTAATCATCGCTTTTTGATCGTTCGAAGTGTGCATTATCGTGTATTTCGCTCGTGGCTTGGCCGATTCATTGTTGAGCCAACAAAGCATCACTTCAATGTCTTGAACGCATTCTGGCGTGTTTTTCTCCTTAACAATCATATCACCACGACTAATGTCTATATCGTCTTCAAGTGTGATTGAAACGGACATTGGAGCAAATGCACTTTCCAGTGAATCGCCGTAAAAATCAATTGATTTTATTTTAGATGTAAATCCAGACGGAAGGATTGAAACAGCATCTCCTGGTCTGAAGATTCCACTGGAAATTCTTCCTGCATATCCTCTGTAATCTGGAAATTCGCTGCTTTGAGGTCGAATGATTGTCTGAATTGGAAAGCGCGCATCAACCTTATTTATGTCGCTGCTGATGTGCATTGTTTCTAAGGTATGAAGTAACGCCGCGCCAAGGTACCAATCCATATTCGTGGAACGGTTGACAACATTGTCTCCTTTCAAAGCACTAATCGGAATGTACTGAACGTCCTTGACCAGCATCTTAGATGAGATTTCCTCATAATCTGCGACAACTTTATTGTAGGCTTCCTCACTCCAGTCAACAAGGTCCATTTTGTTGACGCAAACGATGATGTGCGAAATTTGCAGAAGCGATGCTATATAAGTGTGCCGCTTGGTTTGTTCTGAAACTCCATTTCGAGCATCAACCAGAATAATTGCAGCATTCGCTGTTGAAGCTCCCGTCACCATATTTCGGGTGTATTGGATGTGTCCAGGCGTATCTGCGATAATAAATTTCCGTTTTGGAGTGGAGAAGTAGCGGTAAGCAACATCGATTGTGATTCCTTGCTCGCGCTCGTCTCTCAATCCATCGGTGAATAAAGCAAGGTCCAATCCGTCGTGGCCTTTTCGCTCACTCGTTTTTTCAATTGCACTCAGTTGATCTTCAAATATTGATTTTGAATCGTACAGCAAACGTCCGATCAAGGTGCTTTTCCCATCATCGACACTTCCTGCTGTCGTAAATCGTAACAATTGATTTTGGTCCAATTTCATATTCTCAGTATTAAAAATACCCTTGACGTTTTCTATCTTCCATGGCGCTTTCAGAGCGTTTGTCATCCGCACGATTTCCGCGTTCCGTCTCTCTCATTGCAGAAACTTCTCCGACTATTTTTTCTAAAGTATCAGCTTCGGATTCTATTCCGCCAGTAATTGTAATATCGCCTAATGTTCTGAATCTAATTTTCTTCGAAACGACTTCTTCGTTGGTATCAGTGATTAAGAACTCAGAATATGGAATCCACGATCCGTTTCTCCAAACCACCTCGCGTTGATGTGCGAAATACAACGATGGAATTTGAATCTCCTCACGTTTGATATAATTCCAAATGTCCATTTCAGTCCAGTTGCTAATTGGAAAAACCCTAAAATGTTCACCCTCAAAATGTTTTCCATTGAACATATTCCAAAGCTCCGGCCGTTGATTCTTCGGGTCCCATTGTCCAAAATCATCTCTGTGGGAAAAGAAACGTTCTTTGGCCCTCGCTTTTTCCTCATCTCTTCTCGCTCCGCCCATTGCGCAGTCGATTTTATTGTCTTCAATCGCGTCAAGAAGCGTTGTGATCTGAAGTGAGTTTCGAGTCGCGCTTTTTCCTTTTTCTTCGGCGACTCTTCCTTGGTCAATTGAATTTTGAACCGATCCAACGATTAGTTTAACACCTAATTCATCAATTAATCTGTCTCTGAATTCAATTGTTTCAGGGAAATTATGTCCAGTATCAACATGCATTAGAGCAAATGGAATTTTTCCTGGATGAAATGCCTTTTTGGCGAGGTGTGTTAAAACGATTGAATCTTTTCCTCCAGAAAACAAGAGCACTGGATTCTGAAACTTGGCCACGACTTCGCGAAGTACGAAAATGGCTTCCGATTCCAATTCATCAATATAATTTAAGTAATACTTACTCATCTCAATTTCAATTTCTGCTGAACAGCTTCAACAACCTTGTTTGCTGCATCTTCAACCGTAAATTTCTCTGTGTCGATTTCAACATCTGCCGATTCTGGAGCTTCATAGGGAGAAGAAATACCAGTAAACAGACTGATTTCTCCGCTTCGTGCTTTTTTGTATAAACCTTTTATATCACGACGTTCGCATTCTTCAAGCGACGTGTTCATGTAAACTTCAATGAAGTTTTCTTGACCAACGATCTTTCTAATTTCGGCTCTGCTTTTCTTGTATGGAGATATGAATGATCCCAAAACGACAACTCCGGCATCAATAAACAATTTGCTAATCTCAGCTACCCGCCGAATGTTTTCCTCTCGATCTTCCGCTGTAAACGAAAGGTTTTTATTGATTCCATTTCGAACATTATCGCCATCAAGAGGAAAGGTGTGTACGCCCATTTCATGTAGCTTTTGTTCTACTGCGCTTGATAAAGTTGATTTACCTGAACCAGAAAGACCCGTAAACCAAATCAAAAACGAAGAATGGCTTTTGATGCTTTGACGGTCCGCTTTCGCGAGTCCAAATTCTTGATGTACAATATTGTTGCTCATCGGCTTTTCCTTTTCGATTGTTCTAAACCAAACTCAAGATCGATCTTGCGGACATTGCTGTGAATTTCCAGTCAATAGCCTTTGCAAAATCATGCTTTCTTGAATGTTTTGTCGCGGTTTATGATTTAAACAAATATATGATTAGAATGACTTTAAATCAAAACATATAGACGTTAATATGCAATCAACTTTGAAATCAGAAAAGAAGGGCTTCGTTATTTTTTTAGATCTGACCAATACCAGTCGATAGCTTCGACTAAGCCTGTCTCTAAAGTGTGGGTAGGCGAATAACCTAGGATCGTTTGGGCCTTTTCAATTGAAGCCAGTGAGTGCGGAATATCTCCATTTCTCTCAGGCCCATGCTCAATTTCAATGTCTGCAATTGCCGGGTCAAATTGTTTCAATAAATCCTTAAGCTTCGTTGTCAGCTGATTTAAATCTGCCTTTTGTCCTACGGCGGTATTGAAAACTTCTCCAGTTGCAGCAGGGTTGTCCGTCAACGCGGCTAAATGATTCATTTGAATCACATTGTCGATATAAGTGAAGTCACGCGAAAATGTTCCGTCACCATTGATCTTTGGTGATTCGTGATTGATTAAAAGCTCAACAAATTTTGGAATCACAGCCGCGTAAGCTCCTTGTGGAGATTGGCGCCTTCCAAACACGTTGAAGTAGCGCAATCCAATCACTTGCATTCCATAGTTCAATCCAAAAACGTGCGCATAAAGTTCGTTCACGTATTTCGTCACTGCATAAGGTGAAAGCGGTTTCCCAATGTTTTCTTCAATTTTCGGAAGTTCTTTTGAATCTCCATACGTTGATGAACTTGCGGCATACACAAAGCGCTTTACATTCGCGTCTCTTGCGGCAACAAGTACATTTAAAAAACCAGAAATATTTACTTCATTCGTTGAAATCGGATCGTTCAATGATCTCGGAACAGAACCTAATGCCGCTTGATGTAGCACAATATCAATGTTTTGCATTGCATCGTGACAAGCTTCTAAAGATCTTATGTCTGCTTCAATTAAAGTGAAATTTTCATTCTTTAGAAAAGGGGCAACGTTTTCTCTTAGTCCAGTTGAGAAATTGTCAAAACAAACAACGTGATTGTCATTTGCAAGTAAGTCATCGCACAAGTTTGAGCCAATAAAACCAGCACCGCCAGTCACTAAAACTCTTTGATTCTTAATTCTTTTGTAGCTCACTTGTTCTATTGATTTATGCTTAACATTATTAATACTATTTCTACTGGAATAATAGTGCCGCTATATTACGAATAAATTGGGAAACTTGTAACAGGTTTGGATTGGAAACAACAATGGTTTTTTGGGTATAAGCTATCAAGCTATTGTGACTTTCGATATATAATTGGGCTCCTTTAGACTAAGTGACTTTGAAAAAAATGAGAAGGTTAATCTAGCTTATTTAAGCAATCCGTTAATGATTGTTTCCATTCCGGAACAGCAACCGCAAAATCTCGTTCAATGTCATTTGTACTTAAGACCGAATATGCAGGACGTTTTGCCTTTGTTGGATATTCTTCAGTCGTAATTGAGCTGACTTTACAGTTCAGGTTCTTTTCTTCCATTATTTTTGAAGCGAAATCAAACCATGAGATTGATCCAGAGTTGGCGTAATGGTAAATGCGTTGCGCAGAACCGAATTCACCTCTATTGATAATTTTGATGCACGCTTGCGCTAAATCACGAGCATAAGTTGGGCTTCCGATTTGATCGCCAACAACGTTCAAAGATTCCTTTTCCTTTCCAAGACGAAGCATTGTTTTCACAAAGTTGTTCCCATGAGAAGAGTACAGCCAAGAGGTTCTAATTACAATTGCCGGCGCTTTTGAATTGACAATAACTTGTTCGCCCAAGAATTTACTTGTTCCATAAATCCCAATCGGGGAAGTTGGGTCTGTCGGTTCATAAGGGCTTGTTTTTGTGCCGTCGAAAACGTAATCCGTTGAAATGTGGATGTAAGACAAATTGTGTTTTACTGCTACTTTATCAATATTACTGACTCCGAAAAGGTTGGTTTGAAGCGCACCCATTTCGTCGTCTTCTGCATTGTCAACGGCAGTATACGCAGCGCAATTGATAATCGCGTCAATGTTGTTTACGGTAACATTTGCTTCAATAGATTCGAGGTCATGTATATTGCATTCGCTTGAATCCGCAAAAATAAAATTATGCTCAGAGGCAACAGCTAGGTCTTGAAGTTCAGAACCTAGTTGTCCGTTTTTACCTGTTACTAATATGTTCATTGATAAATGGGCTTACGAAATCGTTAAAGCTTCCGAGTTCTTTGTCTTTTCCTGAAAGTTGAACTTCGTCCTCTTTTAGTTTCCAATCAATATTTAAAGTAGCGTCATTCCATAGAATTCCACCTTCGTTTTCGGGAGAATAATCATTGTCTACTTTGTATGCGAAAATGGCTGTGTCACTCAATACTGCGAAACCATGCGCAAAACCTCTCGGAACGAAAAGTTGTTTCTTATTTGTTTCATTTAAAAGGATCGAAAACGACTCTCCATACGTCGGAGAGTTGTGTCTTAAATCAACGGCAACATCCAAAACTTCACCTTTGATTACGCGAACCAATTTAGCTTGTGCCATTGGCGGTTTTTGGAAATGCAAACCTCTTAAAACGCCTCTGCTTGATTGCGATTCATTGTCCTGAACGAATTCAGTTTTGCCAACATTTTCATTGAACCATTTTTGATTGAACGGCTCGAAAAAATAACCGCGATCGTCACCAAATATTTTTGGTTCCAAAGCAACGAGACCTTCAATATGTGTGGTAATTAATTTCAAGATTTCTTAACGCGATTAATTAAATATTGACCGTATCCTGATTTAGCGAGAGGTTGTGCTAATTCGAGAACTTTTTCTGCTGTTATGAATCCTTCTTCATAAGCGATCTCTTCAAGACAAGCCACCTTCAAACCTTGGCGCTTTTCTATTGTTTGAATGAAACTACTTGCTTCTAACAACGACTCGTGTGTTCCTGTATCCAGCCATGCGTATCCTCGGCCCATTAGTTCAACTTTTAATTCACCTTTGTTCAGGTAAATTTCATTGACTGTTGTAATTTCCAATTCGCCTCGATGAGACGGTTTTATGTTCTTTGCAACTTCAACAACATCGTTCGTGTAGAAATACAATCCGACCACCGCAAAATTAGATTTTGGATGTGTGGGTTTTTCTTCGACAGAAATTACATTTCCCTTATCGTCAAACTCCGCAACACCGTAGCGTTCAGGATCGTTGACATAATAACCGAAGACAGTAGACTTTCGATCGACTTCAACATTTTTCCTTGCGTTTCTTAACATTTTAGTTAAGCCATGTCCATGGAAGATATTGTCACCTAAGACCAAACAAACATCGTCGCCACCAATAAATTCTTCTCCAATAATGAATGCCTGCGCCAAGCCATCTGGGCTCGGTTGAACTTTATAGGATAGTTTGATTCCGAAATTACTTCCGTCTCCAAGTAGTTTTTCGAAATTGGGTAAATCCTCAGGTGTTGAGATGATTAATACATCTCGAATGCCAGCAAGCATCAAAACCGATAACGGATAATAAATCATCGGTTTGTCATAAATTGGGAGCAATTGCTTTGATACTCCTTTGGTAATTGGATACAATCGAGTTCCTGATCCGCCGGCTAAAATGATTCCTTTCATGTGTGGTCTTTGAGGGTTGTAAAGTTAGTTAATTTCTCTACGTATTCACACGCTCAATAACGTGAATTGTTTGTCAAAATTATGTCCGCCAAAAAACTTTTGATATTGCTTTGGTTTTTAACGCAATTAATCCATATCATCAACGTTAATTCCCTGCAATTAATTATCTTTAACGCCTCTTTGTAACCGCATAAAACATCAATTGATGAAAAAAATACAAATGGTCGATTTAATATCGCAGTATCAGGACATTAAGCCTGCTGTGGATTCGGCAATAACATCTATTTTAGAAAGCGCACAATTCATTAACGGGCCTGAGGTAAAATCATTTCAATCTGAAATGGAAGATTACCTCGGTGTGAAGCATGTAATACCATGCGCAAATGGAACAGATGCACTGCAGATTGCATTAATGGGCCTTGGATTGAAGCCAGGTGATGAGGTTATTACGACTTCATTTACATTTATCGCAACGATTGAAGTTGTTGCTCTTTTGGGCTTAAAACCAATTTTCGTTGATGTGGATAAAGATACCTACTGCATCGATCCATCTGAAATAGAAAAGGCAATAACTCCAAACACAAAAGCAATTGTTCCAGTTCATCTTTACGGTCAAGCGGCCAATATGGATGAAATCATGAAAGTTGCAAATGCACATGGATTATTCGTAATTGAAGACAATGCGCAAGCAATTGGAAGCGATTATAACCACACTGATGGTTCAACGAATAAAGCAGGTACAATTGGCCATATCGGAACGACATCTTTCTTTCCTTCGAAGAATTTAGGATGCTACGGAGATGGTGGCGCAATATTTACCAATGATGACGAACTAGCTGCTAAGATGCGCATGATTGTTAATCATGGTCAGAGTAAAAGATATTACCACGATTTGGTTGGTGTCAATTCGCGATTGGATAGTATTCAAGCGGCGGTATTGAGAATCAAATTGAGAAAATTGGATGAATATATCGATGCACGACGTAAAGTAGCAGATCATTACGATAACTTCTTTGCAAATATCCCAGGAATTAAAACGCCCGTTAGAGGGGGTGAGTCAAGACACGTGTTTCACCAGTATACATTAACACTTGAAGGAATTGATAGAGATGAGTTAAATCAATTTCTAGCCGAAAAGGAAGTGCCTTCAATGATCTATTATCCAGTTCCAGCGCACAGGCAGAAAATGTTTGAATCGTTTGGAAGTGCAGAAACAGAATTGCCAATTACAGATTGGTTAACGCACAGAGTAATGTCATTGCCAATTCACACTGAAATGGAGAAAGATCAATTGGATCACATCTGTTCTTCAGTCGAAGAGTTTTTAAAAGTTAAAGCATAATAATGAAGAAAATAGCAGTTATAGGGACTGGATATGTTGGACTTGTATCAGGAACGTGTTTCGCTGAAACAGGAAACCAAGTCATCTGCGTTGATATTGACGAGAAGAAAGTGGATCAAATGAAAAATGGGATTGTTCCTATTTATGAGCCTCATCTTGATGTCATTTTTGAAAAAAACATTAAAGCAGAACGGATATCTTTCACAACAGATTTGAAAGCGGCAGTAGATTTTGCTGAGATTATATTTTTGGCTTTGCCGACTCCTCCGGGAGAAGATGGTTCTGCAGATCTAAGCTATGTATTGAAAGTAGCAGGCCAACTTGGTGAGATGATGACGGAATTTAAAGTGATCGTTGATAAATCTACGGTTCCAGTTGGAACAGCAGAGAAGGTGGAAGCGAAAATTCGTGAGAAGGCAACAGTTGACTTTGCAGTAGTATCCAATCCAGAATTTTTACGAGAAGGATTTGCAGTAGATGATTTCTTGAATCCTGATCGAGTTGTAATTGGAACGGAGCACGAAAAAGCCATTAAAGTGATGAAGGAGTTGTATGAGCCGTTTGTTCATGCTGATAAGCCAATCATCATTATGGATGAGAAATCAGCTGAGTTGACGAAATATGCAGCCAACTCTTTTCTTGCGACGAAGATCACTTTCATGAATGAAATTTCAAATTTCTGTGAATTGGTCGGAGCAGACGTTGATAAAGTAAGACAAGGCGTTGGGTCGGATTCTAGAATTGGGCACAAATTCCTGTATCCTGGAATTGGATTTGGTGGAAGTTGTTTTCCTAAAGATGTTCAAGCTTTAGTGAGAAGTGGAAATCAAGTAGGATATAATTTTGAGATTATCAATAGTGTCCTTGAAGTGAATTCCACGCAGAAGACGAAGGTTGTCGAAAAAGTGAAGAGCTATTTTGGCGATGTAAAAGGAAAACGTTTTGCGATTTGGGGATTGGCTTTCAAGCCAGATACAGATGATATTAGAGAAGCTTCGGCTTTGTATATGATTGACGAATTAGTGAAAGCAGGAGCAGAAGTTATTGCTTTTGATCCTGAAGCAGCTGAGAATGTTGAATCCGAAATCGGTGATAAAATTGAGTATGCTGAAGATCAATATTCTTGTATCGATGGGGCCGATGCTCTTTTAATTGCAACTGAATGGTCGATGTTTCGTGCACCAGATTTTGACAAAATGAAATCGTTACTTAAAGAGCCAATCATTTTTGACGGTAGAAATATCTACGAGATTGAGCAAATGGAAGGTTTAGGTTTTTATTATAATTCAATGGGTAGAGTAACTGTTCTAGGATCAAAATAATGAGCGAAAGAAAAAAAGTACTGATAACAGGCGCAGCAGGGTTTCTAGGATCCCACTTGTGCGACATGTTTGTAAAAAAAGATTTCCATGTAATTGCAATGGACAATCTAATCACGGGTCGAATCGAGAACATCGAACACTTGATGGAGCTGGATAATTTTGAATTTTGCAACCACGATGTTACAAAATTCATTGATGTTCCAGGAGAACTTGATTATATATTGCATTTTGCATCACCAGCAAGTCCAATTGATTATTTGAAAATTCCGATTCAAACTTTAAAAGTTGGGTCATTGGGAATTCACAATTGTCTTGGTTTGGCCAAAGCGAAAGATGCTAGAATATTGATTGCTTCTACTTCTGAAGTTTATGGTGACCCTGAGGTTCATCCACAGACAGAAGAATATTGGGGGCATGTGAATCCTGTTGGACCGAGGGGAGTTTATGATGAAGCAAAGCGTTTCCAAGAAGCGATAACAATGGCGTATCATACATTCCACGGTTTAGAAACTAGAATCATTCGAATTTTTAATACGTACGGACCTAAAATGCGATTGAATGATGGGCGTGTTTTACCTGCGTTTATTGGACAAGCGCTAAGAGGTGAAGACCTTACCATTTTTGGTGATGGGTCTCAAACTAGATCGTTCTGCTATGTAGATGATTTAATGGCCGGGATTTACGCTTTGTTGATGAGTGACTATACGCAGCCAATGAATATTGGAAATCCTTCGGAAATTTCAATTGCAGATTTTGCAACTGAGATTATTGAATTGACACAGTCAGATCAAAAAGTAATTTTCAAAGATTTACCGGTTAACGATCCGAAACAAAGAAGACCTGATATTACCAAGGCAGAAAACATTTTGAATTGGTCTCCGAAGGTGGATAGAAGTGAAGGGTTGAAAATCACTTATGAATATTTCAAATCGTTGTCTCAAGATGAACTGAACGAAACAGCTCATTATAATTTTGACGATTACATAACACGTTAATGGATTATTTTGCTCACGGCAATGCAGTTATTGATAGCGTTTTCATCTTAATCTTTCCCCAAATTGGGAATAAGTGTCTTTAAATGGGAAAGTCAGTTCAATGAAAAACACCTAGTAGCTTAACGGTCATTAATTTAAGTTTTTAGCACTCGAATTGATATACAGTAAACGAAACTCTCTAATTTGGTGAATGAAATTTATAGCAGATATTATTTATTAACCAATTGTTCTAGTAAACGATTAAAGATAAATTATTATAATTTTAACTATTAAAGCACGATAATGAATTACTTCGCTCACGATACTGCAGTTATTGATGACGGTTGCGTCATAGGAGAAGGTACCAAAATTTGGCACTTTTCTCATATCATGCCGAATTGTAAGCTTGGCGAAGGGTGTAATATTGGGCAGAACGTTGTGATCTCTCCTGAAGTTGTATTAGGAAAGAATGTGAAGGTTCAAAACAATGTTTCAATATATACTGGAGTGATTTGTGAAGATGATGTATTCTTAGGACCTTCAATGGTTTTCACGAATATTACGAATCCACGAAGTGCAGTTGTTCGGAAGAATGAATATGCAAAGACAACCGTAAAGAAAGGTGCAACCATTGGAGCAAACGCTACAATTGTTTGTGGACATGATATCGGAGAGTTTGCATTTATTGGAGCAGGCGCTGTTGTAACGAAAACAATTCCTGCTTACGCTTTGGTTGTTGGGAATCCAGCGAGACAATTGGGATGGATGAGTGAATACGGCCACAGATTGGAATTCGATACAGACGGAACGGCAATCTGTCCAGAAAGTAAAGAAGAGTATAGATTAGATAACCAAATGGTTACCAAAATAGATAAGTAATGGTAAGTGAAGATCAAAAGATAAAATTTGCTGTAATCGGCGCTGGACATATTGGAAAACGTCATGCTGAAATGATTCTACGAGAAGAAGAATCTGAACTCGTCGCAATTGTTGACGTTCGCTCTAAAGAAGAATGTGATGCAGATCATTTTGATGTTCCTTTTTTCGAAACCGTTGATGAATTAATCAATTCAGGAGTTGAATTTGATGTTGCTAATATTTGCACGCCAAATGGACTTCACGCTGAACAAAGCTTGAAAGCACTTGAAGCAAATAAGCATGTTGTTTGTGAAAAGCCAATGGGTCTTACCAAAGACAATTGTGAAAAGGTAATCTTCAAATCGCTTCAGAAATCGAAGAATGTTTTTTGTGTTATGCAAAACAGGTATTCTCCGCCTTCAGAATGGATTAAGTCGATTATTGAAGAGAAGAAACTAGGTAAAACGTTTATGGTTCAATTGAACTGCTATTGGAACCGCGACGATCGCTATTATAAAAAAGGAGGATGGAAAGGAACGGCTGATCTTGATGGAGGAACGCTTTTCACGCAATTTTCCCACTTTATTGACATTATGTATTGGTTGTTTGGTGATATTGATAATATCAAAGGACGTTTCGCCGATTTTACACATGCCAACTCAACAGACTTTGAGGATTCTGGATTTGTCAATTTTGATTTTATCGATGGAGGAATGGGATCAATTAATTATTCCACTTCTGTAGCCAACCAAAACTTGGAAAGCTCGTTAACGATTATAGGAGAGAAAGGAAGTGTGAAGATTGGTGGACAGTATATGAATGAAGTTGAAGTCTGCAACATTGAAGGGTATGAAATGCCAGAACTTAAAGAATCGAATCCTGCCAATGATTATGGCCCATACAAAGGATCAGCAGCGAATCATAATTACGTCATCAAAAACGTAATAGATACACTTAAAGGAAGAACAACAGCTACTACAAATGCCCTTGAAGGACTTAAAGTTGTTGAGATTATTGAACGAATTTATAAAGTAAGAAATGAGCAAATCAATTTATAATGATTTAATTAACGGAGAAGCTACGCTTGCAGTTATTGGTCTAGGATATGTTGGATTACCGATTGCATTGGAATTTGCAAAAAAGACGAAGGTTATCGGTTTCGACATTAATGAAGAGAGAGTTCAATTGATGAAGAACAAAGTCGATCCGAGTAACGAATTGGACGCCTCTGACTTCGATGGTTGTGATATTGAATTCACGGCCAACATCGATGATTTAAAAGAAGCGAATTTTTTCGTGGTTGCAGTTCCTACTCCAATCGATGATGCGAATTTGCCTAACTTAAAACCGCTTTTGGGTGCTACAGCAACAGTTGCCAAGGTTCTGAAAAAGGGAGACTACGTTGTATTTGAATCAACTGTTTATCCAGGATGTACAGAAGAGGATTGTGTTCCTGTTCTTGAAGAGATTTCTGGATTGAAATTCATAGACGACTTCATGGTTGGATACTCTCCGGAGAGAATCAATCCAGGAGACAAAGAACATACCTTACAAAATGTAATCAAAGTTGTTTCAGGATGTTGCGCGACTTCTTTAGAAGAGATTGCGAAAACATACGAACTTGTCGTTGAGGCGGGAGTTCATAGAGCGGCTTCGATTAAAGTTGCGGAAGCGGCAAAAATCATTGAGAATACACAACGTGATGTCAACATCGCTTTAATAAATGAGCTTTCTATCATTTTTGATAAGTTAGATATCAATACATACGATGTTTTGGAGGCAGCTGGAACGAAATGGAATTTCTTGAATTTCTCACCAGGTTTGGTTGGTGGACATTGTATTGGTGTCGATCCATATTATTTAACGCACAAAGCGAAAAAAGCGGGTTACCACTCAAAGGTAATTACGAGTGGTCGTTACGTGAATGATTCAATGGGATTCTATATCGGAAAAACAACCGTTAAAAAAATCTTGGCGAAAGGGAAAGCAATTCAAGACGCGAACGTTCTAGTAATGGGAGCAACGTTTAAAGAAGACGTTTCTGATATCCGTAACTCGAAAGTGATAGATATAATAAAGGAATTGAATTCATTTCAAGTTAACGTTGATTTGGTTGACCCTCATGCATCTTCTAAAGAAATGGAAGAAGAGTACGGTGTTGCATTAAAAGCAAACCCATCAAATAATTATGATGCGGTTATCGTTGCGGTTAATCACGCCGAATACAAAGCATTGAAAGAGGAAGATTTCAGAGCAATGTTGAATGACGATAAAGGTATTTTTGTTGATGTGAAAGGCATTTTCAAGGATAAGATTAAAAATATTGAATATTGGAGTTTATAATATGAGTTGGACGAAAAATATCTTGGTTACAGGTGGAGCAGGGTTCATAGGATCACATGTTGTGCGTCTTTTGACGAATAAATATGCGGATTACAGAATTATCAATCTTGATAAGTTGACGTATGCTGGAAACCTTAATAACCTTACGGATGTTCCCGTCTCAGATCAATACGTTTTTCTTAAAGATGATATTTGCGACGCTCCAAGAATGAAACAAATATTCGACGAGTATCAAATCACCGATGTTATTCATTTGGCTGCAGAGTCCCATGTAGACCGCTCAATTGAAGGGCCGATGGAATTTGTGATGACAAATGTTGTTGGAACTGTTAACTTATTACAGTGTGCCAAAGATGCATGGTCGAATGATTTTTCGAAGCATATTTTTCATCATGTATCAACGGATGAGGTGTATGGTTCTTTGGGGGCCGAAGGTTTGTTTGAAGAAACAACAGCTTACGATCCAAGAAGTCCTTATAGTTCGTCAAAAGCATCTTCGGATCATTTTGTACGAGCGTTTCATCATACTTATGGATTGCAAATCAAAATATCGAATTGCTCAAACAACTATGGAAGTCACCAATTTCCTGAGAAGTTGATTCCATTAATGATCAATAATATTGTACACAATAAACCACTACCGATTTATGGTAAAGGAGATAATATTAGGGATTGGCTTTGGGTAGAAGACCACGCAAGCGCAATTGATGCTATTTTCCATGGCGGAAGAGTAGGGGAATCCTACAACGTAGGAGGTTTGAATGAGTGGACGAACATTGAACTTGTAAAATACCTTTGCAAAACAATGGACACGAAGCTAGGACGTCCAGAAGGTGAAAGCGAAAAGTTGATCACATATGTGGTTGATAGAGCTGGGCACGATATGCGCTATGCAATTGATGCTTCGAAATTAGAAGCTGAATTGAATTGGAAACCTTCTCTTGAATTTGAAGAAGGGTTAGACAAAACTGTTGATTGGTATTTGGCCAATACCGATTGGATTGATCAGATAACAAGTGGTTCTTATAAAGAATATTACGAAAACATGTACCAAAACAAATAGTAATGTTTAGCAGGCTATTTGGAAAAAAACAACCCGACCTTCCCGAATTTGATCTTTCCCAATTTGGGGTAGATATGCACAGTCATTTAATCCCCGGAATTGATGACGGTTCTAAATCGATGGATGAAACGATTGCCATGCTTGCCAAATTTGAATCTTTCGGTTATAAGAAGATTATCACCACGCCGCATATCATGAGTGACTATTACCGAAATACTCCTGAGGTTATTCTTGGTGGTATGGAAAAGGTAAAAGTCGCGATCAAAGAGCACAATTTGTCAATAGAACTTGAGGCTGCGGCTGAATATTATTTTGATGAAACATTGATGAAGAAATTAGAGGAAAAAGAAAAATTGCTCACTTTTGGTGATAATTATGTTCTCTTTGAATTCTCTTTTCATTCAGAGCCAGATCAAATTGACCGCTTGTATTTTGAATTTTTGTCTCAAAAATACAAACCCGTTCTTGCTCATTTTGAGCGCTACGCATTTACATTTGGTTCTGTCGATAAAGCAGCAGAGTGGAGAGAAATGGGAATCAACATTCAAATGAACTTCAACTCACTAAGCGGTCATTACGGCCCCGAAGTGAAGAAACAAGCTGAATTATTAGTCGATGAAAAACTGGTCGATTTTGTTGCTACAGATTGCCACAGAATGGATCACCTAATGATTTTGGAATCCAATTTGAAGAGACCTTACATCCATAAATTGGCTGATCTGCCACTAAAGAATACCCAATTGCTTTAGCTTTTAATACATACGCCCAAAGTAAATAGTTCATCTGAGTTAGTTACCACGGTAAATAAAATGGTATATTTGTCGAAAGAATAAATTTTCAAGCTATGAATACTTTAATAATTGTCTCGCTAATCGCATTGTCTATAACGGCCATTGCACTTCAAATAAAAAATGAAAAACGTTTTTTAAACTTCTTCGGAATATTGATTTTTGCTGGAATTGTGCAATTATTGGTCTCTAGTTTTGATCCAGAATCTGCACCTCTTCTGTATTCGCTTGTCGGACTTGTGAGTGTAAACTTCATCGCTTCTCAAGTAAAATTTCTTCGAAAGGACTACATTAGAGTGCTCGTGCCGTTGATTACGGTTGTTGGTTTTTTAATGGTATTTCAAGGGAAAACTGTTAATTTTCTTGGCGCAGATTATATTTCAGTAAATAAGTTCTTAGTCGCAGGTTCAATTCTTGCCGTTTTAGGATATGAAATCGGAGTAATTAAATTAAAGTTCCTCAAGAAGCTTTTTGATGAATCAGACCACGAAGACTTGATGACTGGATTGCTCTTGCTTTTCGCAGGAATTTCGCTTTTCCTCGGAAGTTTGGCTTCGTCTTCATTCGGTATTTTAGTTGTAGCCGCGTCATTTCTATCAGCTTCGTTCTATAACAATGGACTGACATTGAGAGTTCTTATTTCAATGTTGATCTTGGCAACGCTTCCGTATCTTTTGAGCCTCGTTGAGGGGGAATCTGCAGTCTTGATTGATGGCGATGTTATCGGAGGATTGTTTATTGGAGGCTTTGGAATGTATTTTACGCAGAAACTGTGGCTCTCTAAAAAGAGAAGTGCAATTGCAATTGGATTGTCCTATGCTCTGGTTTTGGGAATTTCATTCGGCTTTCTTTGGGCAGGCACGATCTTCTATAAAATGGGCGGTATTGACGCTATGTTAGGTGTTTTCGTTGGAATGGCGTTAATTAATGCTGTTTTGGGAAGAGGTTATATTGGTTCGAGTCTATTTACTTTATTGCTTGTTGGAGCGACAATCATTCCAGGTTATATGGTCAATGAAGAGCAACAGGAATTTGAAAATCAAGTGATGATTACAGCAGAAGGTGGAGTTGATAAAGAAGGAAATGTTATCGCACCGCCAGAAGCTTTGTCGATAACTGAAATCGCAGGAAACTATACACTTTTAAGTGATTCTTCAACAGTTAAATTTGAACTAGGTGAAGAAGGAAAGAATAAAGGTGCGTTCAAAGTAGTGACTGGAAAAGTCAGTCTTAGTGAAGATCCAGCAAAATCAAGCTTAAGTATTACCCTTCCAATGAAGCACTTTACTACGTTCTCTTCAATGCGTGATAAATCGATGAGAAGTGATGAATATTTCAACGTAAAGAAATACCCTACGATGAAATTTGAAGCAACTGGATTTGTGGCGAAATCAGAAAGCAGTTATGAATTGAACGGAGATTTCACAATGCTAGGAGTAACGAAAAAGACGAAAGTAACGCTCCAGAGAATTGACTTGAATGGACAAAAAGTATTGATTGGATCTGGGAAAATTAATAGAACAGAATTCGGTATGACTCCTGATGCATCTGAAGGAAATGTTGTGACTTTTAGTTACCAAGTCGTTTTACAGTAATCTTTGCTCAGCCATCTAAACGCTAAGATCTAGAGTCTAAAATCCATCCGTCTAATATCAATAAGGTCAAAAATAAAATGGCCGTGCCATCAATTTTCCATCACGAAGCATCAATGCTGGAAAGGGGACTTTAAGATAGTTCAATTGCTTGAGCATCGCTCTAACCCATGGACGTTTAACATGAATTCGGCTAAAGTCAATATCAAGGGAAAAGAGAAATTCGCGTTGTTCATTGTACTCCAATCCCGTAATCGGATCTTGGTAATACGCTTCTGAACCCACTAGCTTTTCATGTGCGCTATATCCAATTGAGATGCATGCCCATTTTGGGATTTTGCTGTTCTTGAAAAACGTTCCAGGACTTACGCTTAGCCAATACGTTTGTCCGTTGTAATCTTTCAGCAATGATTCTGTAAATGATCCGCCTAAAACGTTTGGACGAACTTCCGCGAAATCAGTCGGTGAGTAAGAAAACTTAGGAATGATCCGCTGTTCGTTCCAAATCAACTTCTGAGTCAGATAGCCTGCCGAACCTAAAACGTTACCCGCCATATCACCCCATGACCAGCCCCATTCTTCAGTATGTGCATCTAAAAACTCTAAGGTTGTTTGAAATCCAAGGCTTATTCCAACTCCATACCAGACCGCATTTTTGCTTTTGACTCCAGACCATTCGAAAAGCTCAGTTGTCAAGGCGTTAATTTTATAGGCTGCGTAGAAATGTCCGACTTTGTCCATTTGCAACCAGTTTTTTGAGTCATCGAAAGTGTTCCAAGGGCTTTTGTTGATTTGGCTGTACCAAACCTGATTTAAGCCAATCATGCTTCCTCCCCAAGCAGTTCCTATT
The DNA here is from genome assembly GCA_034111925.1 of Crocinitomicaceae bacterium. GTDB lineage: Bacteria > Bacteroidota > Bacteroidia > Flavobacteriales_D > Crocinitomicaceae > UBA4466. The sequence goes on from JAWUWJ010000122.1 coordinate 21,897, forward strand.
CCCACAGATGTCCAGATAAATCTGTTTTTATTGAAGCTCTGACTTGGTTTGAAAAATCGCGGCGGTGGAAGGGCTCTAGAATGTTTGTCTTGTTTCCTTGTTAAGGGAGGAACAATTAATGACGAATCTTGTCCAAAAGATATCGAGCTCATTAAAACGATAAGTAGAGTAAGGAAAGACCTTTGCATAACATCGAATTTACATCAATTCTCTGACATCTTTGTTAACGAATTATAATTTTAATTTGAAACGCTCGTTATAGCTATATTATGCTAATTTTGTTTCGTTGAAAGTCTTATACAGCCTTAAATTACAAGGATATAACTTATATAGATTTTGACACACATTAGAACAACCTTGGTAAAGAGACGCAAGTCTTAAAAACTATTTACGATATGATTAAAATCAAAGACTGGAACGATATTAAAACAAACGATAGCTGGGCAATATTTAAAATTATTGCTGAATTCGTTGAAGGCTATGAAAGAATGGCCAAAATTGGACCTTGTGTTTCCGTTTTTGGATCCGCGAGAACCAAGCCAGACAACAAATACTATAAAATGGGTGTTGAAGTTTCAAAGCTTCTTGCCGAAGGTGGTTATGGTGTTATTACTGGTGGTGGACCTGGAATTATGGAAGCCGGAAATAAAGGCGCGCAAGACGGTGGTGGTAAATCAGTTGGATTGAACATCGATTTGCCGTTTGAGCAAAGTCACAATGCATATATCGACCCTGAACATAATTTAGCGTTTGATTATTTCTTTGTTAGAAAGGTAATGTTTGTGAAGTATGCGCAAGGATTTGTCGTGCTTCCTGGTGGATTTGGAACGCTCGATGAGTTTTTCGAAGCACTAACACTGATTCAAACGAAAAAGATCAACAATAGACCTGTAGTCCTTATTGGTAAGGAGTATTGGTCAGGATTAATAGACTGGATCAAGACGGCAATGCTCGAAATGGAAGGTAATATTTCTGAAAAAGATTTGGACCTGTTCGGAATTGTTGACACGCCTCTAGAAGCTTTCAATTATATTGATGACTTCTACAAGTCACATGAGCTTTCACCGAACTTCTAAAAACGTATATTTGCAACCTTAACCTATCGTATGGATATACTAAAGAAATTAGGGAATTTTGTTTGGAGTAAAGCGTTCTTAATCAACTTCGGGGCGTTAATTCTGCTGTATGTCATAATGTTCTTTTCATTGCAAAGCTGTTTGGACAGTAGAACGCATCACGGGCAGAAGATTTCTGTTCCAGATATGATTGGAAAGAATTCGAACAATGCAAAAAGCCTTTTGGCAGGTACAAAATTGAATCATATTGTATTGGATTCCATCTATGACCCATCGAAAGTAGCAGGTACTATTTTGGAACAAGATCCTGGAGCAACTTCTTCAACACAGCTTTATGTGAAAGAAGGGCGGACAATAAAGTTGCGTGTTTCGAAAAGAACAATGCTTGTTGATATGCCTGGGTTAATTGACAAATCTCAGCGGTTTGCAGAAGGTGTTTTGAGAAATAGAGAATTCAGGTATTCAATTGATTATAAACCGTCTCGTGAAGCACATGGTGCAGTAATGTCGCAATTGTACAACGGTGAAAATGTTGCAGAAGGAATGAAACTTCCCATTGGTTCTCGGATAAAATTAATTATCGGGAGAAACGAGTCAGGAATTCCATTGGAATTGCCTAACCTTTACGGTCTATCTATCGTTGAAGCTAAACAGAGAGTCGACAATATGCTTAATATGGAATTCTTTATTGGATCGTGCACAGGTTGTTTAACATCCGCAGATTCTTCCATGGCTAAAATATATACACAGTCTCCTGAGTTCGAAGAAGGAGCTATAGTCGCCTCTGGTGGCTCAATTACAGTGGTAGCAACGACAGTGTTTGTTGATTCTGAAGAAAGCGATCCACCTCAATAAAATTCTATGAAATACCTATTTACAATTATTTGCGTTATCGCTGGCTTAACTTCTTTCGCTCAACATGGAGAAGAAGTTGGACCTCTAACGGGAAATCCTGCGCTTCAATCTAAAGGCCTACAAAATGCTGCTTCTAAAGTAAATACGGGTACTTTCGATAGCACTTTTATCTATACTTCTGACACTCTAGATATGCCATTTTTTGATGAGTTTAGTTTGAATAAATTTCAAGTATACATTGATAGTTATGGAAACCCAGATGTAACTTCTGATACGGTATACCGCCTTTTGGATATGTTTGATGTTCCCGTTTCAACGGACTCATTATACACAGGACAACTGACTTTTAGAAAAGTATGGGATGAGCAAGCGTTAATATCGACGGAAATTCCATTTACTTCAATTCAAATTAAAATAGGTGATTTATCTTCCTATCCAGTAACACATTTTCAAACGAGTGTTTATCCACCGTTTTATATTTTCGACACACTTCAAACAACAAATGGAGTTGATCTTAATCCTGATACTGTTTGGATCACTAGTCCGGAAATCTTCCAAGATTCAGCAATTCAATTTTTTGACATTTTAAATGATACGAGCTCTTACTGGCTGGACGATCAAGCATACCACAACTATAGTATGGGTGTTGATCCTTGGTCTTTGGGTATGGTGACTTTTGATGGCTTGGACGAAACGGGGTTTCCATACGCGATTGGTTCAACATCTGTTGGATATGCCGATCATTTGACATCCAAACCAATCAATATGGGAGCATTACTTCCGTCTGACTCTGTATATTTCAGTTTCATGTATCAGCCCCAGGGATATAGTGATCAACCAGAAGAAACAGACTCACTTGTTCTTGAGTTTTACGAACACGATCTAGGTCAGTGGAATCATATCTGGAGCACGAACGGTGGACCTGTTGAATCATTCAAATTGGCGCATATTCCTGTAACAGATCTCGGTTATTTTAAAGATGGTTTTCAATTTAGATTCAAAAATTACGGAGGGCTTTCTGGAAGTTTAGATCCTTTTCATTTGGACTTTGTGAACTTAAGAGCTGAACCTCTTGGTTTCGCAGACACGAATCTAAGAGATATGGCCTTTTCATATCCACTTTATACATTATTGGAAGACTACACTTCAGTTCCTTGGGATCATTTTGTGAATGTTCCAAACCACAGTGATGTTATGTCTGAAGAGGTTCAAGTTGTGATGGCAAATAGTTTTCCAGGGTTGGTTAACGCACAGCCAGGAATGACTCGGATTTATTACAACAACCTTATTGAAGATTCAGTAGTTCTTCAGGCAGGTTTACTCGCGGACAATCCAACAAATTATCAAGGGAGTTCAATTCCTTATTCACTGCATGATTTCAAAACGCATTATGCATTCGATCATTTGAAGCCAGGTATTTCTCAGGAATTTGAAATTAGATCGGAAGTTATTGTTCCAGATCAAAATGAAGGAATCAATGATTCTACGAAAACGATTCAAAAATTTGAGAACTTTTATAGTTACGATGATGGCAGCGCTGAACTAGCATATGGACCAACTGGAACACAGTCTTTGTTAGCAATCCAATACACGCCTTATGAAGCAGATACCCTTATTGGAGCGATGATCCATTTTGTTCCTTCAGTTGTTGATGTTTCAAGCAATTTATTCCTTTTAACTATTTGGGATGATAATAATGGAGCGCCTGGTAGTGTCTTATATCAAGATGGGCTGTTCTTCCCTCGGTCGCCAAGTTATGGTTACGATCAAAACATTTTTACCTACTATATGCTGCCAGATGATGCTTGGCAAAATGTAACAGGTACATTCTATATTGGATGGCGTCAATTTGAAGGGGATCGTTTAAATGTAGGGTTGGATAAAAATATAACTAACAATGAGCATACTTATTACAGTAACAATGGCGGTGCATCTTGGAATCAATCTACTATAGAAGGATCTGTGATGATTCGTCCAATCTTCTCAACAGGAATGGATGTGACGCTTGGGTTGGAAAATAATACACTCCCATTAGCGGAGGCGAATGTGTCTATTTATCCGAACCCAACCAACTCAATGGTTACAATTGAGATGGACCAAGAATTTAATGGAGCAGAACTCTTGAATATGCAAGGTCAAGTAGTTCTAAAGTCTGAATTCCCAACGATTGATATGAGCGTACTTCCAAATGGAATGTACTTCATTAAGGTTGTTGGAGTCAATAAACTTCATAAAATCATAAAAAATTAAACTTTGCTGTTTACCTTTTTAACGTTCTAACATTACTTAATGTAGAACCCCAATTTATGACGGAAGAAAAAAATCCAGAACTAGAAGAAACAAATACTGAAGAGCTTTTTGAGCATTTTCGATTTGTGGCGGATCCAAAACTTAAATTATTAAGAGTGGATAAATTTCTACTCGATAGAATGCCAAACACGACTCGTAACAGAATTCAGAGAGCCTGTAAAGAAGGCAATGTTTTCGCAAATGAGATCCCTGTTAAGGCAAACTATAAGGTAAAGCCAGGAGATGTTGTAACAATGGAGTTGCCATTTCCAATGCGAGAAAATAAATTGATCCCTGAAGATCTTCCTGTCGATATTGTATATGAAGATGATGATTTGTTAGTCGTTAACAAAGCTCCGAATATGTTAGTTCACCCTGGACTGGGTAACTATACCGGTACTTTGGTGAATGGTTTAATATATCACTTCGAAAACTTACCCGATAGAGGGGATAACCTTTACAGTCGGCCTGGTTTAGTGCATCGTTTGGACAAACACACTACTGGATTATTGGTGGTGGCCAAAACCGAACAAGCATTAACACATCTCGCAAAGCAATTCTTTGATAGAACAACAGAAAGAAGGTATCACGCCCTTGTTTGGGGTGACGTTAAAGAGGATGAAGGCACGATCACAGGGCATATTGGTCGCTCTGTAAAGAATAGAAAGATGTTTACCGTTTTTCCTGAGGGCGACAATGGTAAGCATGCAGTTACACATTACAAAGTATTGAAGCGATATGGATATGTCACTTTAGTTGAATGTAAGTTGGAAACTGGTCGAACGCATCAAATTCGTGTTCATATGAAATACATTGGACATCCATTGTTCTATGATTTGGAATATGGTGGAGATTCAATATTAAAAGGTACGACGAGTTCGAAGTACAAAAAGTTCATTGAAAACTGCTTTAAGCTTCTTGAAGGTCAGGCACTTCATGCGAAGACACTTGGTTTTCAGCACCCGTCTAAAGACGAATATTTACGCCTCAATTCTGAGCTCTCAGAAGGATTTGGAAAGGTGATTGAGAAATGGGAGAAATATACCTATGTGGACTGATTGGAAACGTTCAAATTTAAAACGATTGTGAAATAATAAAATTTGCGAACTTATCAATTACTTTTTTTATTACTTTTACGATCACTAATAACTATCTGTCAAGTGAATTGGCAGTACATTTAGAACTGAAAAAAGACATTTTATGAAGATTAAAATTGCCTTAACCATTTTCTTACTTAGCCTAGCTACAGTGAGTCAAGCTCAAAACAAAGCCGTTTCAAAAGCACGTGTAACATTTGCAAGTGAGCAGTACTATGACGGAATTAAGGACTGTTCAGTCGCTTACCGTAAGATTACTCGAAAAGGGAAACAAGCCAAAAAGTTGAAAGGTGAAATGGCCTATAAGACTGCCGAGTGTTACCGATTTACAAATCAGTTTAGAGAAGGAAACGAGTGGTTCAACAAAGCTTTATTGCTTGATTATCAAGATGAAGAGGCTGATGTTTACTTGAAGAACGCTGAAATGTTACGTATGATGACCGAGTATGAAAAGGCCATCAAACAATACGAGCTTTACTTAGCGGTTGTTCCCGATAATGATATGGCAAACGTAGGTATTGAGTCATGTAATAAAAGCAAAGACTTTATTGCTGAAAAGACAAGACACGTAATCGAAAACCAAACGGCTATTAATACAGACCAATTCGATATGGCTCCGATGTTTGGAGATCGAAAAGGAAAAAGAATGTATTGGGCTTCTTCTAGAAGTGGCGTAACGGGTAAAGATTCTGATCCTAGAACAGGGGAGTCATTTATGGATTTATGGGCTTCTGATTTAGATAAGAAAGGAAACTGGACTGCACCATACTTAGTTAAAGGAGATGGAGTTAATACTGTTGACAATGAAGGAACAATCGCATTTGATTCTCGTTTCAAAAAAATGTTCTTTACGAGATGTCCTAATATGAAGAAAGAAAATCTTGGTTGTGAAATCTGGATATCTGAAGCAAAGGGTCGTGATGAATGGAATGAGCCAACGAAAATAATCGGACTTAAATCGCATGATACAATAACTGTTGGTCATCCTGCCACTATGGATGGTAAGTACTTGATCTTCGCATCGGATAGATCAGGAGGTTTTGGTGGAAGAGATTTATGGTATTCTCAATACGATAAGAAAGCAGATACTTGGGCTGTGCCAGTAAATATGGGTCCAGAGATTAATACAAAAGGAAATGAATTGTTCCCTTCTTTTGGTTTGAATGGTGAATTGATTTTCGCTTCAGACGGAAGAGCAGGAATGGGAGGACTTGATATTTTTAAAGCTGCGAGAGTTGGTGAAGAAAACAAATGGGAAAACCCAACGAACTTAGGTTCACCTATTAATAGCCCTAACAACGATTACGCTTTAATTGAAGTAACGAATCGTTTAGGTTATTTCACTTCGGAAAGAAAAAGTGTAAATGGAGAAACAAATCCAGATATCTTCTCTTATGTAATGCCTCCAAACTTGTTTTCATTAAAAGTTAATGTTACTGAGCTAGTTGATAAGTCTATCTTCCTTGAAGATGTTAAAGTTAGTGCTGTTGGTTCTGATGGTTCTAAATGGGAAGGTTATACAGATGAGAAAGGTTCAGTTTTCTGGGATAAACGTCCAACTACAGATGCAACATTTGGATCGCGTTATGTTAATGAAGAGATTTCTTACAAGATTAACATTACTGGTGATGAGACGAAATACCATCCAGTGCCTGATGGTCAAACTATTACAACAGTTGATGTAGACTACGCTCAAGATTTCGTTGTGGATATGGTTATGATACCTAAGAAACCTATCCGTCTACCTGAAGTACGTTATGCACTTAATAGCTGGGAACTTTTAGTTGATGAAACAATTAACTCTAAAGATTCTTTGTTATTCGTTTTAGAGTTGCTAGAAGAGTATCCGGGAATGAAATTGGAATTGAGTTCACATACGGATTCACGTGGTAGTAACCCGCGTAACCAAATCCTTTCTGAGAATCGTGCAAGAGCTTGTTATAAATTCTTAGTTGAAGAAAAAGGTGTTGATCCTAGAAGATTGGTTCCTGTTGGAGACGGAGAGAACGTAGCAAGAACTGTATGGAAAAAAGACGGTGCTTATAGAGTTGATGAGCCAGCAGAGGATGTAATTGCAGAATATGAAGAAATCAAGTTAACTGAGTCTTATATTAATAAATATAGAAGATCAGACAAGGCAACTTTTGAATTACTTCACCAATTCAATAGAAGAACGGAAGGTGATGTTCTTCAAATGGATTTGGATTTAACTACAGCTGCTGAAGCAGATGCAAAATACTTAAAGTACTTAAGGTATTAAATCGAAAATAATTCTTTTGAAAAAGCGCTTTGGTTTATCCGAAGCGCTTTTTTTTGTATCTTATATATAGAGCAATCGAACAATTGAATTAACCTACACACTGCACACTAATGACCGAAGACTACCTTCAGTTTGTTTGGAAGAACAAACGCATACTTAAACCGCAACTAAAACTGACAGACGGAGCCGAAGTCGAAATATTAAACTTCGGATCTCACAATACCCTACTAAAAGGTCCAGACTTTAAACATGGAGCCATTCGATTGGATGGAATCACCTTTCATGGACATATTGAAATCCATGTTAAAAGCTCAGATTGGTATGCGCACAAGCACCATCTTGATGAGAACTATAACAACGTCATTTTACATGTTGTATATGAAAACGACAAAGACGTCTACCAAAATGGCCTGAAACTCCCTGTTCTCGAAATGAAAGAGCTGATAGATGAACAACATTGGAATAAGCACAAAAGCTATCTCGAAAATTCAAATCAAATAATATGTAAAAATGAACTTGATTCAATTGATTCCGTTTTTCTACAATCAATGATTGGCAAGTCATTGGTGGGAAAATTGAACGACAGAGTAAAATTGATTCAGTCGTATTTGAACAATGAATCTTCGCCTTTGTATGTTTTTCTCGCAGCAGCATTTGGATCCAATTTGAATAAACTTGCGTTTCTCGAATTGGTACGATCGGTGCCATATTCACAATTAACCAATCTATCTCCTTCCCAACGCTACAAGTTGATGGTGTCTGAAAGTGGAATGTTAACGAGTAAATCATCTGATGGTAATGGGTCGAATCAATGGCATTTTAAGGGAACAAGACCGAAGAACTTTCCGACAGTTCGGCTAAAGCAATTTGCACACCTCATCGGCGATTCAGAACTTGATTATCTCATCGATATAGGATCATCAGATAAAATCATTGGGGCATTTAATTCAGTTTTTGACAGGAGCAACGAGAATATGGATTTAGCTGGAATTCAAACCCTGTCGAAAAATTTTAAAAATGGACTAATGATCAATGGAGTTGTTCCCTTTCTCTGGTATAAAAGCGAGGTTAATGCCAATGAAAGTTACCGTGATATGGCAATTGAAATTTTAGAATCGATTTCCCCTGAGAATAATTCAATATTGACAAAATGGAGAGAGTCTGGAATTGTTATTGAAAATGCGTACGATTCTCAAGGCCTAATGGGGTTGTATCGTTACTGTTGCTGTCGTAAAAAATGCTTATCTTGCGCAGTAGGTAATAAGATCCTCAAGAATTAAAAAATGATTCAAAAAACAGTCTTCTTTTTCGAATTAAAATCCTTTGGTGTTTGCGCATGGTGGGCTAGAAAATTGGGTATCAGTAGCTCTAAAGTGAGACTTGGATTTATTTATTCGTCTTTTATTGCCCTTGGCTCGCCTTTGCTGATCTATCTGATAATGGCATGGATATTAGAACATAAGCATTATTTCAAATTGCAAAGAAGAAAAAGAAATACGATCTGGGAATTATAATTTATGCTATTACGCTCTAAACTTCTTTCCAAGCTATCCTATTTTCTAGGGTTGATTGTATTAATTATTGCGGTCGGTACGTCTGGCTATATGCTCATTGAAGAATGGGACTTCATCGACTCTTTCTACATGACGATAATTACTATTTCGACAGTAGGGTTTAGAGAAGTGGCTGAATTGTCTGTTTATGGTAAATTATTCACCGCCTTTCTAATTATTTCAAGCTTCGGAACATTTGCATACGCAATTACTTCAATCACAAGGTATCTAGTTGGAGGAGAGTACAAACGTTATCTTAAAGAAAATAAAACCATGAAGGAAACTGGGAAAATGAACAATCATGTAATTATTTGTGGCTTTGGACGCGTCGGTTATCAAGTTGCGAATGATCTTATGTCGCATAATTATGATTTCGTAATTCTTGAGAAGGATGAAAGTGTTATTGAAAAGAATGAAACAAATGAAAAAATAAATTTTCTTCGAGGAGACAGCACAGACGATGCAATATTGGAGAAGGCTGGAATAAGAAAGGCGAGGGCAATTATTACTTGTTTGCCGAAAGACGCCGATAATATTTATGTCGTTCTTGCTGCAAGAGAATTCAATAAAGATATTCTCATTGTTAGCAGGGCCTCTCGGAATTCGGCTGTGTCCAAATTGAAAATGGCAGGAGCAAACAATGTTATAATGCCAGATTCTATTGGAGGATCGCACATGGCTTCACTGATTGCGAATCCAGATGTGATGGAGTTTTTGGATATAATTAGGACCAGAGGAATTGAAGGAGCGAACATCGAATCGATTTCTTACGACGAGTTGCCCTCAGAATTTCAAGATAAATCAATCAAGGAACTAGAGTCTCGTCAAATAACGGGAGCAACGATTATTGGCTTTAAAGACGCAACTGGAAGTTATCAAATCAATCCAGATATCGATATAAAAGTTATAAAGGGGTCAAAAATATTCGTTCTCGGTAGCGATTCACAAATAACTAAATTGGTCGATTATTTTCGCTTATCGCACTAATTACCGCTCGTCAAAAGTGCCTAAAATCCAAGTTTTTTATTGCTATATTTGTTTCCTTCGAAAATAAATTAATCACAGGATCAATATGAAGTATTTAATAGGCTTGTTTGCCCTACTGACACCATTTTTAAATTTTGCCGCTGAAAAAACTGTTGAAGAGAAAATTGATGGTGTATTTCGCCCAGTTGCTGATGCTGTTGGTTCCGTTATATTTTTTCCCGTAACTCTTGCCGGTATCGATATTCCCATTGTTTTAATTATACTTTTACTCGGGGCCTTGTTCTTTACTATTTATTTCAAGTTTCCGAACATTCGATTATTTGGTACTGCAATAAAAATTGTCTCAGGAAAATATGATCATCTGGATCATCACGAGGTTGAAAAAACGGACCCTGAAATGAATATTGTTGATGGTGATATACCAAAGACAATGGGGGTAGAAGGAGCCGAGGGCGAAGTGACACATTTTCAAGCGCTAACTGCCGCACTTTCAGCGACTGTTGGTTTGGGTAACATTGCCGGTGTTGCCGTTGCAATTGCAATTGGTGGACCAGGTGCTACGTTTTGGATGATTGTTGCTGGATTGATTGGAATGGCATCTAAATTCGTTGAATGTACTCTTGGGGTTAAATATAGAGATGTAGATGAAGATGGTACCGTTCACGGAGGACCAATGTATTATTTGTCAAAAGGATTAAAAGAAAAAGGCTTAGGTAAGCTTGGTAAAGGATTGGCAATCTTCTTTGCAATTATGTGCGTTGGAGGATCAATTGGAGGAGGAAACATGTTCCAAGCGAATCAAGCAGCTGCTCAATTTATTCAAATTACAGGATTAGAATCAGACTATACAGGAATTATTTTCGGAATCGTAGTAGCCATTATTGTTGGTATTGTGATCATCGGAGGTATTAAGAAAATTGGAAAAGTAACTGAAAAGATTGTTCCTTTTATGGCAGGAATCTATGTTTTGGCAGCCCTAATTATTCTAGGTATGAATTTTAGTTTCATTCCAAAAGCTTTTGGAATGATCTTCTCTGGAGCATTTAATATGGATGCTGGGATTGGAGGTTTCGTTGGTGTATTAATTGTTGGGTTTCAAAGAGCTGCGTTCTCTAATGAGGCTGGAGTTGGTTCAGCTGCCATTGCACATTCAGCGGTTAAAACTAAATACCCAGCTAGTGAAGGAATTGTAGCCCTCCTTGAGCCTTTTATAGATACGGTTGTGATTTGTACAATGACTGCACTGGTTATGATTGTTACAAACCTTAAGTTCGGCCTCTTCAATTATGGAGATTTGGATGCGGACAAAAACGTGATTATGTCAAGTGGTGAACATCTTGGTGGGGTTGATTTAACTTCAGCAGCATTTGATTCGGCAATACCACACTTCTCTATTGTACTTACAGTTGCCGTTATTTTATTCGCCATTTCAACAATGTTATCTTGGTCTTACTATGGATTACAAGCATGGAAGTTCTTATTCGGAAAGAGTAAAATATCTGATATCGTTTATAAGTTAATGTTCCTGATTTTTGTTGTTATTGGAGCTTCAATTAGTCTTGGTGCAGTAATCGATTTCTCTGATGCTATGATCTTTGCCATGGTTTTCCCGAATATAATTGGACTATTTATCTTATTGCCTAAAGTGAAAGAAGAGCTGAAAAAGTTTACTACCGCCATTAAGAAGACATAATGCCCATCTCCAAAAGAAATAGGCGAGGCCTGCTTTTGTTGTTGTGTATCGCTGCTCTAATTTCGTATACTCCAAGAATTATTGCTGCATATGGCGATGATGATGATGAAATTCAAATCAGTTTTGAAGAGCTTGAGAAAATTGAAGAGGAGATAGATGAGAAGCGCGAATACAAGAAGGAATCTAAGAAAAAAGTATGGGCCTCTAAATTCAAGAGGCCTTCGCAAGCTTTTGATCCCAATGAGTATCAACAAGAGGATTGGTTGAAACTCGGACTTTCTAAGAAGCAAGTTGATGTTGTTCTAAATTTTTCAAAGCGAGGACTTAAATCAAATGATGATCTGAAAAAGATTTTCGTGATATCATCAGAGTTGTTTGACTTGATGAAAGATTCAACATTTTATCCTGAGTTTGAAGCCAAGAAACAATTTGAACCTTTGCCTGAAAAGGAATTCATAAAAGTAGATATCAATACGGCTGATATTGAGAATCTAAAATCAATTCCTGGAATTGGTGATTTTTATGCCAAGAAAATTATTGAATACCGAGAAGAGCTTGGCGGGTATACTGATACCAAACAACTGCTCGAGATTTGGAAATTCGATGATGAGAAATATGAACAAGTAAGCGAGAGTATTATCTTGAGTGAAGGAAATATTAAGCCAATTGATATCAATACTTGTACCATTGACGAATTGAAAAACCATCCTTATATATCGTATAAAGTTGCCAATTCAATTGTTAAAATGAGAATGGCCAATGGCAATTACAGCACGGTTGAGGACATTTTAGAGTCAAAATTGATTGATCAAGAGTTGTTTTTGAAAATTAAAAACTACCTAAAAATTTAAATATGTCATTAGAATCAAAGCTTTCTGCAGCTATCCGAGATGTTCCTGATTTTCCGAAGGAGGGAATTGTCTTCAAAGATATTACACCTATAATGATGGATGCTGAATTGTCAGTCGAAGTCGTAGATCATCTTTATACCATGTATAAAGATTCAAATCTTGATGCAATAGCGGGAATTGAAAGTAGAGGGTTTCTTTTTGGGTATCCCTTGGCAATGAAATTGGGGGTTCCGTTTATTCTAATTAGAAAAAAGGGAAAGTTACCGCACAACGTCATTAGTGTCGATTATGACTTGGAATATGGAAGCGCTGCCATTGAAATGCACATTGATGCCATTTCAGCGGGACAAAAGATTTTGCTTCATGACGACTTGCTGGCAACGGGAGGTTCTGCTGAGGCAGCAGGTAGATTAATTAAAAAAGCAGGTGGGGAAGTTGCTGGTTTCAACTTCCTTGTATCACTAGATTTTTTAAATGGAATAGAAAAATTAAAAGGGTTTTCTAACAATATTACTAATTTAGTAGCCTATTAGACTAGAGGACTAAACAACTTATATTCGAGTTAAACATGAATTTTGAGAGAGACGAAAATCAAAAGATGATTGCACAAATGGTGCGTGACTTTGCTGAAAAGGAAATAAGACCGCATATGAACAAGTGGGATGAAGAAGAATTCTTCCCTGTTGATGTGATGAAAAAAATGGGTGACCTAGGTCTTCTTGGAATTTATATTCCAGAAGAATACGGAGGAAGTGGAATGGGTTATTTCGAATATGCTACGGTTCTGATGGAACTAGGAAGAGTTTGTGGTGGAGTTGGACTTAGTGTTGCCGCTCACAATTCTTTGTGTACGGGTCATATTTATTACCACGGTTCTGAAGCACAAAAGAAAAAGTTCCTACCGAAGCTTGCTTCTGGAGAACATATTGGCGCCTGGGGTCTTACTGAGCCAAATACAGGTTCAGATGCAATGCGTATGAAAACGACTGCAGTAAAAGATGGTGATGATTGGATCATTAACGGTGCGAAAAACTGGATTACTCATGGTTTGTCGGGAGATATATCTGTTGTTCTTGTAAGAACAGGTGAACTTTTGGACAGCAATGGTGTCACGGCTTTTGTTATCGAAAAAGGAACTCCAGGATTCTCAGCGGTAAAGATTAAGGATAAATTTGGAGTTCGCGCAAGTGAAACAGCTGAATTGATTTTTGATAATGTTCGCGTCTCAAATGACAATGTTTTGGGGGAAGTTGGTCAAGGATTTAAGCAAGCAATGCAAATCCTAGATGGTGGAAGAATTTCAATTGCTGCGTTAAGTTGTGGAGTTGCTCGTGGAGCGTATGAAGCATCTGTTAAATATGCAAAAGAAAGAGAGCAGTTTGGAAAGCCAATTGCTCAGTTCCAAGCGATCGGATTTAAACTGGCTGATATGGCAACTGAAGTGGAAGCTGCAGAAATGCTTACTTTTCAAGCGGCCTATCTAAAGAACCAAAAATTACCGCTAACCAAAGAAGGCGCTTTCGCGAAATATTTCGCTAGTGAAGTTGCTGTTAAATGTGGGAATGAAGCTATGCAGATAATGGCTGGTTATGGGTACACTAAAGAGTATCCTGCAGAGAAATTCCTTCGTGATGCAAGACTAATGACTATTGGAGAAGGAACGTCTGAAATTCAGAAAATTGTAATCTCAAGAGAGATATTAAAATAGGGGTGAAATAAAAAAATGCAATTCGACTAAAATTATTAACAATTATAAGTTGACTTTAATTTTTTAGTTATATATTTGCCACCCGATAATAGAAAGAAAACAACATAAGATATGCTAATTATTCCAGTAAAAGAAGGTGAAAACATCGAAAGAGCCATCAAAAAGTATAAGAAGAAATTCGAAAAAACTAAAGTGATGAGACAATTGAGAGAGCGCAAGCAATTTACTAAGCCTTCTATCTCTAAAAGACAAGGAAGGATTCGTGCTGCTTATAAGCAAAGAATGCAATCTGCTGAAATGTAATCGAAACATTTCAACTCAAAATACGTAAAGGAGCCTATATGGCTCCTTTTTTTATGCTTGATGGTTTTATTGATTACCTGACAACCCAAAAACGGTTTTCAGAACACACGTGTATGGCCTATCAAAAAGATATTGCACAGTTCCTTGAGTTTGCGGATATAGATTCATTAGAAGACCTTAAAGAAGTCGATTCAAGGCTCGTGAGAGGGTGGATGGTTAATCTAATCGAAAGTGACTACGTAAATAACTCAGTAAATCGAAAGTTATCCTCTCTGCGCACTTATTTCAAATGGTTAGTTAAAGAACAGTATTTGGAATCAACACCAATGCAATTGATCAAAGGGCCAAAAAACCAAAAGAGACTTCCATCATTTGCTCAGAAAAAGGAGTTGGAACAAACCAAGACTGCTAATCTGTTTACAGACGATTTTGAAGGCGTCAGAGATCGATTGATGTTCGAGGTGTTCTATCAGACGGGAATTCGATCTAGTGAACTTATCGGTCTAATTGACAATGACGTTAACTCAAATCAAATCAAGGTTCTTGGAAAAAGGAACAAAGAAAGGATAATTCCGATTTCTAAAGATCTTTACAAGCTAGTAGTGGAATACCGTTCAATGAAGTCCGGATTGAGCGTAACACACGGAAATTTCTTTGTGTTAAACAATGGTAAAAAATTATATTCAAAGTTTGTCTATAGGAAAATAAATAGTTATCTTGGAAAGGCGACGAGTCTGGAGAAAAAGAGTCCTCACGTCTTAAGGCACACCTTTGCAACGCACATGTTAAACAATGGTGCTGGATTAGAAGTTTTAAAAGAACTTTTAGGGCACGCTAGTTTATCCGCCACGCAGGTGTATACCCATAACTCGTTCGCTGAGATAACAAGTATTTATTCACAATCCCATCCTAGGGGTCAAAAAAATTAGACAATGGATTTAAGAATCAATTCCGTTCATTTTACGGCAGACCAAAAACTAATTCAATTTATTCAGGAAAAAGTGAAAAAATTAGAATTGATGTACGATAGTATTATCTCAAGTGAAATATATTTAAAGATTGACAAAAACGATTCGTCAGAAAATAAGATTGCTGAAGTCAAATTATTACTCCCAGGAAGCGAACTTTTTGCAAAAAAACAATGCAAGAGTTTTGAAGAAGCAGCCGATCTTGCTGTTCAGGCATTAAAAAAACAAGTTGCGCGACACAAGTCTAAAAAGGCGTAAATCAGTCGGTTGCATATTCGTCAGTAAGGGTGGGAATTTCTCACCCTTTTTTTTTTTGTTTTTTTTTCATTTTTTGCTTGTCAAAAGAAATAAGTTTCATACATTTGCACTCCCTAAACGAAACGGGGAGTACTTTTTTAAGTTCTTTCAAATATTGAAATACCAACAATGTGCCGATGTAGCTCAGCTGGCTAGAGCAGCTGATTTGTAATCAGCAGGTCGGGGGTTCGAGTCCCTCCATCGGCTCAAAATGTACTTTTGTACTATGGGGAGATACTCAAGCGGCCAACGAGGGCAGACTGTAAATCTGCTGACTACGTCTTCGCAGGTTCGAATCCTGCTCTCCCCACCAAAGGAGCATTGTTAATTATTATAAGCGGGAGTAGCTCAGTTGGTAGAGCGTCAGCCTTCCAAGCTGAGGGTCGCGAGTTCGAGTCTCGTCTCCCGCTCATTTTTTTTGAAAGAATATTAGTGCCGATATAGCTCAGGGGTAGAGTGCTTCCTTGGTAAGGAAGAGGTCACGAGTTCAATTCTCGTTATTGGCTCGATAAAGTGAATGAAAATTTTTTCGTTCGTCGGTTGGCGAATGGAATTTTTGCATATATAGAAGTTTATTAACTAAGAAACAAAACACAGAACAATGGCTAAGGAAACATTTGATCGTTCCAAACCACACGTAAACATTGGAACTATTGGTCACGTCGATCACGGAAAAACTACTTTGACAGCCGCTATCTCTTCGGTATTAGCTGGTCAAGGTCTTGCTGAAACTCGCGATTTCTCTTCAATTGATAATGCACCTGAAGAAAAAGAACGTGGTATCACAATTAATACATCTCACATTGAGTATGCAACGGCAAATCGTCATTACGCTCACGTTGACTGTCCAGGTCACGCTGATTACGTAAAGAACATGGTTACTGGTGCTGCCCAAATGGATGGTGCTATTTTAGTAGTTGCGGCTACTGATGGGCCAATGCCTCAGACTCGTGAGCACATCCTTTTAGGACGTCAAGTTGGTGTTCCAAGAATGGTTGTATTCATGAATAAAGTGGATATGGTTGATGATGAAGAGTTGCTTGAGTTAGTTGAAATGGAAATCAGAGAATTACTTGAATTCTATGAGTACGATGGAGACAATACACCTGTAATCGCTGGTTCTGCTCTTGGAGCATTGAACGGTGAAGAAAAATGGGTTGCTGGAGTTAACGAACTAATGGAAGCAGTTGATACTTATATCGAACTTCCTCCACGTGAAATTGACAAAGATTTCCTTATGCCAGTTGAAGATGTATTTACGATTACAGGTCGTGGTACTGTTGCAACAGGTAGAATCGAAACTGGTATTGTAAATACTGGAGATTCAGTTGATATCATGGGTATGGGTGGCGAGAATTTAAAGTCAACTTGTACTGGTGTTGAAATGTTCCGTAAGATTTTGGATAGAGGTGAAGCAGGAGATAACGTTGGTCTTTTATTGCGTGGTATTGAGAAGTCTCAAATCAAGCGTGGTATGGTGATCTGTGCGGAAGGTACTGCAACTGCTCATGAAGAATTCAAAGCTGAGATTTATGTATTGAAGAAAGAAGAAGGTGGTCGTCACACTCCTTTCCACAACAAATACCGTCCTCAGTTTTACTTAAGAACAACTGATGTAACAGGTGAAATCTTTTTGACTGATGGTCGTGAGATGGTAATGCCTGGAGATAACGTAACTATTACAGTTAAGTTGATCGTACCAGTTGTAATGAACAAAGGTCTTCGTTTCGCTATCCGTGAGGGTGGTAGAACTGTAGGAGCTGGACAAGTTACTGAGATCATCAAATAAGATTGATCAAATAGATAATTATGAAAAGGGGAGTTCGCTCCCCTTTTTATACGAGGTAGACTTCCTCACTTTAGAATTGACTTGAAAGGGTCAAATTTTTTAGTAAACGGTCAAATTAATGATAAGCAATTGGTACGCCGAAAGCTTATCTAATTTACGGGCGTAGCTCAGTTGGTAGAGTACTGGATTCCAAATCCAATGGTCGTGGGTTCGAACCCTACCGCCCGTGCAAAAATTGATGACATGTCAAAGGTTAAAGAATATATAAACGAGACGGTAACGGAGATGACTCATAGAGTTACTTGGCCGACTTGGAAAGAATTACAAAGTAACACCATTATTGTTGTGGTAGCTTCAGTTCTAATATCACTTATTATATTTTCTATGGATTACGTATTCGGGATTACCGGAGACGATAATTCTACATGGAGAGGAATAATTGGTTTTATCTATAAACTAGATTTATTCTAAGCAACATGGCTGCAGAAATTAAAATGCGTTGGTACGTGGTGAGAGCCATTAGTGGTAAAGAGAAAAAAGTTAAGGAATACCTTGACATGGAAATCTCACGCCTTAAATTGGATGATTTTGTTGGACAAGTTTTAATTCCAACTGAAAAAGTCTTCCAAATTAGAAAAGGTAAAAAAGTAAGTAAAGAGAAAGCTTATTTGCCCGGTTACGTTTTGGTAGAAGCTTCACTTGCTGGAGAAGTGCCTCACGTAATTAAAGGGATTCCTAATGTAATTGGTTTCCTTGGTACGGAGAAAGGTGGAGAGCCTGCTCCAATGAGGTTGTCTGAAGTGAATCGTATACTTGGTAAAGTAGATGAGCTTTCGGAAACTGAAGAAGAAATGAAAATTCCATTTGTTATTGGAGAAGCTGTTAAAGTAATTGACGGTCCATTTAACAATTTCAGCGGTGTTGTTGATGAAATCAACGAAGACAAGAAAAAGCTGAAAGTAATGGTGAAAATATTTGGTAGAAAGAACTTGCTTGAGCTTAGCTACATGCAAGTTGAAAAAGAAGTTTAAAGAGTATATTAACCCGTAGGAGTGACGAAAGCGATTAAAGCTTCCCGCATTAAAAGTAATCACGTTTGACTACACAATTGAAAACAAATGGCTAAAGAAGTAGCAGGTTTGATCAAATTACAGATCAAAGGTGGTGCAGCAAATCCAGCCCCTCCAGTTGGCCCAGCACTAGGTGCAAAAGGTGTCAACATTATGGAGTTCTGCAAGCAGTTTAATGCTCGTACGCAGGATAAACCTGGAAAAGTTCTACCCGCGGTAATCACAGTTTACAGTGATAAATCGTTTGATTTTGTAATTAAAACTCCTCCAGCAGCAGTTCAAATTCTTGAAAAGACAAAACTTAAGAAAGGTTCTCCAGAATCCAACAGGGTGAAGGTAGGTAACATCTCTTGGGATTTAGTTAGAGAAATCGCTGAGGATAAAATGCCGGATTTGAATTGTTTTACTGTTGACTCTGCAATGCGCATGGTAGCAGGAACAGCTCGAAGTATGGGAGTTAATGTTAAAGGTGGTGAAGCACCAAAAACTAAATAAGTGTTATGGCAAGAATTTCAAAGAAAAGAAAAGACGCACTAGCGAAGATTGATTCTTCAAAAGTGTACTCCTTGGCAGAAGCATGTAACTTAGTTAAGGAAATTTCATCAACAAAATTTGATGCATCAATTGATGTTTGTGCTCGTTTAGGAGTTGATCCTAGAAAAGCGAATCAAATGGTAAGAGGTACAGTTGCATTGCCACATGGTACAGGTAAGGACATTAAAGTTCTTGTATTGTGTACTCCAGATAAAGCGGAGGAAGCAACAGCAGCAGGTGCAGATTACGTTGGTTTAGATGATTACATCGCAAAAATCAAAGGTGGATGGACTGATGTGGACGTTATTATTACAATGCCAGCAGTAATGGGGAAAGTAGGTGCTCTAGGTCGTGTTTTAGGACCAAGAGGATTAATGCCGAATCCAAAAACTGGTACAGTAACAATGGATGTCGCTAAAGCAGTAACTGAAGTAAAAGCAGGTAAGATCGACTTTAAAGTTGATAAGTACGGAATCGTTCACGCAATGGTAGCGAAAGCTAGTTTTGATAAGGACAAGATCACGGACAATGCAAACGAGTTAATTCAACAACTTGTTAAATTGAAACCGTCTTCTTCAAAAGGAACGTACTTCAAAAGCCTTTACATTAGTTCTACTATGAGTCCAAGTATTCAAATTGAGACCAAAGGGCTAATTGCTTAAAAACTATTGAAATGACAAGAGAAGAAAAAGCAAAATACGTAGATGACTTAGCTGTTCAGTTAGCTGACAACAATGTTATCTATTTAGCAGATACGGCGGAATTAACGGTAGAGACAATTAACAGTCTGAGAAGAAAGGCTTTCAATGCCAATGTTTCAATGAGAGTTGTGAAAAACACTCTTCTTGAAAAAGCAATGGACAAGGTTGAAGCGAAAGATTTTAGCGAATTGAAAGTTACCCTTTCAGGAGCTACGTCTATCATGTTCTCAGAAGTAGGTAATGCTCCAGCAAAACTTATCAAAGATTTTCGTAAGAAAGCAGATAAGCCACTTCTTAAAGGTGCTTGGATTGATGAAGGTGTTTACGTTGGCGATGATCAACTACAAATACTTGCTGATATCAAGAGTAAAGAAGAATTACTTGGAGATATTATTGGATTGCTTCAGAGTCCTGCTAAGAACGTTATATCTGGACTTAAGAATGCTGGCGGAACAATCGCTGGTCTTCTTAAAACGCTCGAAGAAAGAGCACAATAAATTATTTTAGAATCTATTTAAATTAAATACAATGGCTGATTTAAAAAAAATCGCAGAAGAGTTAGTTAACCTTACAGTAAAAGATGTTAACGAATTAGCAACTATCCTTAAGGATGAGTACGGTATCGAACCAGCAGCAGCTGCAGCAGTAGCAGTAGCAGGTGGAGGTGGTGGAGAAGCTGCCGCTGAAGAGCAAACAGAATTTGATGTTATTCTTACAGCAGCTGGTGGATCTAAACTTGCAGTAGTAAAACTAGTTAAGGAATTGACTGGAGCTGGTTTGAAAGAAGCTAAAGAAATGGTTGATAGTGCACCAAAAGCAATCAAAGAAGGTGTTTCTAAAGACGAAGCAGAAGGACTTAAGAAGTCTCTAGAAGAAGCAGGAGCTGAAGTAGAGGTTAAGTAATCTTCATTACAATTTTCAGGAAGGCGTCTCGGTTTTACCGAGATGCCTATTCCTGTTTTAAAGCAGGGGTGCTTTTTAATACCCAAAAAAATACGTATCGACTAAGCTGATACGGTTTTATTCACTAATAAAAAACGTTTGGATTTGGCATCATCAAACAGTATTTCGACAAGAGTGAATTTTGCGTCGAGCAAAAATCCATTTGCGTATCCAGATTTCTTGGATATTCAATTAAAGTCCTTCCAAGAATTTTTCCAGTTGGAAACAACACCGGAAAACAGAGATAGTGAAGGATTGTTTAAAGTTTTCGCAGAAAACTTCCCAATTACGGATACGAGAAATCAATTCGTGTTGGAATTTTTGGATTACTTCATCGACCCACCAAGATACTCAATTGAAGAGTGTATTGATCGTGGATTGACTTACAGTGTCCCACTAAAAGCAAAATTAAAATTGTATTGTACAGATCCTGAGCACGAGGATTTCGAGACTATCGTTCAAGATGTGTACTTGGGTACAATTCCATATATGACTCCTAAAGGATCATTCGTGGTAAACGGAGCAGAAAGAGTTATTGTTTCTCAATTGCACCGTTCTCCAGGGGTATTCTTTGGTCAAAGTCGTCACGCTAATGGTACGAAGTTGTATTCTGCCCGTGTTATCCCGTTCAAAGGATCATGGATTGAATTTGCAACGGATATCAACAGCGTAATGTATGCTTACATTGATCGTAAGAAAAAATTACCTGTTACAACTTTGTTCCGTGCAATCGGATACGAAACAGATAAAGATATCCTTGATATCTTTGATCTTGCAGATGAGTTAAAAGCAACTAAAGCAAACTTGAAAAAGGCGCTTGGTCGTAAATTAGCTGCAAGAGTTCTTAAATCGTGGATTGAAGATTTCGTTGATGAAGATACAGGAGAAGTTGTTTCTATTGAAAGAAACGAAGTATTATTAGATCGTGAGACTGTTCTTGAAGAAGAGCACATCGAATTGATCATTGATGCAGGATCAAAAACTATTATTCTTCACAAAGAAGATGTTAATAGTGCTGATTTTACAATCATCTATAATACACTTCAAAAAGATACGGCAAACTCAGAAAAAGAAGCTGTAGAACATATCTACCGTCAACTTAGAAACGCTGAACCGCCAGATTATGAAACTGCCAAAGGGGTATTCGAGAAATTATTCTTCTCAGATACACGTTATGATCTAGGTGAAGTTGGACGTTTCCGTTTGAACAAGAAGCTTAAAGTAAACATGGAGGAAACTTCAAGAGTACTTACGAAGCCAGATATGATTTCAATCATCAAGTACTTAATTGAGTTGATTAACTCAAAAGCTGATGTGGATGATATCGATCACTTGTCAAACAGACGTGTAAGAACTGTTGGTGAGCAATTGTACTCTCAATTCGGAGTTGGTCTTGCAAGAATGGCAAGAACGATTCGTGAGAGAATGAATGTTCGTGACAACGAAGTCTTTACACCTATTGATTTAATTAACGCTAAGACACTTTCTTCTGTAATTAATTCATTCTTCGGAACGAATCAATTATCTCAGTTTATGGATCAAACGAATCCGCTTTCTGAGGTAACACACAAGAGAAGATTATCAGCACTAGGGCCTGGTGGACTTTCTAGAGAAAGAGCCGGTTTCGAAGTGCGTGATGTTCACTATACTCACTACGGTCGTCTTTGTACGATTGAAACACCAGAGGGACCAAATATTGGTTTGATTTCTTCACTTTGTGTTTTCGCCAAGGTAAACAAGCTTGGATTTATTGAAACTCCTTACCGTACTGTAACAAACGGTAAAGTTGATACTAAATCTGCGCCGACATATTTATCAGCGGAAGAAGAAGATGAGAAAATCATTGCACAAGCAAATGCTGATGTTGATGATAAAGGAACCTTTACTGGAGCTTTAGTTAAAGCTAGATTGGGGCATGATTTCCCAGTTGTTCCGCCAAAAGAATTAAGCTTAATGGATGTTGGTGCAAACCAAATTGCATCGATTGCAGCCTCTTCTATTCCTTTCTTAGAGCACGATGATGCCAACCGTGCACTAATGGGATCGAACATGCAGCGACAAGCAGTTCCATTATTGAAACCGAATTCACCAATCGTTGGTACAGGTATCGAAGAATTAGTTGCAAAAGATTCTCGTGTACTTATCAACGCTGAAGGAAAAGGTGTAGTTGAATACGTTGATGCGAATGAAATCGTTATCAAATACAACTGGACCAAAGAAGATAAATTAGTAAGCTTTGATGGAGAGGTAACTCGTTACCCTTTAACTAAGTTTGGTAGAACCAACCAAGGAACTTGTATTAACTTGAAACCAATCGTTGAGAAAGGTGATAAAGTTGAAGAAGGACAAGTACTTTGTGAAGGATATGCAACACAACAAGGTGAATTGGCCCTAGGTCAAAACTTGAAAGTGGCGTTTATGCCTTGGAAAGGGTTTAACTTTGAGGATGCGATTGTAATTTCTGAACGTGTAGTACGTGATGATATCTTTACATCAATCCACATCGATGAGTACTCTTTAGATGTTCGTGATACAAAACGTGGAATGGAGGAATTAACTTCTGATATTCCTAACGTTAGTGAAGAAGCGACTAAAGATTTGGATGAGCACGGATTGATTAGAGTTGGTGCTGAGATCAAAGAAGGTGATATCTTAATTGGTAAGATCACTCCAAAAGGAGAAACTGATCCATCGCCAGAAGAGAAATTACTACGTGCTATTTTCGGTGATAAAGCAGGAGATGTCAAAGATGCTTCATTGAAAGCTGGACCTTCATTAAGAGGTGTAGTTGTAAACAAGAAGTTGTTTTCTCGTGCAATCAAAGACAGAAAAGCAAAAGCTCAGGACAAACCAGTTTTAGAAAACTTAGATTCAGAATACGACAAAGAGTTCGCTGAATTGAAGAATACTTTAATTGAGAAGTTAATTGATATCGCAGGTGAAACTAAATCAGCTGGTGTAGCAAATAACTTTAAGGAAGAGATTATCAAGAAAGGAACAAAATTCTCGTTGCGTAATTTAGCTGCGATTGATTTCTCTATTGTTAATCCTACAAACTGGACTGATGATCTTAAAGTGGATGCCTTGATCGGTCGTGTGATTCATAATTTCAATATTAAATCAAACGATTTATTGGGTACTTACAAGCGTAAGAAATTCCATATTTCAGTTGGAGATGAACTTCCAGCAGGAATTGTTAAGATGGCAAAAGTTTACGTTGCTAAGAAACGTAAATTGAAAGTTGGTGATAAAATGGCGGGACGTCACGGTAACAAAGGTATTGTTGCAAACATCGTTCGTCAGGAAGACATGCCATTCTTAGAAGATGGAACTCCAGTTGATATCGTGTTGAACCCACTTGGGGTACCATCGCGTATGAACCTTGGACAGATTTACGAAACTGTTTTAGGATGGGCTGGAGACAAACTTGGAATCAAGTTCGCAACACCTATTTTCGATGGAGCACATCCATTAGAAATTGACGACTGGTGTGCGAAAGCAGGAGTTCCAAGATCAGGAAAAACTTACTTATATGACGGTGGTACAGGAGAACGTTTCCACCAAACAGCAACTGTAGGAATTATCTACATGTTGAAACTGTCACACATGGTTGACGATAAGATGCACGCACGTTCTATCGGACCCTACTCACTTATTACACAACAACCTCTTGGTGGTAAAGCACAATTTGGTGGTCAACGTTTTGGTGAGATGGAGGTTTGGGCGCTTGAGGCGTTTGGAGCAGCAAACATCTTGCAAGAGATCTTGACAGTTAAATCGGATGATGTAATGGGTCGTGCTAAGGCGTACGAAGCAATTGTTAAAGGAGACAATATTCCTGAACCAGGAATTCCTGAATCGTTTAACGTATTGTTACATGAGTTGAGAGGTTTGTGTCTTGACATTACTATGGATTAATCATCAGTTGTTGAATAATTAAGAAAACATTATTATGGCTTATAGAAAAGAATATTCAAAAAAGCAAAGCAGCTTCAACAAGATCACGATTTCATTATCGTCTCCAGAGACTATTCTGGAAAGATCAAGTGGTGAGGTGCTTAAGCCTGAAACCATAAATTACCGTACTTACAAACCGGAAAGAGATGGTTTGTTCTGTGAAAGAATTTTTGGTCCTGTTAAGGATTATGAATGTCACTGTGGTAAATACAAAAGAATCCGTTATAAAGGAATCGTTTGTGATCGTTGTGGTGTAGAAGTTACTGAAAAGAAAGTACGTCGTGAACGTATGGGGCACATCTCATTGGTGGTTCCTGTTGCACACATCTGGTACTTCAGATCGTTGCCAAATAAAATTGGTTACCTTCTTGGACTTCCTACTAAAAAACTAGATCAAATCATCTACTACGAGAGATACGTAGTTATTCAAGCAGGTATCGCAAGATCAGCTGAAGATGAAGAATTGACTCGTTTGGACTTCATGACTGAAGAAGAGTATTTAGATATACTAGATGTTCTTCCAAAAGAGAACCAATATTTAGAGGATGCAGATCCGAACAAGTTTATCGCAAAAATGGGTGCAGAAGCACTTTATGATTTGTTGAAAACAATGGATTTGCA
Source organism: Crocinitomicaceae bacterium (assembly GCA_034111925.1). Taxonomy (GTDB): domain Bacteria; phylum Bacteroidota; class Bacteroidia; order Flavobacteriales_D; family Crocinitomicaceae; genus UBA4466. The sequence goes on from JAWUWJ010000122.1 coordinate 47,448, forward strand.
AGAGACATCTTACAAATTGCGTCACCAAGCAAACAACGAAACGTCAGTTCAAAGAAAGAACGAAGCGTTGAAACGTTTGCAAGTTGTTGAAGCAATGCGTGATTCTCAAAGTCGTATTGATAACCGTCCAGAATGGATGATCGTGAAAGTTGTACCAGTAATTCCACCAGAATTACGTCCACTAGTGCCACTAGATGGAGGTCGTTTCGCAACATCGGATTTGAACGATTTATACAGAAGAGTAATTATCAGAAACAATCGTTTGAAACGATTGATCGAAATTAAAGCTCCTGAAGTAATTCTTAGAAATGAGAAACGTATGCTTCAAGAGTCAGTAGATTCTTTATTTGATAACTCAAGAAAATCATCAGCAGTTAAAACAGAATCAAACAGACCATTAAAGTCTTTATCTGATTCGTTAAAAGGTAAGCAAGGGCGTTTCCGTCAAAACTTACTTGGTAAACGTGTGGATTATTCAGCACGTTCCGTAATTGTTGTTGGACCTAGCTTGAAATTACACGAATGTGGTCTTCCTAAAGGAATGGCTGCTGAGCTTTACAAGCCGTTTATCATCCGTAAGATGATTGAACGTGGAATTGTAAAGACTGTAAAATCTGCTAAGAAAATTGTTGATAGAAAAGAACCAGTTGTTTGGGATATTTTGGAAAACATTTTGAAAGGACATCCAGTTCTTTTAAACAGAGCTCCAACTCTTCACAGACTTGGTATTCAAGCTTTCCAACCTAAATTAATTGAAGGAAAAGCGATTCGTCTTCACCCATTGGTAACTACGGCCTTTAACGCCGATTTTGATGGGGATCAGATGGCGGTTCACTTACCATTAGGTAATGCTGCAATCTTAGAAGCGCAACTATTGATGTTGGCTTCACACAATATTTTGAATCCAGCGAATGGTGCTCCAATTGCTGTACCTTCTCAGGATATGGTTTTGGGTCTGTATTATATTACAAAGCCAAAAGCAGGAACGAAAGAAGAGCCAGTTATAGGTGAAGGTGGAACTTTCTACTCACCAGAAGAGGTGATTATTGCACACAATGAAGGTATGTTAGATCTTCACGCTGCGATTAAAGTAAGAACATCAGATTTAACTGAAAGCGGTGAACTAGAAGTTCGTATGGTTGAGACTACTTGTGGTCGTGTTCTTTTCAATGAAAAAGTTCCAACTGAAGCAGGATACATTAACGGAGTAATGACGAAGAAAGCACTTCGTGATATGATTGCTCACGTTTTGAAAATCTGTGGAACTTCTCGTACTGTAGCCTTCCTTGATGATATTAAGGAATTGGGTTACCACATGGCCTTTGTTGGTGGTCTATCTTTCAACTTAGACGATATTATCGTTCCTAAAGAGAAAGTAGTTCTAGTTGAAAAAGCTGAAGCTGAAGCTAAAAATGTTATGGCAAACTATAACATGGGGCTTATTACAAATAACGAGAGATACAATCAAATTATTGATATTTGGACGCATACGAACTCTAGATTGACCCACACATTGATGGAGCAATTGAAGAACGATATGCAAGGGTTCAACTCAATTTATATGATGTACGATTCAGGTGCACGTGGTTCGAAAGAGCAAATACGTCAACTGTCTGGTATGCGTGGATTGATGGCGAAACCTCAAAAATCTGGAGCTTCTGCTCAAGATATTATTGAGAACCCAATTCTTTCGAACTTTAAAGAAGGATTATCAATTCTTGAGTACTTTATTTCAACTCACGGTGCACGTAAAGGTCTTGCCGATACAGCCTTGAAAACGGCCGATGCAGGTTACCTTACTCGTCGTTTGGTTGATGTTGCTCAAGATGTTGTAATTAACATGGAAGATTGTGGGACTTTAAGAGGCCTTATAGCAACTCCATTGAAGAAAAATGATGAAATCGTTGAGCCATTAAGTGATAGAATTATTGGTAGATCAGCTGTTCAAGCAATCTATCACCCAGTAACTGACGAGATGATCGTAGATGCGGGTGAATTGATTACTGATATCGTTGCTGCTGGAATTGATTCAGCTGGAATTGACGAGGTTGAAATCAGATCTGTATTGACTTGTGAAATGCGTAGAGGAGTTTGTTCTAAATGTTATGGAAGAAACTTGGCAACTCAGAGACCAGCCGTAAATGGTGATGCTGTGGGTGTTATTGCTGCACAATCAATTGGAGAGCCTGGTACACAATTGACACTTCGTACATTCCACGTTGGGGGTACGGCTTCTAATATTGCTGATGAAAATGATTTGAAAGCTAAAACAGCTGGACAAATTGACATCGACGAGTTAAGAATGATTGAGACTAAGGATAAAAATGGCGATAAAAGCAACGTGGTAGTTGGAAGATCGGCTGAATTGAAAATAACAGATTCGAAAGGACTTGTTACAATGAATGCCATCATCCCTTACGGTGCTGAAATGATGATCGATAACAATACGAAACTTAAAAAAGGTGACGTAATTTGTAAGTGGGATCCATACAACGCTGTAATTATTACTGAGGTGAAAGGTGTTATCGTTTTCGAAAACATCCTTGAAGGATTAACGTTCCGTGAAGAAGTTGATGAACAAACAGGATTTGCTGAAAAAGTAATTACTGAATCTCGTGATAAAAAGAGAATGCCAGCAATTCACATTATCGATCCTAAGACTAAAGATATTCTTAGAGAATACTCTTTACCAGTTGATGCTCACATTAACGTTAAAGAAGGTGATAAGGTAGAAGCTGGTTTGATCTTGGTTAAGATTCCTCGTAGAGCTGGTAAGTCTGGTGATATTACAGGTGGTCTTCCTCGTGTAACTGAGTTATTCGAAGCACGTAACCCATCGAACCCTTCAGTAGTTTCTGAAATTGATGGTGTTGCTGAGTACGGTAAGATCAAACGTGGTAACAGAGAGATCCAAATCACTTCGAAAACTGGAGATGTACGTAAGTATTTAGTTCCATTATCGAAACACATTTTGGTTCAAGCGAATGACTTCGTAAGAGCTGGTCAACCATTATCAGTTGGGGCAACAACTCCAAACGATATCTTGAATATTGAAGGACCAACTAAAGTACAAGAGTACTTGGTTAACGAGATTCAAGAGGTATACCGTTTACAAGGTGTGAAGATTAATGATAAACACTTCGAAGTTATTGTTCGTCAGATGATGCTTAAAGCACAAATTGTTGATTCAGGAGATACACGTTTCTTGGAAGGACAAAATATCCATAAAGCAGATATTTCTGAAGAGAACGATGCTGTATATGGAATGAAAGTAGTCATTGATGCAGGTGAATCAACTGAAATGAAAGCAGGACAAATTGTTTCTGCACGTAAGTTGAGAGATGAGAATTCGCAATTGAAGAGAGCAGATAAAACGCTGATCGATTCAAGAGATGCTGTTCCAGCTACATCTAAAGCAATGCTACAAGGTATTACTAGAGCGTCACTTCAAACACAATCGTTTATTTCTGCGGCATCGTTCCAGGAAACTACGAAAGTATTGAATGAAGCAGCGATTGCTGGTAAAGAAGATCATCTAATGGGTCTTAAAGAGAACGTAATTGTTGGACACCTTATTCCTGCGGGAACTGGAGTTCGCAAATTCCAAAAAATGTTGGTAGGTTCTAAAGAACAATTAGAAGAATTGACTGAAGGCGCTAAATAATAAGCGTTAACTATATTAGAAAGCCCTGACGATAGATTCGTCAGGGCTTTTTTTTGATTGAATGTTTAATGGCTTAAGGTTCGAATTCCTTACTTGATAACAAGTTGTTCGGTCGAAGTTACTTTACCCTCAGAAGAATTAGCTGAAGGCGCTAATTAGTAAGCTTTAAATATATTAGAAAGCCCCAACGATAGAATCGTCAGGGCTTTCTTTTTTGATTAAATGTTCAATCACTTAAGATTAGAATTCCTTATTTGATAACAAGTTTATCAGTAGAAATTATTTTACCGTCTGCATTTACATTACAGATATACATTCCCGGTTTAAATGATGTAAGGTCAATTCTGTTTTCTTCGTTCATCTTGATAGAAGATGAATGAACAACACTTCCTGATAAGTCAAGAATAACCAATTCGCAGTTTTCTGTTACTGCTGGATTCAAAACCATAATCGTTACTGATTCTTCAGCAGGATTTGGCATTAAAGTAACTTTCACATCTTTTCCTTGGATTGAGTTTGAGCGTATATTACCCTCCTCTTGTTTTTGTCCAAAACCGCAAGAACATTTATATACACTCCAAGCCGATCTTGATCCGTCTTTACATATTGAGCGAACTCTCCATGAAAAACATGCTTCAGGATTACTAACAGTAAAGGAATTTGAAAGTGTTGAGAAAGTATTAGTGAATTGTAACTCTCCATTATTACAACAAGCTGGATCGTTGTAATTGATTTCGATTTCATAATAGGTAACCCCTGTTGATCCCCAAGAAAGGTAAATTCCATTCTGATCTGCATCACAATTTAATTCCGTTGGTGCTTTGCATTTTCCTTTAATCGGGTAACATCCACATTGTTTAACACTGAAGTCTGAGTAACAGTTGTTAGCGAAAACTGCACGTACTTTCCATGAGTGACAAACCGTCGGAGTTGGCAATACAAATGAGTTTCCAGTTACATTGTATAAGCTCTCAGTTGGAAGTTGAGTCGATTCACAACAATCTGGATCATTCCATTGAATAACAACTTGATAACTAATCGCTCCAGGAACTGATCCCCAAGAAAGAACTTCTCCAGATAGTGCTTCACAACAATCTAAATTTGTAGGAGCCACGTTGTCACCAGTTACAGTAATGTTACCGCACAATTGTAAAGCTGTGTAGATACTGTTATTTATTACGTCAACCTCAATAGTGTTTACGCCATTAACAACTCCTGGAGTTGAAGTCATAGATGATGGAGGATTAAATGTAATCGTACCTCCTGGTAGAGTCTGAGCAGTACCATTTACACGAATTGCATTTAACACATCGTCGGCCGCCATAAATGAAAGATCAAGAACGGCTGTTGGGTTTTGCACACAATCATCAACCGTGAATGTCATACGGTATGTAAATGTTCCCAAAGTTCCAGGTGTCGTAATGATGTGGTTTGCCGCATTCGTCCAAGGAGAAATCCATCTTCCACAATTGTTTTGAGCATAGGCGTTAGGATAAATTGTTCCACCTGCACTTTGAAGTGAACCAGTGGAAACATTTACGGCACCAAAAGCTCCTCCGCCTGGAGCTTGCATCGTCCAAATTGGATCCGTTGTTCCAATTGCCGAAGTCCCAGTCGTAAGATCGAATACTTGTGCGTTTGATGAAAATAGTATTCCGAAGAACACGATCAACAAGCTAATTTTCTTTTTCATAATAATTTGTTTAATTTTTTTGCCTACTCTGTTTGAATTGACTGGGCATTTTCAGCATCCTACCGAGCCACTAGAGCGTTACTAGGATTATTCTATTTTTGGGTTTACAAGTACAGGCTAATGCGCTTTCTACAGCATGCTGTTTCTTGTCGGGGTTGAATAATTAAGTCGTTCTATTGTTTCAAATCTAATCGTTATACGTGTAAATTGAATTGGTATTTATGCTTGAATGTTCAGGTTCAATTACTGATTTTTTTTGCGCATTTACAATGGGTAGAAAGTAAATTTAATATTACCCTATTGTGAAATTATGATTGCTCTTAAGGTCTAACTAGTTGATTTATATGTGAATGAATTTTATTGGAGTTCGGGTAGAAATACTTGATCAGTTTGGGTGGATATACTTGATCTTTAAATGTTCTGTGCGCGGGTCAAGAGTGGGGTCTACGTCGTGTTTCAATCCAATTAATAAGTATATTGGCA